>NZ_JAVRBY020000020.1:20019-112526 GCF_034531035.1 Nostoc sp. DedQUE02 | reverse complement strand
AATCGCGCAATCGCTTGCTATACAAAAGCTCTAGAATCCAGAAATGGCAAATGTTTTCGGAGAGTGACAGAAGAGGGGTAATTACGAATTACGAATTACGAATTATTTAACACTCTCCTATCTCCCTAATCTTCCTTTGACGGATAAATTAAGATTTTATAAGTATCCGGTGTGGGTGCGATCGCAACTTCCACGGCTGCTGATAAATCTTTTAATGGATAGCGATCGCTAATCAACGCTTTTACATCAATTCGCTGATTAAACACAATATCGGCTGATAAATTCTGAAGCCGATAAGATGAGCTATAACTGCCGATCAAGTCAATTTCCCGACGGTAGAGAATATTGGGATTAATTGGAATTTCCACCTTATCAGGGAATTCGGCGAAAAATAATATTTTGCCACCTTTGCGGGTACTATCAAGTGCTTGAAAGAAAGCTTTCTCACTAGGAACAGCCAGCAGAGTAACATCAACACCTAGTCCACCAGTTAGAGCATGTATTTTTGCCGTTAAATCGGGATCGCGAGCATCAAAAGCCGCTTCTGCACCGACACTCAAGGCTTTATCAATTCTAGAAGGTAGTAAATCAGTAGCGATCGCTTTTGCTCCGAAATACTTCACCAACATAATGAACATTAACCCAATTGGCCCAGCCCCAGTAACTAATACAGTTTGTCCTGGAGCAATTTGAGCTTTTCTCACTGCCTTCAAACAGCAGTTAGTTGGTTCTACAAAACTCGCTTCTTCAAAACTGATATTATCAGGGATGGGAATCAACCCACCATTTTCCACAATATGTCCAGGAACTTTGACATAATCGGCAAAACCGCCGCCACTGGCATTAAAGCCTGCGGTAGTGGAAATGTTTTTGTAAACATCACACATCGAGAAATTATCATTTAGGCAGTAGGCGCAACGCATACAAGGGATGTGGTGCATCACTGCTACCCGTTGTCCAACTTGCCAACCTTTGACATTATTGCCTATTGCTGCGATCGTGCCGGCAGTTTCATGTCCAAAAATGCGCGGCGGTTCATAAAGTGGATAACGAATTTTTTTAATATCTGACTGACACAACCCCACAACCCGCACCTGTACCAGCACTTCATCTGGTTCTAGGGTTGGAACTGGGATATCTTCGTAAGATAGTTGATTAACGCCTCTAAATACCTGTGCTTTCACGTTGGTTTTTCCCCGCTCAACCATACTAGATGTAGCATTAGTCGTCAACGTTAAGCTATTTATTATCGGTTAACTTTACTTTGTTGTAACCCCAGTCACCTCGCTTGCTTACCCATTCGCAGAGCGTCCCGTAGAGATGGGGTACGCTCCAAATTCAAAATTCAATTCTTAGTCTTATGCTTAGATGCAAGTATCTGAACCGATTTCCCATCTTGGAGAGCATCCGTAGGATTAGTAATTAACCTAACATTAGGGCTTAAACCAGAAACAACTTCAACTTCAGTACCATAATCTCGTCCAAGCTCTACTTTCTGGTATTTGACTTTCTTTTCCTTTGTCACAGTGGCTACTTGTATACCATCTGCATTAATCACTAAGGTATTAGCTGGTACTAATAAAGGTGGGTTAGCACGTTCAGTCTTAAAAGTCACTTCAGCATACATCCCAGGACGCAATACATTCTCTGAATTCTGTACTTCAATTTCAGTTAAAAGAGTATTAGAAGTAGCATCCAAGGCATCAGCAGTCCGAATAACTTTACCAGAAAAAGATTTTTTCGGTAGCTCACGAACACGAACAAGCGCATTTTGTCCAGGGTGAATTGATTGCACAAAAGCCTGTGGAACACTAATTCGGATACGTAAATTCTTTGTCTGAGCAATCTTAAATAACCAGGAATTTCCACTATTATTATTGCTACCCGCAGAAATTAAAGCTCCTGAATCTATGTTGCGAGCAGTAATTACACCCGCAAAAGGGGCAACAATTTGTTTGAATGTTTGTAAAGCAGTTATCCGTTGTAAATCTGATTTACTAACACTCCTACTTGCAATAAACGCATTAATGTTAGCTTTCTGGGAATTAATAGCTGCGAGAGCAGTATTTACACTTTCTTGCTCTGAATTAACGCGAGCAATTAAAGTATCTACATTAGCTTGACTTGCTTTAAAAGCACTTTCGCGTTCATCAGCAGTTTGTGTAGTCACGGCTCCTTGCTTTTGAAGTAATTGCCAACGTTGCCAAGTTTGACGTGCTAATTCTAGGTTAGTACGTGCTTGGGCTAATTCCGCCTGTCTAGCCTTGAAGTTAGCTTTTGTTTGAGAAAGATTACTTTGCTTTTGTGCTAAATCTGCCTGAACTTGAGCGAGATTAGCCTCAGACTTTGCCAATTCTGCACGAGCTTGCTGTACATCTTGGTCAGTTTCCGGCGCATCAATTATAGCTAGTAGCTGCCCCTTATTTACGCGATCGCCAATATCCACTAATTTTTTTTGTAAATAGCCACTGGTACGGGCATAAATTGTGGTTTCTTGGCTGGCTTGAATGCTGCTAGGTAGAACTAATTCGGTGAAATTAGCAGCAACTTTTGGTTTAACTACATTAACCGAAGAAGCTTTTTTTGTTGTAGATTTAGCGAAAGCATTTAATTCTGATTGCTTTTGTAAGCGAGGTATAATACCAAGTGCTAAAAGTCCAGTAACAACAAAAGTAGTCATAGCAATAATGGTGATAAAATTGAAGCGACTTTTTTTATTCGTTGCTGCGATATCAGAATTATCAACTTTGGTATTTTCTTGAGTATCCATACTATATAATTCTATTTGATTTGTTGATTTATCGAAATTCTTTAAGAGGATGTTTTAAAAGTCCTCTTGTCGGTAACAAAAACGTTTTCAATCTCCCTAAATTCCCCTTAAAAAGGGGGACTTTGATTCCGGTTCCCCCCTTTTTAAGGGGGGCTAGGGGGGATCAATAAGTGCGAAGATACAGCAAACTACTTTTAAAACATCCTCTAAGATCGCCGACTTCTTTAAGAAGTCGGCGATCTGATTATTCCCGAATAATTTACCGATTGGCTACAGTTAATTTGATAGTAGAAGATAGTTCTTCCTCTAACTCTAAATTTTGGGGTTGTTTTCTGCGTAAAATACTGTAAATTACAGGTACAAAAATTAAAGTTGCCACTGTTGCTGCTAATAATCCACCAATTACAGCACGTCCTAAAGGAGCATTTTGTTCACCACCTTCTCCTAAACCAAGAGACATTGGTAACATCCCCATAATCATGGCTCCAGCAGTCATTAATACTGGACGCAAACGGGTATAACCAGCAGCTAAAGCCGCAGAAACAGCTTTTTCTCCTATTAGACGTTGCTCATTAGCAAAGGTGACGAGCAAAATACTATTGGCAGTCGCAACCCCAATACTCATAATTGCACCCATCAAAGAAGGTACACTAAACGTTGTATTCGTCACAAATAGTATCCAAACAATTCCTGCTAAAGCATTTGGCAGTGCCATCATAATAATGAATGGATCGATCCAAGATTGAAAATTGACTACTATTAAGCAATAAACTAATCCAATGGCAAATATCAATCCTACTTCTAATCCTAGAAAAGATGAATTCATCGTTTCTACTTGACCTTTCACCATAATTGAGGTTCCACGCGGTAACTTCTGCTGAAATTGTCCAACTATTTTATAAATATCGCTGGCTACACCACCTAAATCACGACCTTGAACATTGGCGTAAATATTAAATACAGGCTGTACGTTGTAATGATTAACAACAGCAGGAGCTTTCCCACGTTTTACAACAGCAAGATTGCTTAAAAGTTGTGACGAGCTAGAACCGTTAGCTACAGGAGTATTCTGAATTTTTTCTAGTGAGTTCAGTTTATACTGGGGAACTTGTACTGCTATTAGATAACTGACTCCTTTGATAGGATCGAGCCAAAAATTGGGTGATGTTTGACCACTAGAACTTAATGATGTGAGTAGGTTATTGGCAACATCTCTTTGAGTTAAACCGCTACGTTGTGCTTGAGAACGATCTACATTAATACGTAGGTCTGGAGCATCAACGACTTGATGTAAATGAACATCAACTGCTCCCGGAATTTGAGCTATTTGGTTTTTGATTTGTTTGGCAATTTTGTAGTTATCCCGACGATTTTTCGCTGGGCCTATGACCTGAATATCAATAGGTGCTGGTAAACCAAAATTGAGAATTTGAGTTACTATATCCGCAGGTTGAAAAAAGAAGGTTAATTCAGGGAATTGGGCGGTTAATTTTTGGCGTAGTTGTCTAACATATTGCCAAGTAGAATGATGTTTACCTTCTTTAAGACCGACAAGAATTTCTCCATCACCAGGGCCAATGGTTGCTGTGTCGCTAAAAGCCAGGTTGACTCCACCTACAGGTAAACCAATATTGTCAAGAATAATTTCTAATTCTTCCTCAGGAATAACTTGGCGGATTTCATTTTCAACTTGAGTAAAAATCTGTTCTGTCTTTTCAAGTCGTGTTCCCGCAGGAGCGCGGACATGCAACCGAAACTGACCTGCATCTACTTGTGGGAAAAAGTCTTGACCAACAAAAGGTAGTAAAACTAAGGCACTTACCCAAAAAGCACCAAAGACTGCAAAAACTATACCGCGATGATTTAGAGCTTTGGCTAAAGTATTTCGATAGTTTTGCCGAAATTTCTCAAATTGGCGGTTAAACTGCTCATGAATCCGCCAGAAAATATCTTTTTTGGTAATTACATAACCATTACCGTTATTCTCTAGATTTTCATGTTCAGTATAAAGATGTAGTTCCTTCGCAAGCAGAAACTTTGCCAACATTGGTACTACTGTCCGCGAGAGTAGATAGGAGGCAAGCATTGCAAAAACAACCGCCATTCCTAAAGGCATAAATAGCGATTGTGCCACTCCTGTTAAAAAGACAATTGGGATAAAAACAATACAGATTGCCAAGGTAGAAACGAAAGCCGGAACAGCTATTTGTTGTGCGCCATCTAAAATAGCTTGTTGCAGAGGTTTCCCTTGCCCCAAATTGCGGTGGATATTTTCAATTTCTACTGTGGCATCATCAACTAAAATCCCAACTGCCAGAGATAGACCTCCTAATGTCATAATATTTAGAGTTTGTCCTAGCAATCGCAAAGCAATAATAGAACAAAGAATTGATAAAGGAATGGAGATTGCCACAATTAAAGTGCTACGCCAACTGCCTAAGAATAATAAAATCATCGTGGCAGTTAAACAAGCAGCAATTAATCCTTCCGTTAATACTCCGTGGATGGAAGCTTTAACAAATATCGATTGGTCAAATAAGATTTCTAAATCTAATTCTTTAGGTAATGTAGCTTGAATTTTTGGTAGTCTTTCTTTGACTCTAGCGACAACATCTAAAGTTGAAGCACTACCATTTTTGAGAATAGTTAATAAACTAGACCTTCGTCCATCTCGACGGACAATATTGTTCTGCACTGCAAAGCCATCATGGATTTGGGCAACATCACGTATATAAATTACAGTGCCGTTAATTTGTTTAATTGGTAAATTGTTTAACGCGTCTAAGACTTGGGGACTGCTATTGAGTCGAACACTGTACTCGCGATCGCCTAATTTGGCATTTCCCCCAGGTAAGATAAGATTTTGGGCGCTGATTGCGGTTGTGACATCTGTAGCTGAAAGACCTTTGGCAAATAGTGCCTGCGGGTCAATGTCTACCATAATCTGCCGAGGTTTGCCTCCATAAGGTAACGGTACAGACACGCCTTGAACAGTCGCTAGCTGAGTCCGCAGAAAATTATTGCCGTTATCGTAAAGTTCTTGCTCTGATAGTGATGTGCTGCTAACACTTAGCTGAAGAATAGGTACATTAGAGGCATTGTAGCGAATAATTAAAGGCGGTGTAATTCCTGGAGGTAAAGCTCGAAGAATTGTTTGAGTGTTAGAAGTAAGTTGAGCTACTGCTGCTTCAATTTTTGCTCCTGGTTGGAAGAAAACTTTAATGACGCTAACACCATTGAGTGATTGTGATTCGATGTGTTCAATGTCATTAACAGTGGTTGTAAAAGAGCGTTCACTGCTCGTAACAATACGCTGTTCCATTTCTTCTGGTGATACACCACCATAAGACCAAATCACACTGACAACAGGAATATTAATTTCTGGAAAAATGTCCGTTGCCATGCGCGTAATAGTAACTACTCCTAAAACAAAAATAAGTATGGAAGTAATTACAAAGGTGTAGGGGCGACGAAGAGCAAGTTTAACAATCCACATTATTTTTTAGTTTCAAGTCTTCTTTTTTCTTTAGTCTGTCAGTGCGATTTACACTAAAGGAAATTATTATTTAAATTTTAGTTATTCATTGCTAATTGCCAAATGAATACTTGCTGAATGCCTTTATTTGCAATCAGTTAGATTTAAAAGTACTAAAACTTGTTAATACGGTAAATCGATAGATTTACAGTATTTTATGTAAAATTATCTTTGCATACAGATGTGTAAAATGCAAGACCCTGTAACTTACCAAAACAAATATGTAATATTTCATACGTAATTGCGATAGTACATTTTAAATGTTTGTAGTAAGCACTTTAGTGTTTAGAAAAGTCCTCTTAAACTTGACAAAAGCTGATTTCTAGAGGTGAATTATAAACTCAGCTGATAAAAGTAGAGCCAAGGATCAACCGAAATCAGCTAGATAGCTCAACCCTGGTGGAGGATTTGATCGTGGTTCATCAGACATACATAGCTGATGTCTTAGTTGTTGGTGGGGGAACCGGAGGAACTGCGGCTGCTATTCAAGCGGCACGACGGGGAGCTAAAACCATTTTGGTGAGTGAATTTCCTTGGTTGGGAGGAATGCTAACTTCGGCAGGAGTGTCTGTACCCGATGGCAATGAATTAGAATCCTTTCAAACGGGGTTATGGGGTGCGTTTTTGCAGGAATTGCGACAACGACAGCCTGGAGGATTAGATAACAGTTGGGTAAGCTTTTTTAGTTACGATCCCCGAATTGGAGCAGAGATTTTTGCAGATTGGATGCAGGAATTGCCCAATTTGCATTGGATTTCTGGACAAGTGCCTTTAGAGGTGTTCCGACAAGGTGATTCTATAACTGGTGTCCGCTTTGCTGATTTTGCTATCACAGCCAAGATTATTCTCGATGGCACAGAATTAGGAGATTTATTAGCTTTAGCTGACATCCCTTACCGTTGGGGTTGGGAATTGCAATCAGAGTGGGGAGAACCCAGCGCCCCAGTGACTTTTAACTCTTTAACTCAGAAATATCCTGTGCAAGCGCCCACTTATGTAGTGATTATGCAGGACTTTGGTGAAGCGATCGCACCAGAGATTCCATCTGCGCCTAACTATAATCCATCACAGTTTACAGGTGCTTGGGATGGCTATGGAGCAGAGACATTTTTAAATTATGGACGTTTGCCCGGTGGCCTGTTTATGATGAATTGGCCAATCTGTGGCAATGACTACGGCGAAGGGGTAGGGCGATTGATAGAGTCAGATGTATCCAGAGGTGAATTCATCCCAGAATCTCGCTGGCACAGCCAAAATTTTGCTCATTTCACCCAAAAACAGCTTGGTCGTCGCTATGGTTTAGCAGAAAAAGTATTTCCTCACGCCTCTACAGCTTTTGCACTGCATCCCTATTACCGGGAAAGCCGCCGCTTAGTGGGGCTAACTACTGTCCGAGAACAGGATATTTTGCCGATCGCCAAAGGTAGAGTTGCATCTATATTTAATGATGCAATCGCAGTTGGTAACTACGCCAATGACCATCATTATCCTGGTGTTCAATTCTCACTGCAACCTAAATCCATCCGCTGGGGAGGGCGTTGGACTGGAACTCCTTTTACAATTCCCTACAGTTGTCTAATTCCAGCCGCAACAGATGGTTTCTTGGTTTGTGAAAAGAATATTTCTGTCTCCCACATTGCCAATGGCGCTACCAGATTGCAACCTGTGGTTATGGGCATTGGTCAAGCAGCAGGGATGGCGGCGGCGATATGTGTTGAATTAAACTGCCAGCCGAGGGATTTACCTATTAGAAAGCTGCAAACGGCTTTATTAGAAGATAATCGCTCAAAAGCGCTGATTATTCCTTTGTTTAATCTTCCCCCCAATCGTTCGGATTGGCGGCACTGGCAACTGTATTACTTAGATAACCCACAAGCCTATCCAGTTAGTGGCGATTGCCCTGAATCTGCTTTTGACAAGCCATTAATTCAGGAAAGTAACTGTTTCAAAGGGATTTTTTACCGCTTGGAAGAGCAGGAATATAGATTCACTGTCACAGCACCAGCCACATATCAAGGGCAAAGCTGGCAGCTTGTGACTTTGCGATCGCATATCGACGAGCAATTACGCACTTATCCCCACGAACAATTAGTTACATTGTGGGGTCGTTACAATCACTCTGGTAATTGGTTATTAGTCGAACATTTAAACGGAGGATAAGAAGAGTTTATTTTCAGTAAAACAGAATACTTTTTGATGAATTGTCCGGATATTAATCAAAAAGCTAAGTATCAGTGAAGTGGAGAGTTCCAAAATAGACATTTGCTATGCGTGCTGCCATTTCACTTTTAGTATCGAGTCTGGTGTTCGGCCCCTTAGCTTTTAACTGCCAAGCAATGGTCAATCACTTATCAACAGGGCTGTCTTCCACGCCTGCTTCGGAACAGTGGCTCTCGGCGGCATCTGAACAAGCTTCAGATGATGCGCCACGTCATCGCGGTAGTGGGCGCAGAGAAGTGACACAAAAAGTCCTAACTATCTATGCTGTGGTTTAACTACTGTAAGGTAATGCCTCTTTTCCCAAAGGAACAGAATTACCAGAAAACAGGATGTTGTGCTAACGTCTTTTACACAGCTTTTCTGGCAAAGATATATACAGTTGACACACGAAAGTCTTCAGCGATCGCTTAGTATTTCAACTGCAAACTTTGTATATATAGTTGGTCTCAATCCTGCCGATCAAAAAGCAAATCAAATTAAGTGCTTTGATTCACAGCATTACCAACTCCTCAAAAGCTCTACAACTGTTGCTCATTTTCGGTGGAAAGCTTTGCATCTCAATCCTCAACAGCTCTAGAAATAGATGTTACTTAGGCTATGAGTTAATCTAAAGCACATTTAATTCAGACATTTTGCTTGTTGAGGAAACAGTCTTAAGGCAACTTCACTTTATTCCCCAATAGATTTTCTTCTCATACACTGAGTAGCTGATTATCTACATCAGCTAAAAATTGATCTTTGCTCTAAGCCTGTTTAGCGTCTTTTGCTAAAGCATAAAATCTCTTTCGTTTCATCTCTTGCTTATCTAGCCGATCAATTCGCATGAGTAGTATAGGTTTATTTTACTTGCTAATAAATTTTACTATTCTTAACCTACTCTTGCTCTTGTACCCTGGTTAGCTCTCCTCGCAGATGGCTGCCGACGAAAGAAATATTAAGAAGGATCTGCCAGATCATCTTAGTCATTTTAATTATTATACACCCAAGGCTAGATGCAAAATTTTACATCTAGCCTTTTTAGATGAATTTTACTTAAAGAAAAGAGAGTGAAGAGTGGGAAGCAGAGGGGCAGGGGAGACAAGGAAGACAAGGGGGAATTATTGAACAAGTCTCTTCCTTGTCTCACCCTTCTTCCTGGTCTACCTTGTCTCTTCTCCATGCCCCATGCCCCATGCCCTTTTACACCGTTGTTTTCTTGCGGCTACTTTCTGTTCCCTGGATGCCGTTGAGGAACATTGGCACAAACTTCTCGATAAACGTCTGTGGATCACGCTGCCAAGCCTTTTGTGCAGCCTGAATCCTAGTAAATTGCAACTCAGGCGCTAGCAATGTTTGGGGTAAGCGTTCCATCAGGTATTGGGGACGTTGCCAAAGCGGCATGGTATTTGCCACTTCCAGCAGATTGGCAACTCGCCGTAGTTCTGCACCCAAGGTGATATCCATTCCTGATTCAAATGCAGCTTGTTCAATAGCAGTATATTTTCGCTTGGCTTGCTCTACTTTTTGCCGATGTTCTGGACTCTTACGCGCGAGTTCTCCTAGCCAACGATTACCCCATCGGACATGTCCTGCTTCCTCTGGGAGAATTTTTTCAATCGTTTCCCGAATTTTGATGTTTTCTGGTGTTTGCGCCCCTTGCTTGAGTGCATAAATATGGGCAGAGAAATACTCACACCCCCGTTTTTCGGTAACGTTAATTGCAGCAAGAGAAGAAATCACAAAATCTTCGAGGTCTTGGGCTGGATCTTTTTGTTCGCGATCAAGTAGGCGTTCAAATTCATTGATGTAGGAAGAACCAGGAGGATTACCAATATCTGCTCCCAGTTCTGCCAATAAGTCAGTTAGCCACATGGCATGACGAGCTTCATCTGAAATGTGATGAGACAAATCCCGCACTAGTTCTCGTGGCTGTCCATTGAGTTGTTCAATTAATTCAGTCAGGTCTTTGCAACTACGTTGTTCACTATAACGGTAGCGGTTGAGGGTAATTAGATGGATGTCGCGATCGCATACCACTTGTTTCAATATATCTCTCGCACTCAAAACATTCTGAAATTTACGCGGGTAGGTAACTGTCATAACTTATGTAAAGTTTTGTAAATCTTTATTTGATGCTAACTTAATTTTTTGCAACTGTTGTGTTTATGCCGCTTCACCCAAAAATTAGTCACTTACAGTGTCAGACCTTTTAAATGTAAATAAAAGTAACGGATAAGTGTTCTGTCTTGAGAAAGGTGTGTTTTTTCAGGTGAGACAACCTGAAGCCAGATGATTTTAGCTGTCAAAGTAGATTTGGGAAGATTTTTCTAGTTTTGGGAAAAAATAACTAATATTGTCAGCAAAAGCAAATATAAATTTTTAAAACAGTAGCTTATGTTACAGAATTTTTGTTATAGTAGTCTCAAGAAAACAAAAACTATATATTCACAAAATAGAGAGGGCTATAGTTATGTCTATCGCAGATAAATCTCGTGCGTTAATGGCGCGTGAACATCAACAAGTCAAGAATCGCCAACAATCAATGCTGATGCGGGCTGCACAAGAACTTGGTCTTCCTGAAGAAGCATCCCACTACTGGAACCCGATTCAAGGGAAGGTTGATGCTAACACTCGGATGATTTATGGGCCGAGTCATGCTTCCATGAGCTAAAGGTTAGGGTTGATTTCTGAGTGAATGTCTCAACTGATAACTCTGGAAAAAAAAGCCACCCTTTAATTTAGGGTGGCAAAACCTGTTAATTTTAATTAGATGCGGACTTAATTAAGCATCGTAGTAGAGGTAAAACTCGTAGGGATGAGGACGTAGCTGCAACTGCTTGACTTCATTGCCTAGCTTGTAATCAATCCAATTTTCGATAAAGTCTTCCGTGAAGACGCCTGATTCTGTCAAGAAGGCGTGATCTTTTTCTAGTGCTTGCAGAGCTAGTTCTAAAGAACCTGGAGTTGAAGGAACCTTTGCCAGTTCTTCTGGAGAGAGTTCATAGATATTCTTATCTAAGGGTTCACCAGGATGGATTTTGTTCTTGATGCCATCGAGACCAGCACAAAGCATTGCAGCAAATGCCAAATAGGGGTTAGAAGTGGCATCTGGACAACGGAATTCCAAACGTTTGGCTTTGGGGTTAGTACCAGATAAAGGAATACGGATAGAAGCAGAACGATTCCCTTGGGAGTAAGCCAAGTTAACAGGAGCTTCATAACCAGGTACTAGGCGCTTGTATGAGTTGGTGCTAGGGTTGGTGATTGCCAACAGAGCTGGTGCGTGTTTGAGAAGACCACCAATGTAGTACAAGCCCATATCGCTCAAACCAGCATACTTATCACCTGCAAATAGAGGTTGTCCGTCTTTCCAAATGGACTGGTGACAGTGCATTCCCGAACCGTTATCGCCAAAAATTGGTTTGGGCATGAAGGTAACGGTTTTGCCGTATTTTTTGGCAACGTTCTTGATGACATATTTGTAAATCATCAACCAGTCAGCCGCTTCGATCAACTTACCAAAACGAAAACCTAGTTCGCACTGACCACCAGTAGCAACTTCGTGGTGATGTTTTTCAATAGGTACACCTAATTGTGCCATCGTCAACAGCATCTCTGTACGGATATCTTGGAAAGAATCCGTCGGTGAAACTGGGAAGTAACCTTCTTTGAAGCGAGGTTTGTATCCCAAGTTGGGTTTGTTATCTGTACCAGCTTTACCGGAATTCCAAGCACCTTCTTCGGAGTCTAAGAAGTAGTAGCCTTCGTTGGCGGTTTGGGCAAACCTAGCATTGTCAAAGATAAAGAACTCAGCTTCAGGGCCAAAGAAAGCTGTATCACCAAGACCAGTGGAAACCAGGTAATCTATAGCTTTTTGGGCAATAACGCGTGGGCAACGGTTGTACCATTCACCCGTGCGGGGTTCTTTGATACTACAAATTATACTTAGTGTTGGCACTTCCATGAAGGGGTCGATCCAAGCAGTGTTGGGGTCGAGTACCATCGTCATGTCCGATTCGTTGATCGCTTTCCAACCCCGGATGCTGGAACCGTCAAACGGTACGCCATCAGTGAATGCAGTCTCATCGATTTGGTTCTGGTACAGTGTGAGGTGCTGCCAAGTCCCTACTGTATCGATGAATTTGAGATCGATCAGCTGAATTTTTTGGTCTTGGATCAATTTCAAGACTTCTTGTGGTGTTGTCATTGTTACTCCTTCTCTACCAATTTCCTAAAGTAAACCAGAATATTACATTGCATCCTAACCCTGCCGATCTCAATCAGGCCGTGACACACCAGAAATATCTTAAATACTAGACATTAGCTGATTTTGTAGCTTGTGCTACAGATATCTGGATTATCAGGTTATATTAACCTTTCGGCGATCATCTGTACAAAACTGGAAAGTTCATCATATAGGGGTCAACTTTGGCATAGAATCCATAGATAGTGGATAGATTGTTTTTGTGCCGAATCTATTTTTAATAGCACAAAACTTTGCTGGTGCATAAGTGCAGCCAAATAAATATCAAACCATAAATAGCAAAGATTGGGAGAAGAAGGAATGCGCGATGCGGTAACAAGTTTAATTAAGAATTATGACCTAGCTGGTCGTTATTTTGACCGGAATGCGATCGATAGCCTGAAGTCTTACTTTGATAGTGGTACAGCAAGAGTACAAGCAGCTGCGGCGATAAATTCTAATGCGGCTGGACTTGTCAAGCAAGCTGGTTTACAGTTATTTGAAGAACTGCCAGAATTGATTCGCCCTGGTGGAAATGCTTATACAACTCGTCGTTATGCAGCTTGTCTGCGCGATATGGACTACTATCTGCGCTACGCCACTTATGCACTGGTTGCTGGGAACACCAATGTGTTGGATGAACGAGTGCTGCAAGGGCTGCGGGAAACTTACAATTCTTTAGGAGTACCTATTGGCCCTACGGTTCGCGGTATCCAGATTCTCAAGGAGCTAATTAAGGAGCAAGTAGCAGCAGCAGGTGTGGTTAATAGTGCTTTTGTAGATGAACCATTCGATCACATCACACGCGAGTTGAGCGAGATAGATATTTAGGATCTAGTCCTGGGACTAGGAATCGTAGAACTATACAAACAAAGTTCACATAAGTGGACTTAAGAGATATCGCACTTTGGCTTTATTGGCAAGGTGCGTTTACTTTTCTTAATACAAAAAATTATTTGTTGTATGACAAATTAATTGGTATTACAACGAGCATAACTACTGAGAAAATTTTATACCTGCTCTTATAATGTTTATTATTGATATAAATAATTGTTGGCAATAGTTCTATGAGTATTAATGATATAGAATTTCTGCATGGTGCAGCTTTTCTTCGACTCCTCAAAGGAACATCTTATATCTCTATCACTTATTTATCTTATATTCATTCATCTCTCTATACTATAAAAAGTTCAAATAAAGAATCAGCTATCCTATTTAAAATATCAAAGTCATTGACTTGGAGCGAAACCACTACGAAGTGTTACACATTGGCTGGGATGGAGTGCGCCGCGTACATGGTTCGGTGGTACATATAGATATTATTAATGATAAAGTGTGGATTCAATATGATGGTACTTCCCAGCCAGTTGCAGAGGCATTATTAGAAACGGGTATTTTGCGCGAAGATATTGTCTTGGGTTTCCATCCTGCTGAACTACGGCAATATACCGATTTTGCTGTATCTTAACTTATTTGTATATTGTGTATTTGCAAAGAATAATACATTTAAATAGCGATCGCTCATAGATTAAACCTATTAGCTTCTATTATCTAAACTAGATAGAACCGTCACACAATAGAAATTGCTGAGGTTTGAGGTGCTGATAATGGAAGAATTATTAATCCTGAAAGACTTACTTGTTTTATTAATCGTGCTTTGGCTTTAATCTTACCAGGAGAGTCTAATTAATTGGCTAAACAGCGACTCGATACACTATTAGTAGAGTTAAATTTATGTTCTTCTCGCGCTTTAGCACAGAGACTAATTCAGGCGGGGGAAGTTACTGTTAATCAGCAGTTAGTTGATAAACCTGGTACTGAAGTTGATATTTCGGCTCAAATAAATATTAAAGAGCGATCGCCTTTCGTTTCTAGAGGCGGTGAAAAACTCTCGAAAGCTTTGTCAGTATTTGCCATTCAAGTAGCAGAACGCATTTGTCTAGATGGTGGGATTTCTACTGGTGGTTTTACTGATTGTCTCTTACAAGCTGGAGCAAAACAAGTTTACGGTATCGATGTCGGTTATGGACAAGTTGACTGGCGATTGCGAAATGATCAACGAGTGATTTTGCGGGAACGCACCAATTTACGGCAACTAAGACCAGATGAGTTATATGGCGAAAATGACGCGATTCCTGATTTGGCGGTAGTTGATGTATCGTTTATTTCTTTAACTAAAATTCTGCCTGCTTTGTGGCAACTAACTCAAGCTAACCGAGAAGCTGTATTGTTAGTCAAGCCCCAGTTTGAAGTTGGTAGATCCCGTGTAGGTAAAAAAGGTGTTGTGCGCGATCCAAACGACCAAGCGGATGCCATTTTCCAGGTGTTGCAAGCATCTCACCAATTAGGATGGAAATACAAAGGCTTAACTTGGTCGCCGATCACTGGTCCTGCTGGGAATATTGAATATCTTTTGTGGTTGGGAATGGAAAGTGAAACACCACCACCTAATTTAGAAGCAATTAAGCAGATCACGCAATCAGCAACAACTGATTTACGTAAGAGTTAAAGAAGAATACAGAATTCAGAATCAATAGTGGAAACCTAAACCCACATATTCATTTGGCTTCGGACTCTAATTCATACTGAATTCTGACTCACCTCGACTGCGCGGAAATCGAACGAAGTCGAGATTCGGCGACCACCTGACTCCTGAATTCTTTCTTCTTAAACGTCGTAGATTAGACATTCTACGGATTCAGGATGGCGATCGCAGTAATTTTCCAAAGAAGTTTTCTTTGATTTTGCTTGATGTTGATCGGCTTTTTCAGCTTGTAGTTCTTCTACAATGTCCCAAGCTACGGCACAACCAGCTGAATCACTACCATTTAGCTCACAAGTTGTACGCGCTTCAGTAATGGCATCAATAATGGCTTCTTCAAGATTTGTCGCCCCAGCAGTTTTAAATGAGTTTAGGGTAGTTGTCATGATACTTTCACCTTTAGTTTACAGAGATAGATATTGACTGTGAGCTTTCAATGACCCCAGGAAGCTTACCCTCCGGGTGACGCTCCTGCGTCGCTAACGCTGCGCTAACGCCAGTCCCTCTTTGTTGGAGCAACAAGACCGGGCTGGCTCACATTTCCAGTTTAGATAGGCTTCCCACAAAAGGTAGTGGTAAACACCGCCATCTTTTTAGCCAAGTTTTAGTGGGAATTACCCTCTAGTCATCTTTGATTTAAAAAGGTAAGGGAATTCCACTAGTTGTAATCACTAGTAGAGGTGGTCATGCTCTCAATCTTGCATCCCAAATTGGGAATATTACTCAATTGTCAGAAGAGTTTGATAGAAGTTGATAAACACTTATAAACGGTAACAATGAGTAACAATTCTTATTCATTATCAATACTTTATACCTAATTCTTGTCGCAAACGATACAGAATTGTATTTTGATCAACTTGAGAAAGAATTTCTTGAATTACACTGCTAGCGCCCAACTGTCCCCAAGTGCAGCCTTTTTCGAGATAGACTTGGGCTGCTTTGCCGACGGAGTATGCGCCATAACCGGCAATACCAGCTTGGGCGATCGCGCTGCCAGCAAAAGCAGTAATATTGCTGGGATTGTCACCACTGGTGATTGCAACCGTACTTTTACCTAAACCCAAAAGCAAACTGCTACCTAATTCTCCCAACAGTAAGCCACCAGAACTAAATAAAATCGTTTTTAAAATTTTCCCGGCTTCATAGCTAGTCATCGGCAAACCATACAATCTAGCTAGGGCGCGAATTAAAGCCAAATCGGCAACAGTTCCGCCAAGGATATCTAAAAAAGCAATGGGATTGAGCATTACTGCTAAAGCTTTGTATTTGGTAAATTGCCAAATAATTTCTTCGGCTTCCTTTTCGCGTAAATCGATAGTTTTTTCAGCGATCGCAGCTTCTGCATTCCGTGCTTGGATTAGTGCATTTAAAGCCAGAAGCGATCGCCCTTCCCGATTCAGAATATTCAGAATTGTCTCTTTAAGTTCGTCTACTTGCGGTGGTGGTGTTTCCCATTCATAACTGACACGCCCATCGGGCCACTCTACCCGCACTTCTATTGGCGCTGGTTCTGCCGCCACCATGACAATTTCATCAGGTAGTAGAGGTTTTGCTTGAGGATGTCCAGCACCCAGTTGTTGCAAATTTTGGTAAATTACTCCCTGGTCTGTATCTGGGTAAAGGTCTATTTTGTTAAATACTAAAATCAGGGGTTTTTGCGATCGCCTTAATTCCAGCAGTGCTTGATACTCAGTGCGCGTGATATCACCAGACACGACAAACAAAATCAAATCCGCCTGATGCACTACTTCTCGCGCCATATCCGCCCGTGATTCACCCTCAATTTCATCTAATCCGGGGGTATCAATTAACTCTACTAGTACCTTATCACTAGGCTGCCAACGCACGGAACGAGGCCATTGAGTGACACCGTTCAGAGGCCCGGTTTGCAAAATCTTGTCTCCCAGCAAGGCATTTAAAACTGCTGACTTCCCCCGACTCACCAAACCAAAGACAGCAATTCTAATGACGTTAGAATCCAGCTTGTTGAGTGTGGCATTTATTGCTTCCAATTCCGGTTTCATCAAACCTGCTAATTCTGGGTTAGATGATAACTGTCCTGATTTGCGGAGATATCCATACCAAGACAACGCTTGTCTGAGACTGGCGCGCGCACGATTTAAATGAGTTTCTTGCAGATTACGATAAACCGACATAATATAGCAATCCGATTTGATTACTGAAATCGCTTGGCTTAGTAGGCAAAAGGCAATAGGCAAGAGGATTTCAGAAGATTAAAATATACCGAATTTTTTTCAAAAATCAAATATGAGTCCTATACCAGCACTTTTTGCTTTGACTCTCTTAGATGCTCATTTAATGCTCAAAACCCTGTTTTTCAGATTTTAAGCATGATTTATTAGCAGCACATCCTTGGCTAAAGACGCGATTCATCGCGTCTCTACAAATGGTCTATTTGTCGCATCCTTTTTTCAAATTGGTATAATGTCTACTCTCTCATACCATTTCACGAAATACCTGATACAAATAGATTGATCTCTAATGCTTTCCCTTTGCCCCCTGCTGCCTATTTGTATCAATTTTAAAGTGAAACGATATCAACCCCGTTACCAGAATTGAGAAAGTGAACACACCTCTATCTTATATCCCTAAAGTTCTTAGACTGATACTCCAACAAATTTGACTATAAAAAAAAGTCACCAGGCTTAAAATGTCGGGGACTAGGTGTAAACAAAAGACTTCTTGGCATTTGTCGGGAAAAGGGGAAGGTGGGGCCCCCTCTGGGGATAAGGGGCGGGGGGAAAGGGAAAGATTCTGTATTTTGCCTTTCCCGCGGTTGGTGAGCTTGCCGAACCATAACCTTTACCCTTTTCCCACAAGAGTGCAAAAAGCACTTTTGCAAGAGGTCTAAAGATTGCTGTAATTTATGAATTCCGTGCAGTGCTACTAGCCTTCAATTTCGGATAAGCAATCCGTTTATGATGAAATTGCTGCCAAACATCGACAAATATTTGAGCAATTTGTGACATTTCTTCGCGTGTTAGTCCTGAATCTACGAGTTGATTGTCTTGCCATTTGGCACGCAGAATATTATTGAGCATTGTTAAAGCTTGTTCTGTAGAGACATCTTTAAGCGATGGCTTCTTTCCCAGAGGTTGAGCCGATGCTTGTAGCGATCGCAGCGCTGCTTCACAAGAATCTGCTAACATGACAATTCCTGTTTCCCGTGATTGCGGAATCGGGCCATCATAGCGAAAATCTGCGTCGTCTACTGTTAAACTCGGATTTTCTTGAGCCATTTGCTGGGCTTGGTGATGGAAATAGGCAATCAGCATCGTTCCCTGATGCTCTGGAATAAAAGCTTGAATCGCCGTTGGTAAAAGGTGTTTACGCGCCATCACTAACCCTTCAGTTACGTGCTTTTTGATAATTTCTGCACTTTTCCAAGGATCTTTAATCTCTGTATCGTGTTTATTCGGCTCCCCCATTTGATTTTCAATAAAACCAAGAGGGTCGTGCATTTTACCAATATCGTGATATAATGTTCCAGCCCTAACTAGCTCAACATTGCATCCTAGTTCTTTGGCAGCAGCTTCAGCAAGGGTCGCTACAAGCAGTGTATGTTGAAAAGTTCCGGGAGTTTCAGTAGCGAGTCGTTTTAATAAAGGGCGATTAGGGTTTGCCAGTTCTGCAAGACGGATTGGGGTGACTAAATCAAAAACCTTTTCTAGGTAAGGACTCAAGCCCAAGGCGACAACACTCCAGCCTAAGCCGGATAAAGCAAACAAGCCGGCTTCTTGGAAGACAATATACCAAGTTGAACCGAATGCTTGACCAATTAAGATTTTAACAACCAGGTAAATGCCACCTTGAGTTAAGGCGATCGCAACACCTAATAAGGCCAACTCTTCACGCGATCGCAATCGTTGTGCAATGTAACTACCTAATATTCCTCCGCCAACACCGGCTAAAAGCGCAGCTTTGCTCATATCCAAGTTCATGCCTAATATCGGCAGTAACAGCCCAACAACTGTCAACCCCAAAGTCGGGCCGTAAAAGCTTCCCAGCAATAAACCAAGGGCACTCCAAGTGGTATAAGGTAATCCGAGGGTGATTACTCCTGGCACACTCAAAGTTAGCAGTAACACCAACAGGCGATCGCGTTGTCGCAATTCATAATCAATATGCCGTTCTACCCAAACAAAAATACCAATAGCGATCGCAATAATACTTCCTAACTTCACCAACTCCTGCCACTTTACCTCCCGGCGAATCAGGTGATAATGCTCCAGCACCTGGAAGTTCCATGCAGTAATCTGCTCCCCTTTTTTGACGATCACCTCACCATGCCGTATCTTTACCATCACCGGTGGCACTACAGCCGCAGCCTTTTGAGCGTTTTGTCTGGTTTGTTCTTCATCTTTTTTCAGATTCGGTTTAAGTACAGCTAACAACAGGTTCTTTGCCAAAGTTTCAGCAGATTCTGGTACAAAGGTCTGTAATTGTAAACTCACCGCATCTTGTAAGATATTTTTTGGCAGCCCCTGTGGAATTCCTTGGGTGAGAATCCGCTCTATACTTTGATGAATTCCCGTTTGTGTCTTTTCCCACTCCACATCTGACAAATCCAAAAGCAGTGATTCCTCGTATACTGCTTCTGGGTTAACAGTCTCTAACTGTAAAAGTTTGGCAGTGGCTTGGGCGTATCTTTGGCGGGTTTGGGAAATTTGGGCAATTAATAAAGACAAGCTTTTTTCAGAAGTTGTGAGACGGTAAGATTCTAGTTCAGCTACTGCTTGAGTAAAGTCAGTGTTTTGAGAAAAATCGACTCGCTCTGTCTTCTGTGAACTCTGTGAATCAGATTTGGGTATTATCCGGGGCTGGCGTTTCTGATTGGGTGCAGTTATGGATAATGAACGGGATGAAGCGGTGGTTTGCCCTGTTCCTTTCTTTTGCTGATTTTTACTATTTTCTATAGATGATAGCAGTGCTTGCCATTCCAAATCAGGACAAGAGCGGAGGTAACGCTGAGTAGAGATAGACAAAATTACAGGATCAAAAAAAGGAAAAGCTCCAGCAACAGCGCGAATTTCGTTACCATCATCCAAAAGTTGTTGCAAATTTTCGTTGATTTTTTCGTTCATTCGCGCATCAAGCATCAACACTTGTAAAGAGCTGGTACTGACGGCTTTGCGCTCGGCTTCTGTTTTCTTCTGATCTTCGATCCTAGTTGTGTAAGGCGCTGTAATCGTTTGGGGCGCGGGATGTCCGACTTGGAGTTGAGTCTGATTATATAATTTATGCCCAATAATACCTGTGAGAGACACTAAAGCGATCGCCAAAACCACTGAGTAACGCTGTTCATGTGCCCAATTTAAAGCGACTGCATAAATACTACTCTTAGTTTTAACCGATTTTGCCTTTGAGTTTAGCGCTCTTTCTTGTTTTTGGCGATGCCGACGACGGGCTGCGCCTACGTTCTTGTCATTAGTTTTTGATAAAAACAGAAATATATTCTTGAGCATAGTCCCTAGAAGTTTCCTTCTATGGGTTTTACCTTTGGGACTTCTCATTAACTTTCCTTTACGGCGTAGTGTTTTGTACTGTCGCCGCCAGTGAGTCAATTGCTGGTTCAAGAACTGCAAAAATTGCTGCATTGTCATTATCTCTGCCTGCAATTGCCGACTTTGATAGCTCAAAAAAAGACAATCACCAGGAAAGTTTAATCTGCGGCTGCTGCAACTCAGTGGCGGGGGCTTTTTTGTTGCTGATTTGCCACAATAGCTAGCTACAGAATCAGTCCGAAGGTTTGCTGAAAAACTCTAGTATATGAGATTAGTATATTGTGATGGAAGTTGCTTACCTTTAACAAAGGGTTTAAGCCCTATCTGGTTAATGTAAAATTAACGCGAGCGAATAACACGAGGAGCCGCGTAAATTGAAAGCAAAGCCACCTCACATCCCTCTTCTGATAACTCCCTTGGATTTAAGGTAAGATTATACACTCCTGACCACACCGCCACAAATGCATCGCCCAATTCTAACATTTGGGAAAAACTAGCTAGTCCCCATACTGGAGAATTCTTTTGTAAGAGCAAGACTTGCCAATTTATTGGAATTCCGCCAGTACCGTTATATGCTCCCGATAAAGCACCAGCAATTGCACCTGTAGCTTGTGAGCTTAGAGGTGTAGCATCTTGCACTTTCAAATTCTCTTTGTGAGTAGCCCGCAAAACTGTCAGGCGAAAGTCTTCTAAGGTACTCAAAAAGCAGTAAAATGCCATAGCAATAATATTACTGAGTTTTTCTTCCCTGGCGAATTCAGCTTGCGCCGTTGACAATCCAGCCCCTTGCTCTAATAAATTCTGGACTCTTAATAATTTTTTTGGTATTGATGTCGGTGTTTCTCCGATAAAAGAAATTGTTTGCGGGATGAGGGTTAGGGGGTGAAGTTTTTCAGTTAGGGCAAGAGCGATCGCATATCCTATTGCTAGTGTTCCATCCCTTACTACTGGGTCATCTTGCCAGATTTTTAGCACACGCAGCAAGTTGTGTCTCAGCTTAATTGGATTTTCGTGAAAAAAGAGTGCTACTGGTAGTGTGGCAATAATTATTTTTATGGAGATGTCGTCAGTTGCTACTAAATGAGGAGATTCTTGTTGCTGACGCTCTATCCAATCATCTAAATCTAATCTACCCAACGCAATCAAACTCTGGATACCCAGAATCGCCATTGTGCCTAAATCTAGGCAACTCTGAAATTGGATTTCACCACCAGAACCTAAACTTCCCCCTAAAAATGCTCCGAGTAAAGTACCTTTAAACCGACTTATGGGAGAGTAACGCATATAATTTTGGATTTTGGATTTTGGATTGAATAATTTAATCCAAAATCTAAAATATCAAATCTAAAATTGAGTTATTTTTAATCTTTTCTCAAATGATTCACCAAAGCTTGTAAGCCCAACAAGTAACTTTGAACGCCAAAACCACTTATTTGTCCGATCGCGACAGGGGCGATGTACGAATGATGGCGAAAATCTTCGCGGCGGTAAATATTGCTCAGATGTACTTCTACTGTGGGCAAATTGACAGCAGCGATCGCATCTCGTAATGCGACACTTGTATGGGTATACGCACCTGCATTAATCAGAATTCCCTGATATTGCCCTAATGCGCCATGAATAGTATCTACCAGAATCCCTTCATGATTTGACTGCACAGGAAAAACTTTCGCCTGTAACTTGAATGCTTCTTCTTCTAACAGGTGGTTAATTTCAGCTAGTGTCAACGAACCATAAATTCCTGGTTCTCGCTGTCCTAGCAAATTTAAGTTTGGCCCATGCAGTGCCAGAATGCTTAAGGATTGCAAAGTCGAGTTTAGCACTTTGGGGTTAGTGGCGACGGCGTGAGCGATCATTCACAGGAATCGGAATCAATTCCGGTTCCGGTTCAGCCTCCGGCCCTAACAGGCTTTCAATTAGCCTACGAGCTAATTCCTTAAGCTTTTCCAGCACCTTTTCTATATAGTCCATGAACAGACTGCTCCTGAGATACTACCTCAATTTTTGATTAACAGGTACGCAGAAAATGGCATATTTTCGCACCTCTGGCTTCCAATCGGGTCGATACACAATCCCGCATTTGGGACATAAGCCACTTCTAAAATTTGGCGTTGTGTTTTCCCTTACCTTTTAGACTATCACACTTGCAACCGATAAAACTGTATCCTATCAAGGATGGGTATCAAGGGTCAAGCAAGAGTCAGACTTTGGACTCTTGAGCGCCAATTTTCCAATTTTAGATTTTAGATTGCCGATAGCGCAGCCTAAAGCCTTCTCTTCTCCCTTTGGGATTCGGGGAGATGAACTCGCCCTTGAAAGGCAACGCCTTCGGCATAGCTTCTCTACGAGATGCTACGCGTTAGCGCAGTTTTGGCTTTAGCGACACTCTACGCGAACGAGCGTTTTTTAGATTTTTTGATTTTTCGTACCAGACTAACGTCCAGCTACATTAACATTCTCTTTTAGGTCAAAGAAATCCAAAATTTAAAATCTCAAATCCTTTGACTTGTAACTAGGCTTCTGTAGCCTTTTTTTTCGTAGCGGTCGTTGAGGACTTAGCAGTTGACTTCGATTTGGAACTCGTTGATTTACTCGTTTTGCGAGTCGATTTTCCAGTCGATGCTTTAGCTGCCAACAAGTTCAGCGCCGCAGCCAGGGTTACATCTTCTACTGTTTGACCTTCTGGGATACTCACATTAGTTTTGCCATGCTTGATGTAAGGGCCATAAGGGCCATCGTAGATGTTGATTGTTTCCCCGTCCTCTGGATGTGTACCCAATTCGCGTAAGGCTGCCTTAGACTTGCTGTTGGTGGAACTACGTCCCTTTTTTGGTTCGGACAATAATTCCAATGCACGTTCTAAGCTAATTGTCAATACATTATCAGCAGCTTTCAGGGAGCGGTAGTCTTTCCCCTCCTTACCCTGGTCATGAACTACATAAGGGCCAAAGCGTCCCAAACTCGCTTGGATTTTGCCGCCAGTAACTGGATGAACTCCTAATGTTCTGGGTAGTGCCAACAGACCAACAGCCATTTCTAGGGTAACGGTTTCTGGGGTGACACCTTTGAGTAAAGAGGCTTGTTTCGGTTTGGGGTTTTCGTCGGTTTTATCACCCAATTGGACATAAGGCCCGTAAGCACCAATTTTCACATAAATCGGTTCGCCAGTTTCGGGATGCCGACCTACCTGGTCAGGGCCAGTGGTTTTTTGTCGCAGCAATACTTCCACCTGTTTGGGGTCGAGGTCAGCTGGTGTCAGGTCTTTGGGAATTGAGGCAGTGATAACTCCCTCACCATTTACGACTTCAATATAAGGGCCATATTTCCCAATGCGGACTTTGGCATCTAGATTCTCCAGTGCTACAGTCCTAGCTTTGGTGGCATCAATTTGACTTTCCTGCTCTTTAACCAGTGTTTCTAGTCCTTTGTCTCCCAGATAGAATTTCTGTAAGTAGGGCAGCCATTTCGCTTCACCTGTGGCAATATCATCGAGAGTTTGCTCCATCTTCGAGGTAAAACTAGGATCAACGATGTCTGGAAAATGTTTTTCCAGCAAATCGGTGACGGCGAAAGCGGTGAAGGTGGGAATGAGAGCGTTAGTCACCAAATGGGCATAACCCTTGTCGATGATTGTGCCAATGATGCTGGCGTAGGTACTGGGACGACCGATACCTTCACTTTCTAATGTTTTCACCAAAGTCGCTTCGGTGTATCTAGCTGGTGGTTGAGTTTCGTGGCCAACGGCTTCTAACTCTGTACAATTCGGATGATCTCCCACTTGCAGATTCGGCAAAATTACTTCCTGGTCTTCCAGTGCTGCTTCCGGGTCGTCTGAGCCTTCGACGTAGGCACGTAAGTATCCGGGAAATTCAATCCGCTTGCCAGAAGAACGAAATCCAGCATCCTCGACTTGCAATTGCACAGTAATTTGAGTTTGGCGGGAATCAGCCATTTGACAGGCGACAGTCCGCTTCCAAATCAAATCGTAAACGGCAAGTTCTCGACCGCCCAAACCAGTTTCTTGGGGCGTGCGGAAGGTGCTACCTGCTGGACGAATTGCTTCGTGCGCCTCTTGTGCGCCTTTGGATTTGGTGGTGTATTGCCGGGGTTGGGGACTGAGGTATTGTTGACCGTAGAGCTTTTCTACACAACTGCGAGCTGCTGCGATCGCTTGATCTGACAAATGTACCGAATCTGTCCGCATATAGGTAATATACCCCTGCTCGTACAAATTCTGGGCAACCCGCATTGTGTCACGGGCTGAGAGGCGCAATTTCCGGTTAGATTCTTGTTGCAGTGTTGAGGTGGTGAACGGTGGCGACGGTTTGCGCGTCACTGGACGTTCCTCCATCTCGGTAACACTCCAAGTTTTACCAGTTAGGCGTTCCTTGAGCGCTACGGCTTGATCTTCGTTGAGCAATAAGACATTGCGACCTGCGGTAATTTGTCCGGTCGTTGCGTCAAAATCGCTGCCGTTAGCGATTTTGGTTCCTGCCAATGTTACCAATTGGGCAGCAAAGGGGGTTTTTTCCTTTGACAAACTAGCTTTCAAATCCCAGTACGTACCCTCATGGAAAGCGCGGCGTTGGCGTTCCCTAGTGACTAAAAGTCGCACGGCTACGGATTGCACTCGCCCAGCAGATAATCCCCAGGCAATTTTTTTCCATAGCAATGGAGATAGGGTATAGCCCACCAATCGATCTAAAATTCGCCGAGTTTCTTGGGCACGAACCAACTGCTCATCAATATTGCGGCAGTCTTTCAGAGCTTTTTTGATCGCCTCTTGGGTAATTTCGTGAAACACCATCCGCTTAGTCGGAACTTTCGGTTTCAGCAATTGGTATAAATGCCAACTAATGCTTTCACCTTCCCGGTCTTCGTCCGTTGCCAGAATCAGTTCATCTACATCCTTGAGGGCATCTTTGAGCTGGGTAACAATTTTCTTTTTGTCTTTCGGGACAACATACACCGGTTCAAAGTCGGCGTCCACATTTACCCCTAGCTGCGCCCATGATTCCCCTTTGACGGCAGCAGGAATTTCACTAGCCGACTGAGGGAGGTCACGCACATGACCCATAGACGCCTCCACCCGATAGCCTGCTGGCAGGTAGTTGCGAATGGTACGAGCTTTGGTTGGAGATTCGACGATGACGAGAGTTGACATGGAAATTTCAATAAAAAGAAGAGCTAGTAAGCTAAACAGTCAAATTGAGGTAATTTTTGCAAATTGTCAAGATAAAAGGTCACGCTTAGGGCGGTGATTTAATCCTCACATAAACTGCCTGCTTGGGAGAAAATTCGCTGGACTTATTGCCCAGTCTATCCCAGAGGATAAATGAGGGTACACTGGGTCTAAATTTCCAGCTATTTCAATCTTTAACTTATCTAACGCATAATTGGCGACTACAGTTTTCAAAATATCTTTTAATTGGGGAATTGGGCATAGGGCATAGGGCATAGAGTGTGGGGAATGGGAGATAAGAAAGCAGGGGGAGCAGGGAGACAAGGGGACTTGAGTGATAACTTGTAACAAGTCTTTTTCCTTGTCCTCTTCCCAATGCCCAATTCCCATATTCCCAATTCCCCATGCCCCATGCCCAATTCCCTACCCTAATAGAGCTTGTGCCAAAATTAAATTAAATTTGAGAGCAAAAGCGAAGTGGGATTTGTACCCATGTCAGGAAAGCAAAACCATGAAACCAATTCGTCAGGGTGATGTTATCTTACTACCTGTGCAGCAGGTTGAAGGACAAAAAATACCTCATTTAACTTTGGCAGAAGGCGAAATTACAGGCCATAAACATCGTATTACTGAGGGCAAGGCTGAATTATCTGAAAAAGATAGCACACTTTACTTACGTGTTATTTCAGAGTCAGCATTGCTAGCTCATGAAGAGCATAAAGCTATTTCTATTCCCCAAGGTGATTGGATGGTGAAAATTCAGCGAGAATACGAGCCTGAAGGTTGGCGTTATGTCGCTGATTGAAAAGTTAACGCCTGAGCAAGAGGCTTTAATTCCAGTTTATCGAGAGAAGTGGAGAGCGATCGCGCTTTCAACTGAGCGAATTGATAGAGAGAAAGCGGCGGAAGCTGTAAAAGCTGCCTATATTGCAATTGACTTTGGCTATGAAGAGCCTGAAATATTTTTTCAGGATAGTCCTTATGCAGCCTGCAACTGGATGCTAAAACGACTTTCACCTCAATTTCTAGACAATTACCTCAATGAACCAAATAGTATAGGAAGCTTATTTTCGGCTCATTTCTTTCAAAAACTTTCGAGTATACTCAATCAAAAGTTTGGAAGTCAAGTATGTAGGCAATTAGACAACTGTTTTTATTATGTGGCAGATGATCCCTTAAATCATGAAATATTCAACAACTTAAATGAGAAATTTAGCACTCAATTAAACGAACAACCAGAGGATCATTCGTGGTGGATTGAAATGCAACTTAATGATTGCTTTAAACCTGAAAGTCATGGTAATTGGATGACTGGGTTTGATTTCTGTATCTCTGTTTTGAACATTGTTCATCCTGAACAGGAATGGACAGTATTTCAATCCTTAATTCAAGAATGTGGTTGGTTATTTGCGTATGATGACATTTGTATTATCTGCGATCGCCCCCTTCACCTACGCTTCAACAATCAAAACCGACTCCACGCTGAAGGTGAACCTGCCATTGAATTTACCGATGGATATAGCCTCTACTCCTACCACGGTGTAACCTTACCTGAAAAATACGGTAAAATCCATCCGCAGCAATGGCAAGCTGAATGGCTTTTGACAGAGGAAAACGCCGAACTACGCCGAGTGTTAATTCAGGGTATCGGTTACGTCAGAATTTGCCAAGAATTACAAGCTATTGAATTAGATTTTTGGAAAGAATATACTCTATTAAAAATAGATGCTGATGTAAATGAAGAACCAATTTACTTATTAAAAATGACTTGCCCCAGTACAGGGTTTATTCACGCCTTACGAGTTCCACCGAATATGAAATCAGCGCGTGAAGCAATTCGTTGGGTGAATTGGGGTGTAGATCCAGAGGAATTTGCTGTGCAAACATAATTAATTGTTTAAGAGACTTTCCCCATTTAGAAATTGTTCAACGATCGCTACCTAATTTATTGACAAAATCGCCATGTTCAGCAGACTGCAAACCTGCTTGCAAAACCTTCAATACACCCTGCATATTACCTGCTAATAACTCCGTTGCCGCTAACCACAACCCTGGAAATACTCGACTTCGCAAAACGCCTTCATTGTCAGGTACTAATTCCCGATATTCACCCTCTTCCAGAGAAAACCAAGTCAATTTTTGGTCTAAAACTTGCCAAACAATATATTCTTTGACACCGTTGCGACGATAAGCTTGTTTTTTGCCATGAAGATCGATAGCTGCACTACTAGCAGCAATTTCCACAACTAACTCTGGCGCACCTTCAATATAATCATCTTCACTCAGCCGCGTTTGACCACCTGCTTCCGGTTCAATCAACAGAACAACATCGGGTTGAGGTTCGTTATCTAAGTCTAAGCGGACGGTAGGTTCAATTCCCAACGCTACACCAGGAGTTGCAGCTTCGTAAGTACCAAGGCATGTCAAAATCCAACCATGCGGTTGACCGTGACTTCGGAAACGCAGAGCAGCTGGCATAATATAGACAATTCCTTCGATTAATTCAGCTTTTTTCAGGTTAGAGGTGGCATTATAGCGACGCTCAAATTCGTAGCGGGTAAGTTTGTCGCCATTTTCCAAAGGAGGAATTGTCCAAAGCTGGGAGGGTGTTTTCACCATAATTGTTGTGAAAATGAGCTTGTGTACATCTTAGCGAATTAGGTAAAAACGCAACCGACTAGGGAATGAGAGATTCTTGAAGAAGAATTCAGAAGTCAGTATTCAGGAATCAGAATCACTCTTTGCGGGGATTCAGACTCGCCATTAATAGCGGGTAGAGTACAGAATTAATTCTGAATTCTGACCCCTGACTCCTGAATTCTGTTTGAACATTAAGATTTTTTTACAAAACTAACAGCAATATTGTTTAAATTGATAGCTGCATCCCAAGCAGTAAATAGGTTTTAGCTATATCGCCTCTTATAAAACCCGCAACAAACCTTATTTTTTTTCAGCCAGCAGGTTTGAGAAAATCAGAAACGGTTTAATAATCAAGCACTTATAAGTAAATGGGCTGAATTAAAGATAATACCTCTCTCCAAACCTCTCCCCTTCTTTACCAACGGCACGCTGTGCGATGCCTACGAGGTAAATCTACGCACCAAAGGGGTTGGTGGTAAGCTCTATCTTATATTTTTTACGCCCATTTACTTAGTTATTTGAGTTTAAAAGGGAGACACAAACATGAAATTGGCTTACTGGATGTATGCTGGCCCAGCCCACATCGGCACTCTGCGAATCGCTAGTTCTTTTAAAAATGTTCATGCGATTATGCACGCTCCACTTGGCGATGACTACTTTAACGTCATGCGCTCTATGCTATCGCGGGAGAGGGATTTTACTCCGGTGACAACCAGTGTTGTCGATCGCAACGTTTTAGCACGCGGCTCCCAAGAGAAGGTGGTAGATAACATTACCCGTAAGGATGCCGAGGAACGCCCAGATTTGATTGTGTTAACTCCCACCTGCACCTCTAGCATTTTGCAAGAGGATTTGCACAACTTTGTCGAACGGGCGCAGTTGGAAGCCAAAGGTGATGTCATGCTGGCGGATGTGAACCACTACCGCTACAACGAACTGCAAGCCGCCGATCGCACTTTGGATCAAATCGTCCAATACTACATTGAAAAAGCCCGGAGACGGGGCGAATTAGCAGAGGGCAAAACTGAGAAACCCTCAGTGAACATTATCGGTACTACTACCCTTGGCTTCCACAACAATCACGACTGCACTGAACTCAAACGACTGATGGCTGACTTGGGGATTGAAGTGAATACTTTAATTCCTGAAGGCGCTTCGGTGAACGACTTGAAGAAGATGCCGAAAGCCTGGTTTAACCTCGTACCTTACCGTGAACTCGGTTTGACTACAGCCCGTTACCTAGAAGAACAATTCGGCACACCTTATATAGACATTACTCCGATGGGTGTAGTGGAAACTGCCCGTTGTATTCGCAAGATTCAGCAGGTAATTAACGCTCATAGTTCGACTTCGCTCACTATAAAAGGTGCAGAAGTTGACTACGAAGACTTCATTAATGAGCAAACCCTCCATGTCTCTCAGGCTGCTTGGTTCTCCCGTTCGATTGACTGTCAAAACTTGACTGGCAAAAAAGCTGTGGTTTTTGGTGACAATACCCACGCCGCCGCCATTACCAAGATTCTGGCGCGAGAAATGGGGATTCATGTTGTTTGGGCTGGAACTTACTGTAAATACGATGCAGATTGGTTCCGCGAACAGGTTAGCGAGTATTGCGATGAAGTGCTGATTTCCGAAGATCATGGTGAAATTGGGGATGCGATCGCTCGTGTCGAACCTTCTGCGATTTTCGGTACGCAAATGGAACGCCACGTTGGTAAGCGTTTAGATATTCCTTGCGGCGTAATTGCAGCACCAATCCACGTCCAAAACTTCCCCATTGGTTACAAACCATTTATGGGTTATGAAGGCACGAATCAGATTACAGATTTAATCTACAATTCCTTCACTTTGGGAATGGAAGATCACCTGTTAGAAATCTTCGGTGGTCATGATACCAAAGAAGTTATTACTAGAGGAATTTCTGCTGATTCTGATTTGAATTGGACAAAAGATGGTCAAGCAGAATTGAATAAGATTCCGGGATTTGTTCGCGGCAAAGTGAAACGTAATACTGAGAAATTTGCGCGCGATCGCGGTTTCAAAGAAATCAACGCTGAGGTTTTATACGCTGCCAAGGAAGCTGTCGGGGCTTAATGATAATTTAGTTATCAGCTATAAAACTGATAGCTAGAATTCCATAGAAGAGTGTTTTTTCAAAGAAACACTCTTCTGCTTATTATGAAATAAATTTTAATAGACAAACTAATTTATTAAAAATAAAGTATTTATGAGCAGCAATCAATTACCTAGTAGTCCTAACGGAAATAGACTATACACCGGATTAATTACGACTCTAAAAATAGTTCAGTTTATTGGTTATTGTATCATTGTAGTTGTTTTTATTTCCCTACTAATCTTTAGATCGACTTTAGTTTTTGCAAATTTAATTTCTGTGGTGATTAGCTACATTTTTATAAATAGATTTATAGCAGTATTGATAGCAATCATCGACCTTTTAAGCCGCATAGAACGGAATACAAGGTCTGAATAATAACTGCTGTTTAACAATGATTTTATGTAACAGAATATAAATCTAGTCCAGCACCAAGAAATTTAATTGCGATCGCGGTTTCAAAGAAATAAACGCTGAGGTATTGTACGCCGCGAAGGAAGCTGTAGGCGCGTAAATTCAGGATTATCTATCATTGAAAAGAAAGAATACTTATTGTGAGTGTCTTTTTTATTAATAATTTTACAAAAATTAATAGGTTTCATAAATACGTATAATCACTGTTACATAATAAACCAGATATTACTTACAACAAGAATACTAATTGATGATAGCAGTATGCCGAGAAAGTTTGAATCATTATTTATTCGATATAAAGACCAAAACCCAAAAACGGCTTTTGCCTTTTTCCAATATCCTGCGGGAGAAACATGGGAAAAGCCTTTTGAAGAACTAGCTCGTTTAGCAAAACCTGAACAATGGGGATTTGAACGTTCTGAGTTTAAAGAGCAAAAATATAGCAACCAACGATTTCCTATACTTACAAATTACCTCAACTATACATTTCTTAGAGCTCAGGAGCTTGGTTTGATAGCTTATTCTGAAGATGAAGACAAAGCTTGTTTTAATACGGGACTATTGACACCAGAAGAAAAAGAAATTTTTGCAACATTTTTTGCTAACAAACAGTGTGAAGAAAAAAAACAATGCCCTTGGACTTTCTATACTTTTGCAGAGTCTTATTCACATAAATTAGAACATTTTTCCAATCGGCCTAAGATTAATAGTTATGTAACAGATCCTAGTGCTTTAGTTTTTGATACTAGCTTAGAACTAGATGTAAATTATGAGCATATAATACAAAAAAATTCAGATCGGCTTCCAATTCAAATTCAAGATCACCCAAGACTAGCATTAACATCTATTAAAGGAGCAGTTGAATCCCTAAGAGATAAGGTAGCAAGAAACTATAAACTTGCAATACCCCATTGGTATGAAAATAGAATACAACTACTACTTCCTCTACACTTAACTAGCGATATTCAAGCTGATTTAGCATTGGTTGTTGATAAGGATAAAAGCAGAGGTATGTATCTTGCTCGAACTGTATTAACAATGGATATGGCCTACATAGATGCAAGATTAATTACACGTCCTGACAGAGATTGGTTGAATCCATAAATCTACTGTTCTTACTTATCTGATTACAATTGGAGGATAAAAGTATAAAGTAAGAGATTACAATAGTTTATTTTTCAATTGTAATCATTTTATCTTTGCTTTTTTTGAATAAGGTATAAGGAAGTAATCGCCTTGTTGTGAAATCAAGGACTAATAATGCGCTGAAGCCCAATTACGATAGGTTCATACTCTTCAGGTTTCAGGCTTCCTCGATAATCAACAATACGGTTAACATCTAAAACCCTAACCTGATCTAATAAAACAATAGATGGCGAACTTAATCCAGCAACTCCTGCTGCAAAACGTGGATATAAATCTGGTGAAGCGATTGCCCACGTTTGTCCTCTATCAGTAGTCATTGGAATTACAACTATTAACGAAAAGCGAGGTATCCCCAAGCGGTTAGGGAACCCTACAACAATTGCAGGTCTATAACCTTCTTGCTCACGACCTTGAGGGTTTTGTTGAGGAAAACGCACTGTTACAACATCCCCAAACTGTAAAGAACGAGTAGTCATTCCTCAACAATCACTACTCCCATTCCAGGAACATACTTAACAGGCAAACCCTTATCTAGTTCGCCGGGTTGCCAATCATAAGGTTCATAGCTACCTAAATTTGATAAGTCAGTCTCTAGCCATCCTGCATCAGATTCTTCACTAACTACAGATAACTGAGATTCCTGACGATTCTCTTTTCGCCATTCTAGAAACTGTAAGAAATCTAGAACTTCCTGCTGTGCATTTTCTGGAAGGCGTTCTAGTTTCTCTAAAATCTTTTCTTTGAGAGAATTCATGCTTACAGCCACGATCTTTACTGAACAGTGTAACTTATAGCTCCTATTTTTCAGAATAGACTTTTTTATCAGCTTTGAATTAGGTATGACTTTACAGATACGATTGCTGACAAAGCTTATCTTGCAAGATGTTACCCTATAGCGATCGCTGCTGCAACCCCTCAAGCGATCGCATTCCTTAACGCAGAAATTTACTGATAAATTAAAATTAGAAACGAACAAATATCACAATACAAAATTATTACTTCGGGGATCTAATAGGCAGAATAACGCACTAAAGCTTTAACCGATGTGTCTAGTGTAGCGAAGTAAAAAAAGCATCATTAAAGCTTCGCAATATCGCGTATTAAAAAAAAGCAGATGCATGTTAGTGTTTTAATCTAGTTGTCTTCTTTTCGAGTCTTTACCTATGCATCTGCACTATTTACACCCCCAACACCTTGAAGAATTAGTCAAGAGTAGTGGTATAGACTTACACTTAGTGCAACTAAATTTTAAGTCGCTCCAAGGCGTAACAGCTTATGAGTATCTGTTGATTTCTGAGTTACTCCCCCGCACCAATACCGGAATGGTAAAAGCTGAATGGTTGCAGCGTTATGCTCATATTACTGAAGGTGGTTGGTGGTGTTCGGGACTAGACCCTTTGAATAATTGGCAAATGATGGAGTGGGGATGCTTTAAGCCAAACCAACCCCGACAAAATCACAATGGTAAGTCCATCAAATACGAACATCCCCCCAGCACGCCAACGCGAGTGTTTTGTTTACGGGTAACGCTGCAAGTATGGCAGCAAGTCGCTGGGCGTTACAATCTGGTCATGCCTGACAATATCACCATTACTGCTGATGGTGAAGCTGAAGGCTTTTGGCAATGGGTGATGCAACATAACATTTCCCTGATTCTCTGCGAAGGTGTGAAGAAAGCAGCAACACTTTTGACGCAAGGATATGTAGCTATTGCCATTCCTGGAATTACCAGTGGTTATCGAGTTGTTAAAGATGAATTTGGCAAAGTTACGCGTCGTCAGCTAATTCCAGATTTAGCAGCGTTTGCAATTACAAAACGCAGTTTTTACATTTGCTTTGATTTTGAAACTCAACCCAAGACAATCGCTGCTGTAAATAATGCTATTTCTCAACTTGGTTGTTTATTCCAGCAAAAAAATTGCCCTGTTAAAGTCATCGAACTTCCAGGAATGGAAAAAGGGGTTGATGAATTTATTATTGCTAAAGGTGCAAGTAGCTTTGAGAAAGTTTATCGCCAAAGTGTTGATTTAGAAATTTATCTTGCTCAAACTAAACCCCACACCGAGTTAAGCATTCCTGCTGCACTCACATTCAACCGTCCTTATATAGGTGAAATACCTTTCCCCACTTCTGGATTAGTAGGAGTAAAATCAGCGAAAGGAACGGGAAAAACTACGGCATTGCAAAACGTTGTTCAGCAAGCAAAAATTAGAAATCAACCTGTTTTATTAATTACTCACAGAATCTTACTAGGGCGTTTTCTGTGTGAAAAAATTGGTATTCAATGGGGAACACATAAAGAAGACCGAGAGAAAAAGATTGATAAAACACTTACTCCTGCTCCTCCTATTCTCCGCTCTCTCTTTCCTCTGCCCTCACTCGGTTTATGTGTTGATTCGATTTGGAAACTTAACCCGGAAAATTGGCGTGGAGCAATAGTAATATTAGATGAAGTAGAGCAATCTTTATGGCATCTTTTAAACAGTAATACTTGTAAGCACAAGCGGGTAAAAATATTAAAGTTATTCCAGCAATTAATTGCTACAGTTTTAACGAGTGGTGGGTTAGTAATTGCTCAAGATGCCGATTTATCAGATGTTTCACTGGAATATTTGCAGGGATTAGCAGGAATTAAATTAACACCTTGGGTAGTTCTCAATCAGTGGAAGCCTCAGCATGGTTGGGACGTGACTTTTTATGATTCGCCGAACCCAACACCGCTAATTCACCAACTGGAATTGGATTTGCTTGCTGGACGTAAATGTTATGTTACTACCGATAGTCGCGCTGGGCGTTATAGTTGTGAAACAATTGAACGCTATCTGAAAGAAAGGCTACAAAAATTACGGCGACAATTTCCTAAAACTCTGGTAGTTAGTAGTCATACTACAAATACACCAGGTCACGCAGCAGTTGATTTTATAGCAGCAATTAATCAAAAAATCTCTGAATATGACGGGGTTTTTGTTACCCCTAGCCTTGGTACAGGAATTAGTATTGATGTCCAACATTTTGACCGAGTTTATGGCATTTTTCAAGGGGTAATTCCTGACTCGGAAGCAAGACAAGCTTTAGCAAGAGTTAGGGATGATGTACCGCGTGTTGTCTGGTGTGCTAAACGAGGTATTGGTTTAATTGGTAGTGGGAGTACAAATTATCGCTTGCTATCTGATTGGTATCAAGAAAATCAAAAAGAAAACTTAGCTTTGCTTAGTCCATCGCATAAAATAGATGTGGATTTGCCTTTAGTTCATGACCCAATTCATTTGCGAACTTGGGCGAAGTTATCTGCGAGGGTAAATGCTTCTATTCGTCTCTATCGGCAATTGATGCAAGATGGTTTAATTGCTGATGGACATCAAATTCAGATGCGGAGTAATGCTGTTCACAATAATATTATTCGAGATTTACGGCTGGCTTTTTTAGCAACTGATGCCGATGATTTAACGACGCGCCGAAGATTAGTTTTAGAAATTGTCAAGGTTCAAAAAGATTGGGCACAAAGTCGTCAAAAAGCTAAAGATATTAAACGTAAAATCAAAGAAATTAAGCAGCAAAATCAACTATCGGGAGCATCTGCTGTAGCTAATGCTAAAGATATTGATTATATAGAATATGAGCAGCTATTGGTGAAGCATTCCCTAACGGATAGAGAACGCAACCAAATTAATAAATATGTTCTTAGACAAAGGTATGGTGTAGAAGTTACTTCTTGGCTGAAGTTGCAGGATGACCAAGGATATTATCGTCAACTATTAATTCACTATTATTTAACTCACGAAAGCGAGTATTTTCATGTTAGAGACGAGCAAGAATGGCATCAGCAATTATCTTGGGGTGAAGGGAAAGTTTTTCTCCCAGATTTAAAAACTTACACGCTCAAAGTTGAGGCAATGAGAGCTTTAGGTATGCTTCAGTTTCTTGAAGAAAAACGAGAGTTTGTTGAAAATGATCCAGATTTGATATTGCTGAAAAATGTTGCGTTTCAACATAGTAAGCATATTAAAAGAGCGCTTGGGATTAATTTGATTGGGGAGAAAGAGCAGGTTTCGGCAATAAAAATACTCAGCCGACTATTAAATTTGTTGGGGTTGAAGCTGAAGCGAGTAAATGAGGTTTACCAAATTGATTTAGAAACGTTATATGATGGCAGAGAGAAAATATTTGCTGTTTGGCATCAACGAGATGAGTTGATGTTGGCTCATGTTAAAAGTGTTGGTTATGAATTGCCTGATTATTCTTCTGATTTGAAGTTTGAAATTATGCAAACGAAATCTGGAAATTCCAACCAGATGGTGTCTATACCTACTCTTCCGTTATCAACGATATAGTAATACCAATTGAGTTATGAGAAAATACGGAAGCCCAAAAAATCTAAGATAAACGAGTTGAGTAAATTCTGAATAATAAAGAAGGTGAAATGGAGCCAAACGCCAGAGCAGTTGAAATCCTTCTATCGAATGTCAGTAAGGATGAGCAATTTGCTGCGACCAATAAATCTGGTGCGAATGGACGAAAGGACAAAACGCATAGTAATGTTGGTTGGAGAGACAATAGAGATAGAGATTTATCCTAACGGGGAGGTGGTTACAAAATGACACAGCCCAATTTTGCAAATATGACGGATGCTGAATTACGAGCTTATGTATTGCAAAACCCTGAAAATACTGAAGCTTTTCATGCGTATGTTGACCGTTTGCACGCGGCTAATCCAAATCCAAGACTAATGTCGATTGAAGAGGCTGAGGCTGAATTGGAAAGAAGAGTTAATCAAGGTCAAAAATAGTAAGTAAATAAAGAGTGCTGGGTGAAAATCTAGCACTCTTTATTTTGTTTCATATCGTGTTCGGTTAAAGACTTATCATTTAGACCGCAGTTATTGCAGGGAGCAGGGGAAAAGGGGCTTTTGCGCTTTTTGCACAGATGCGGGAATTATAACTAATTAGGCGGACATGATATCAATCCCTTTGCCGGGAATCTTTATTTGAAAGTTATTTAGACACTAGAACGGTGGCTAACTGATTAGCCATCTGCCTTTTCTAATTACAAAGCTTTTCCCATAAAGTAGCTTTAACGGTATCAACGACATATATCGTTAATAATCCCGATGTTTTAGGCTAGGAATGTCAAAAGCCAAAAAAATTATATGAATGCGGAAGATTTTTTTAACCAAGGATTAAACCACAATTTGCAAGGGGACTATCAAGCCGCGATCGCAGCTTACACCCAAGCAATCAAGCTAAATCCTGACTATGCCGAAGCTTATCATAATCGCGGGCTGATTTTAAGTGGTCAACTCAAAGATTATCGCAATGCGATCGCTAACTTCAATCGTGCCATCGAAATCAATCCTAATTTTGCCATAGCCTTTTACAACCGGGCTAATGCTCGTTACTTTTTAGCCGATTATGAGGGCGCGATCGCAGATCATAATCAAGCGTTACAATTAGATGCCAATCTGGCGCAATCTTACCACAGCCGGGGAAATGCCTACTTTGCTTTGGAAAACTACGACAAAGCGATCGCAGATTATATCCAAACAATCGAAATGAGTACCCAATTAGCTGATAACATCAATATTGATATTGCTAATGCTTATCATAATCGCGGCGTAACTCGTTTTGAACGTGGCGATCATCAAGGGGCAATCGCAGATTTCCAGCAAGCTTTACAATGGCATCCCCGTTTTGCCGCAGCTTACAGCAATCGCGGCAATATTCACCATATTTTAGGAAATTATCAAGAAGCGATCGCTGACCATAACCAAGCATTACAATTAGATCCTAACTTGGCGGAAGCTTATCATAACCGAGGTAATGCTTACTACGCTTTAGCAGATTATCAAAGTGCGATCGCTAATTTCAACCAGGCTCTAAAAATCAACCCCAACTTTGCCGGAGCATATTATAATCGAGGTCTTGTGCTTGCTCACCTCAAAAACTATCAAGAAGCAATTGAAGACTTTAACCAAGCATTAAAACTGAATCCTGATGATGTGCAAGCTTATTGTGAGCGAGGTCTGGTGCGTAGTACTCTTGAAGATTATGAAGGTGCGATCGCAGATTATGACCAAGCGTTACAAGAAAATCCGACTTTAGCTTTAGTATATGGCTTTCGGGCTAACGCTCGTCGGCGATTGGGAGATTATCAAGGTGCAATTGAAGATAGCAATCGCCTTTTACAACTCAATCCTAATTTAGCAGAAGGATATTGTGATCGCGCGGCGGCTCGTCGTTCTGTAGGAGATCATAAAGGCGCAATTAAAGATTATGATCGAGCATTACAGATTAATAATAAATTAGCCGCAGCTTATTATGGTCGCAGTATTGCTCGTGAAGCTCTGCAAGATTTGCAGGGAGCAATTGATGATAACACTCAAGCAATAAAGCTTGTTCCTGATTTTTCTCAAGCGTATTGCAATCGCGGAAATGCTCGTCGTCTTTTAGGAGATGAACAGGGAGCGATCACCGATTATAACCAAGCATTAAAAATTAATCCTGATTTAATTGAAGCATATTACAACCGAGGTTCCACTCATTATGCTTTAGAAGCTTATGAAAGTGCGATCGCAGATTACACCCAAGCATTGTACATCAATCCCCAATCTGCTGCATTTTACAGCGATCGTGCTAATGCTCGCTATGCCTTAGAAGATTATCAAAAGGCAATAGAAGATTACAGTCGAGCGATCGCAATCGACCCCAGCTTTGCCGAAGACTGGTACAATCGGGGTCGTAGCCGTTCTCTGTTGGGAGATTTACAAGGAGCGCTTGCAGACTTAAACCAAGCCTTACAGCGTCAGCCGAATTGGGCTTCCGCTTACATTCTTCGGGCTGATGTCTACAGAAATCTGGGAGACTCTCAACGAGCAATCAGCGATTTTCAGAAATCCGCAGACTTATATTATCAAGAAGGGAATATCCAGTATTACCAACAAATTATTGAGCTAATTGAACAGCTTTGAAGAACCCCACCCCGCCACAATACTGCTCGCTTTGTGCATTTTTAACTTGGCATTGGGTTTGGGGAAAAGGTTAAAGGTTAAAGGTTTTTTGGCGTTGCTGATTCCATGTATGAAAACGATTTTGCATAATACCAAAATCCTTGTAGAGAAGTAGCAGTGCTACGTCTCTACATCTAGATTCATACTTCAATTCAGCAACGCCCCTTTTTTCCCCTTTTCCCCTTAACCGACAAGTATTGCACCCCGCCAAAGCTGTGCTTTGTTTCCCCTTCCCCCTCTTCGGGCTACGGTGTACACACAAGTCCTAAAAACCTAGCTTGATTGGGCTTAACTCATTCTCATACAAAGTATCGGAACGAGAGAAATAGCATTGTCAGTCGATACAATGTCATTGTTAGTCGATGCAATGCCATTGTCAGTCGATGCAATGCCATTGTTAGTCGATGCAATGCCATTGTCAGTCGATGTAATGCCATTGTTAGTCGATGCAATGCCATTGTTAGGCGATGCAATGCCATTGCAGGTTAAGAAACTTATGTGTACACCGTAGCCCTTTGAGAGAGAGGGGTTTCCCCAAGTGAAGCATCTGGCGTGTGGGGTGCAATAACAGTGGGAATCGCAACTAAATTATCCAGACATGATATTATTCAAAGCGAAAGCGTTCCATGAAGCGGCGGTCAATCCAATCTTTGTAATGCCAGAATAGTTTGTGAGGTGCTAAGGTGATGATACCTCTAGTAGCGATCGCTCGTTTGTCTCCTGTACCAATTAAACTCAAATATTGTTTCTGTGGTTTATAAGTTTTGAGTGACTTATCTAATAAAATTCGCCGCAAATTCTCAAACAAAGGTTTGCCTTGTCTAACAGCAAATACCCCAGCTTTCGGACGCGGATGATTTACCATTGCGGCAATATCACCAGATGCAAATATCTGCGGGTGTGTTTGAGATTGCAACGTGTCTTCTACTAAAATAAAACCTTGCTCATCAGTTCCTAGTCCAGCATTTTTTAACCATTCGGGTGCTGAGGCTTGTGTTACCCAAAAGATTTTATTGCACTCTACTTTCAACCCAGATTCACATTTAATTTCAAATACTTCTTTAGCTTCATTATGGGTTTTAGGTGCAATTTTACACACAGTTTCGCCAAGATGTAACTTAATACCTCGCTCAGTTAAAATTTGCTGAAGTTGATGCCGCACTGATTGATGATAATTAGGCATCAGTTCTTGTCCGCGCTGGAATAAATGAATTTCTAGATTTTGAATAGGTTGTTGAGTTTCGTGCAAAATCCGATGTAAACGAGATTGCATTGATAGTGCCAATTCTACACCGCCAGCACCACCGCCAACGATCGCAATGCTAATTGGTTTTTGAGGATTTTTACCTACGGCTGCAATTAATTCATCCCAATGCTCTAATAGCTGCGATACTGGTTTAGCTGCGATCGTATATTCTGCCGCACCTGATACAGATATTCTAGAGGGAGTGCTGCCAATATCAATAGACAGCACATCAAAATCTACCACAAGTCCGTTAGCACAAAGAACTTTGTTGATTTTCAAGTCTAGGTCAACTACCGTGTCAATATATAACTGTGCTTGAGCAAAGTTCGCCAAGGGTCGCAAGTCAATATGACATTCATCACGGCTGTAAAATCCGGCAATGTGTCCCGGTAACATTCCAGAGTAGGCTGTCTCTGATGCTGCGGTAATCAATGTCAAACGTATTCCTGCTAAAGGTTTTTTCCCGAACATTTTCATAACAATAGCATGGCTATGGCCGCCACCAATTAACACCAGGTTTTTAACTATTGGCTGTATTTTTTGCTGCATTTCAATACTCATTTTTAGTTAATCTCTAATTAGGAATAAATCAAAATCATCATGATGTTAGTTAATTTTCAGTGAAGAATAAAGACTAGTGAGTACAATTGATAATTGGAAACAACAATCCTAAATCATTTGTGAAATCTCTATTTATTATCTCTCCGTGTTCTCTATGCTTCTGTGGTTCGATAAAAAGTTATTTTTCCTAACTCTTTTAGGATTGCTATCGGACTAATATTTGATTTTTGACAAAACTCCGTACAACTACAAAAGACTGATTCTTGACTCTCTACCTACACAAATAAATTCAAAAATAAAATTGATTGCATTGTTACAGATTTTCATCTTATGAAAAATATTTTATCAATAAATCGCATCCAGCTATCAAAAACATTTCTATGGATACCTGCTTTCCAGGAACAAGTTAAAAAAACTCAGCATCAATCACCAAAAAAACGCTTAAAAAGAGCAATTGAGCAGCTAGGAAAAAACACAACAGAAAATAGTCTAGCTATAATTAATGATTTAGAGCAAATAGCCCATAATCATCCACAGTATCACTGGATAGCTATACACATTCTTACTACTTTTGTCCGAAAAAATTCTCCTTATATACCCCAAGAGAAAGTAACAAGCAACCTGTCAACAAAAGTTCGTGTAGATATTCAAGCAGCACTTAGTGTTATCGCCAGGAGAGATGTAAATAAAGACCCAGAAAATGAGCAACTTGATTTGAGCTACACAGATATGAGAGGAGCAAATTTGAATGGGGCGAATCTAGAACAGACAAATCTCTATCAAGCTAACCTTGCTGGGGCAAACCTCAGAGAAGCTAATCTAGCAGGGGCAATACTTAGTGCAGCTAACCTAGAAGGAGCTAACTTATATCTAGCTAACTTAGAAGGAGCAATCCTCAGCGCAGCCAACTTAGAGAGAGCTAACCTTTCTGGAGCTAACCTGCATCGTGCCAGTTTATATCTAGCTGGGTTGCATGAGGCAATTATCAATCATACCATACTCGATGGGGCAAACCTCAGAGAAACTCAATTTTCTAAATAAAATACTAATATTATGCCTGCTTAATTATTGAATAATCTCACTTCTGCTCCTCTGCGGTTTTAATGATAAGTCTTTAACCGGACATAATATAACGGGTAGAATACAAGCAATGAAAATTTCTTTTCCCCATTCCCTATTTTCAGCCTAATTCGTAATTCTTGTAGCACAAGCGTTTCATTGATTTGGAATGGGTGGTCTATTTCTGCCCTAATCTATAAGTATATTAGATATAATTCCCTAGCTCAATGAGTGCCTTGACACCTATTATAATTTTCTGCTAAATGCTATACTATTTTTCCCCAACATCTAAGTAATAATTCTAAGTTGTAAGGAAAATTTTTACCATGTCTTCTAAAAAGACAGACCCTTTGTTGAATTGGTTGATCGCTATAACAGTTATATTTGGTTTCTCATTGACTGTAATTTTCTTTGTTTTATCCAGTATCAAAGAATTGTCAATTCAGGAAAAAATTCAGTATAGAAACCAAGCATTAACAACTACTGCAATAGTTTTTCTCGCATCGGCAGCAATGTTTAATACTTATTATGCAGCAAGGCGTGCCCAAGCGATGCAAAAAAATGCGATCGCAACTGAGAAAAACTTAGAAATTGGCATTCAAAATGCAAAACTTAATCAAGACAGATTGATTGCAGAGCGCTTTATGGGCGCAATTGCTCAACTTGGCCATGAAAAGGTTGAAACCCGAACAGGCGCAATTTATGCCTTAGAAAGAGTTGCTCAGGATTTTCCTCAAGAACACTGGACAATTATGGAAATTCTCACTGCCTTTGTGCGAGAGAATGCACCTATCCAGCAAGTAAAAGGGGAGCAACAACCGGAATATCAAAGAGCAGTTTATTCAAGTAGGCGTAGAGGTGGGTTACATCCGACACCGCAAGTAGATCAAAATCTCCATGAAGAATTCCCAAAAATACGCACCGATATTCAAGCAGCCCTTACTGTTATCGGCAGGCGTAATTTACTCGAAGACCCAAAAGATCAGAAACTTGATTTACGTAACACCGACATTAGACAAGCAGACCTGCTAAAAACTAACCTGCAACAAGCAGACCTACGCGGCGCTGACTTGAGTGGGGCTGACCTACGTGGCGCTGACTTGAGTGGAGCAGACCTTAGTGGCGTTAAACTCATTAGGTCTATTCTCTATGAAACCAAATTACTAAAAGCCAGCTTATGTGGAGCCAACCTTTGTTGGGCAAATCTCAATCGTACCAACCTTTCTGGAGCAAACCTACGTTCAGCCAATCTCTCTGGTGCAAGTCTGCGTGGAGCTAATTTACAGGCAGCGAACCTTTATAAAGCTAACTTGCAACAAGCGACTTTAAAACTCGCTAACCTCTCTGGAGCAAAGTTGTTTTTAGCTAACTTGCAAGGAGCAAAATTGGGTAAAGCCAACCTGCATCTAACGGGTTTGATTGGTGCTAACCTCTGTGGCGCTAACTTGAATGGGGCTAACCTTTCTGGGGCTAATTTGAATGCAGCCAAACTCCATCAAACAGAAGTCTATTTTGCCAACCTCTCAGAAGCTAGCTTTACGGAAGCTGACCTGTATCAAGCTAACCTCATTGGAGCAAACCTCAATAGAGCAACTTTTTATCAAGCTAACCTGACTCAGGCAAACCTGATGGGAGCTAACTTTTCACAAGCTAACCTCAATGATGTCAAATTGGAAGGAACAATTTTGACAGGAGCGAAAAACTTAGAGTTGCACCAGATTAGAGAAGCACTTGGCGATCGCACCACTCGTCTACCTGATTATATCGAAGCACCAACACATTGGCGGCAGTCCGGTTAAGTTATCACAGCATCATTCGTTATTTGGGCGCATTCTACCAGTTTTACTTAATGCTATAGTTTTTACCAAAAGTCTCCGTAACAATTCTGGAGATGAGGAAGAAATATAATTTATGTCTGATAACAAGACAGACACACCCAGAAATTCGTTTATAGTTCTAATTTTATTTATTGGATTATTTATTATTTCATTTTTTATAATCGCTTACTTTGTCTGGGATATATCCCCGTCAGATGAACGATTAAAAAATGAAACTGAAGCGCTAAAAACTACTGCGACAATTTTCGGTGGAATTGCAGTGTTTATCAATGCTTACTATGCAGCGAAGCGTTGGGAAGCTATGGATAAAAGTGCTGAAGCTGCAAATAAAACTGCTAAGGCTGCGCTCCAAAATGCCCAAGCTGCCCAAGACAAGCAAATTACAGAACGTTTTGCGAAAGCGGTTGAACAGCTTGGAAATGAAAAGATTGAAACGCGATTAGGAGCAATTTATACTTTAGAACGAATCGCCAAAGATTCTAAAGATGATCACTGGACAATTATGGAAGTCCTTACGGCTTTTGTGCGAGAAAATGCACCTTTGAAGGATTTTTCAGAGAAAAATACAGAAAATACAGATTCATTAATAATAGTCAATACTTTGAATTATCAAAAACCAAAGGAGATAGAGGAAAAACTAAAACTTCAGACAGATATTCAAGCCGCCCTTACCGTCATTGGACGGCGCAAGTCTGAAAATGAACTGGAAAATCAGAGCTTGGATTTAAATAATATCGATATCAGGGGGGCAAACCTCATCGAAGCCAATCTGCAAGGGGCATACCTCAACGAAGCCAATCTGCAAGGGGCATACCTCATCGAAGCCAATCTGCAAGCGCCACCCCTCATCAAAGCCGAAATGCAAGGGCCAGACCACATAGGATAGAGTCTAGATATGGGAAAACTACATATTCATAGTTATTATGAAATTTAAGTCAATCTTCTGCGGTAATACCTCAACGAAGCCAATCTGCAAGGGGCATACCTCATCGAAGCCAATCTGCAAGGGGCATACCTCATCGAAGCCAATCTGCAAAAGGCAAACCTCAACAAAGCCAATCTGCAAGGGACATTCCTCTACAAAGCCAATCTGCAAGGGGCATACCTCAACGAAGCCAATCTGCAAGGGACATTCCTCAACAAAGCCGACCTGCAAGGGGCAGACCTTAGAGGAGCCGAAAATCTAGAACAACAGCAGATTGAATCGGCAAAAGGCGATCGCACAACCATCCTACCGGAAAATCTTCAACCACCAGAACATTGGAACGCTTAAGTTTCACGCTTAGATACTGAAACTTTAACCTTTGAGCTTCACCGCCGAACCTCGGAACATCATCGCCGAACCTCAAAGCATCATCGCCGAACCTCGGAACATCATCGCCGAACCTCAGACCATCATCTTTGAACCTCAGAGCATCATCGCCGAACCTCAGAACATCATCGCTGAACCTCAGAGCATCATCGTTGAACCTCAGAGCATCATCGTTGAACCTCAGAGCATCACCATCGAACCTTTGAACTCAAACGGTTCAGTTAGAGACTAAAACAAAGAAAATATTCCCTGAGTAGGAGATAAATGATAGGACACTTGTCCTAATCTAATTATTCTATGAAAATAAAATATAAAAATGTCTGTAACAAAGCGCCTGGAAATTTTAAACTTAATTCGGGAACTTCGGCAGCAACTCAATCTTTCTCAGAAACAGTTTGCTGCTAAAGTAGGAGTTTCCTTCAAAACAGTCAACCGTTGGGAGAATGGACATGCAGTCCCTTCACGCATAGCACTAAAACTAATAGAAGAAATGTTACGGAAGATGGGCGAACCCGGTAAAAGCCTGCTAAATCAGTATTTCCCAGAAGCAGAGTAGGTTATGAGTCGTAAGGCAAGAGTATTTAAACGCCAAAACCTCTTTGCTGGCGGTAGAGACAAGGGCGCATTCATCTGGGAGCAACTGCTGCACTATGGTGTTGCTTTGTTATCCGTTGCCTTAGCACTGTGGACAACTTTGCTACTCGATCCATATCTCACTCCAACACCTGCGGCACTCTTTTTTGCTGCGGTGATGGTGAGTGCCTGGTACGGTGGCTTAGGGCCAGGGTTAATTGCAACCGTTTTGTCTACTTTGGCAATCAATTACTTCTTTTTTAAGCCACTCTATTCGCTGAACATTAGTCATAGTCTTGTAATCCCCCTAGTCGTGTTCATGCTGACAGCAGGGTTAATCAGCTGGCTCAACGAATCACGCCGCACAGCCCAACAGCAAGCTGAAGCAAATCTGAAGTTACTACACGAGAGCGAGGTAAAGTTTGGTCGCTTAACAAAGTCTAATGAAGAAGCACTGCGGCAACGAGAAACAGAACTTCATTTAATTACAGATACGCTGCCAGTTCTGATTTCCTTTGTAGATTCAGAACAACGCTACCGCTTCAACAACCGAGCTTATGAAGAGTGGTTTGGGCATTCAGCAGCAGAGGTTTATGGAAAACATATTTTGGAAGTATTGGGTGAATCCGCATATCAAGCGCTTCGTCCTTATGTAGAACAAGTGCTAGCAGGAGAGCAGGTTACTTTTGAAAGTGAAATTCCTTATAAAGATGGTGGCACACGCTACATTAATGCTACTTACGTTCCCCAGTTTAATAAACAGGGAATTGTTGAAGGGTATGCGGCGTTGATCGCTGACATCAGCGAACAGCAAGCTGCGCTGCTCTCACGCAACCAAGCAGAAGCAGCGTTGCGTGAGAGCAATGAGCGGCTAAACTTTGCACTGCAAGCCGCAGAATTGGGTGACTGGGATCTGGACTTGAGCAACCAGACTGCTCACCGTTCTCTACGACACGACCAAATCTTTGGTTACGACTCTCTCCTACCCGAATGGACTTACAATATTTTCCTAGAGCACGTCTTACCTGAAGATCGCCCTTTGGTTGATGCCAAATTTCGAGATGCTCTAATTAATCAGGATACCTGGAATTTTGAGTGCCGCATTCGTCGTGTAGATGGAGAATTACGCTGGATTTGGGCACGGGGTCGTATTTATCATAATGCTCAAGGGGAAGCAGTGCGGATGCTGGGGCTGATTGCCGACATTAGCGATCGCAACCAAGCAGAAGCAGCCTTGCGTGAAAGTGAACTACGCTTTCGCCAGATGGCAGACACCGCTCCCATACTGATTTGGATGTCCGGTACTGACACACTTTGTAACTACTTTAATAAACCCTGGCTAGATTTTACCGGGCGGACTCTGGAGCAAGAGATGGGCAATGGATGGGCTGAAGGTGTTCATCCCGATGATTTTCAGCGTTGCTTAGACACATACACCAATGCTTTTCATGCCCGAAAAAAATTTCAAATAGAATATCGCCTCAGATGTTTTAATGGCAAATACCGTTGGGTTTTTGATACTGGTGTACCTCGATTCGCACCATCAGGGGAGTTTCTCGGCTATATCGGCTCCTGTGTAGATATCCACGATCGCAAGTTGGCAGAAGAAGCACTACGTGACAGCGAGGAGCGATACCGAATTTTAACGGAAATCTCGCCCCAAGCGATTTGGATGGGTAATAGCGATGGTGGTATTAGCTATTGCAATCAATACTGGTTAGACTACACCGGATTGACAATGGAGCAGACCTTTGGTTATGGCTGGATTTATGCCATTCACCCCGACGATCGCGATCGCGTCTTTAAAACTTCAATGGAGGCTGTTGCTAACGCTACAAACTACGAAGTAGAAATTCGCTTTCGTCAAGTTTCTGATGGTAGCTATCGTTGGCATATTGTGCGGGGTTTACCATTTCGAGATCCAAGCGGACAGATTGTCAAGTGGGTGGGCATTGCCAGCGACATTCACGATCGCAAAATTGCCGAAGCATCCCTGCAACAACTCAACGAAATGCTAGAGCAACGGATTCAAGAACGTACTGCCCAACTCGAAGCCGCCAACAAAGAACTCGAATCTTTCTCCTATTCAGTCTCTCACGACTTGCGGGCACCCCTGCGCCACATCGCCGGATTTATCGAATTACTTCAGAAACGTAATAGCTCAACCAGCTTAGATCAAACTAGTCAGCGCTATTTGAAAATAATTGCCGAAACTGCAAAACAGGCAGGAATACTGATCGATGAATTGCTGACATTTTCTCGTATGGGGCGCACCGAAATGCGCTACATCAACCTCAATATGGAGGAATTGGTACAAGAAGTAAAACGCGATTTGATCACAGAAACCCAAGGGCGGATAATCCATTGGCACATCGAATCACTGCCAGAAGTGCAGGGCGACCCTTCTATGCTGCGGCTGGTGCTTCGCAACCTGATGGGCAATGCCGTAAAATATAGCCAGACTCGAAACCCAGCAGAAATTACTGTTGGAAGTACCGACAAGGAAAACGAAGTTGTCTTTTTTGTACAAGATAACGGCGTAGGCTTTAATATGCAATACATTCACAAGCTATTCGGAGTATTTCAGCGCCTGCATAGCGACCCGCAATTTGAAGGCACTGGTGTTGGATTGGCAAACGTACAACGCATCATTCATCGGCATAATGGTCGAGTTTGGGCAGAGGCTGTAGTTGACAGTGGTGCAACCTTTTATTTCTCGCTGCCTAAATTGTCAAACAAGGATAGTGAATGAAAGAACTCAAGCGAATTCTGCTAATTGAAGACAGTGCCAACGATGCAGAGTTAATATTGGCTGCGTTGTCGGAAAACCATCTCGCCAATGAAGTGGTGGTAGTACGTGATGGCGAAGAAGCACTAGATTATCTTTATCGCCGGGGATTGTTCCGATTGCGAATGGAAGGATATCCGGTTGTGGTGCTGCTCGATTTGAAACTGCCTAAAATCGACGGACTAGAAGTATTGGCACAACTAAAATCTGACCCAGTAATGCGAGTGATTCCAGTCGTAGTACTTACTTCCTCTCGTGAAGAGCCAGACTTAGTTCGATGCTACGAGTTAGGGGTCAATGCTTATGTTGTGAAGCCAGTGGATTACCATGATTTTGTCGATTCTATTAAGGGTGTTGGCCTGTTTTGGGCAGTGCTCAATCAGCCTCCCGTTGGTGCTTTACCTCCAGCACCTCATCCTCAAAAGGAGAACAACTAATGAATGTCCTCCGTTTCCTCCTTTTGGAAGATAGCGTCTTAGATGCAGAGCTAGCTCAAGCGATGCTAACAGAAGGGAGAATTGATTGCGAGCTGATTCGAGTCGAAACTGGTGCTGACTTCGTAGCGGCTCTAGAAACAGAGGCTTTCGATTTAATTCTTGCCGATTATGCCTTGCCCTCTTTTGATGGAATTTCGGCTCTGGAAATCGCCCGAAATCGCACTCCTGAGGTTCCTTTTATCTTTGTTTCTGCCGCACTGGGTGAAGAATTAGCGATCGAAGCTTTGAAGAACGGTGCAACTGATTATGTGTTAAAGCAACGACTAGGGCGATTAGTTCCCTCGGTGCAACGGGCATTGCGGGAAGCGAAAGAGCGGCGCGAGCGCAAGCAAGCAGAGGAGTCTTTACACAAGAGTGAAGCCAGATATCGCCAAATTGTTGATACCTCTTATGAGGGAATCTGGATGATTAATCAAGAAGCCCGAACAGAGTTTGTAAATCAGCGAATATCTCAGATGTTGGGCTATTCAGCAGAAGAAATGCTCGGTCGTTGCTTATTTGATTTTATAGATCGGGCTGATGATCTAACAACCGAAGAGAAACTGGAGTGGCTCAAGCCAGAAGGGAGTAATCTTCAAGAACGACGATTTTGTTGCAAAGATGGTTCGTACATCTGGACACTGATTTCTGCAAGAGCAATTTTTGATGAACAAAATCAGTTCTTGGGTGCGATCGCTATGCTAACTGACATCACCGATCGCAAACGCACCGAATCAGAACGCGATCGCCTTTTGCAACTTGAGCAAAAAGCCAGGGCGGAAGCTGAGGCTGCTAACCGCATCAAAGATGAGTTTCTGGCGGTACTTTCTCATGAATTGCGATCGCCACTGAATCCGATTCTCGGTTGGGCAAAACTCTTGCAGAGCCGTAAATTTGATCAAGCCTCGCTCGACAAAGCACTGAAAACTATTGAGCGCAATGCCAAATTACAAGCTCAATTAATTGAAGACTTACTAGATGTTTCTCGCATCCTCCAAGGCAAACTCAGCCTCAACATGATTCCAGTCGATCTGGTATCCACCATTGAAGCCGCAATGGAAACAGTGCATTTGGCAGCAGAGGCTAAAACCATTGCAATTGAGACGATGCTTGATCCAACTGTGGGGAAAATTGTAGGTGATTCAGCCCGCTTACAACAAGTTTTTTGGAACCTGTTATCGAATGCTGTTAAGTTTACTGAAACTGGGGGAAAAGTAAATGTGCGATTGGAGCGCATCGGCGCTCAAGCACAGATTACCGTCAGTGATACAGGTAAGGGTATTAACCCTGATTTTCTACCTTATATATTTGACTATTTCCGTCAGGGTGATAGTACAACAACTAGAAAGTTTGGTGGGTTAGGGTTAGGTTTAGCGATCGCTCGTCACTTAATTGAGATGCACGGTGGAACAATTGGGGCCGAAAGTCCTGGTGAGGAGCAGGGAGCGATTTTCAGAGTTAGGTTGCCGCTAATCAAAGGCGGTGCAACAATCAAGGATGACACCAATACTGATTCTGCAAGCGCCATTTTTCCCTTTGCTGCCCTCAGGGGTTTACAAGTGCTGGTTGTAGATGACAATGATGATAGCCGCGAATTTTTCAGCTTTGTGCTGGAACAGTTTGGCGCGATCGTCACCGCAGTCGCATCAGGAAGTGAAGCATTACAAGCGCTAATACAGTCAAAGCCAGATATCTTACTCAGCGATATTGGGATGCCAGAGATGAACGGCTATATGCTGATTCAACAGGTACGAACTTTGGAAGCAAAAATCGGGAGAAAACAGATCCCTGCGATCGCACTGACTGCTTATGCAGGCGAAATCAATCAGCAGTACGCACTAAAAGCAGGCTTTCAACAGCACATCGTTAAACCTGTAGCACCAGAGGAACTGCTCATGGCGATTTCTAACTTAGTCAAATCTACTTAAGTGTTTGCGCCAAGCTGAGTAATCAGATTAATCTGGTTAAGGTTACAGATTTTAAATAATTCTTCACAAGTAAGTAGAAGGACTAAATTAACGTGAGTTCGACAAGCCCTTTTTGACCTCTCCCCCAACCCCTCTCCGTGTCGGAGAGGGGAGCCAAAACCCTAATTTCTCGTTGCTCCTCCCTTTCCCCGTGGGAGAGGGAGGTTGTCCGGGAGAGGTTCATCGAACTCACGTTAAATTAAATCTAACTCGATATCGCCGGGTTTCGACTGCGCGGAAGTTGAATCTCGACTCACTTCGACGCGGCTCAGTGCAAGTCGCTCGATTACCGCCAAGCGATGCACTGAGCTTGTCGTTGTGTCGAAACTCAACCCTAAAGGAATAAGCTTACCGAGCATTGAGCGACTTGCCCTGACTTGTGCCGAGCGAAGTCGAGGTAGCGGAGTCGTTGGCGCACTTGTACTGAGCGACTTGTGCCGAGCGTTCGCGTAGCGTCTCGTAGAGAAGTCGAGGTAAGCCGAAGTAGCCTCTCGTAGAGAAGGGAGTCGAAATGCGTCTTCTAAATAATTGTGTCCACCTACTTAATATCGGGTTTTTAATTGCTTGGAATACTCCAGGTGATGCATAAAATGTTGTGTCAATACGATTCGGTTAAGGTTTTTTGATGAAAATTCTAGATCCCAAACACGCAAGAAATCGCTGTCATACCAATTTATTATGAAGCTGCATAGAATTCGATCCCCCCTAGCCCACGCCAGTCGCTCCACTTGGGGAGACCCCAAGACCGCGCTGGCTCCCCTTTTTGAGGGCAGGGCTGTTTCATCCCACAAGGGATAAGAGTTTGTCAATATCATGAGAAATCAATCTTTGGGCATGGGTGATGGAAGAATAACCATTTCGGCGGAGGATGTTGAGAGCGATCGTTCGCATCACTGACAGATTCCCAGGAGCATTACCCATACGTATGGTCGAATGGTCTTCATCAAAAATGACATCTTTAAACGGCAGTCGCCTCAAGTCGGGAAACCCGCCCACAGCGCTGCCTCCCCAATGAAGACGGTTCTCAATTCCCCAATGTCCGCGAATCCCCTTGGCAAAATCACTTGCTGAACAGACTTTGCTGCTTATGTAGTAAGCAACTTGGTGATATGGTTTGCCCCCACGAGAACCGATTCGTTCAACCTTAATTAAGGATTCCAACCCAGCCCATTCTGGACTGATGCCATTTAAATCATGAAAAACTTCTATAGTACGTCTTGTCACTCGGTTGCGAGTTTTTTCGGCTGTGATGTACCGACTTTTTGGCGCTTGATTGTGCGTATTATGTCGAATTTGGTGATACAAGTTCTTTTGATTTGCCTTGACTGCGATCGCATAGTCATTGCCACCATCAATAATTAGCTGGCAAGTTTTTTTTGACAATGTAGAGCATCTAAACTGAAAACAACACCCTCAATATCTAATAGGGTAATTAAATTTTCTACTGTGCTAATTTCACTACCTTGCTTGTTCTCCAATTTGCTCATACTTAAGACTAGCCCTCTTCTTTCAGTAAATACGGATACAATACTTACAAAGTTTTGGTACTCGCTTTTATAGTCTTGTACAGTTCCTTTAATACTTTTACCATCAATTCCAAACCACTCAGATGTATCCACTTGAACGTAATTCTGCGCCCACTGATTGAAGATTTGGGCCAGATTATCAAAGTCTACTCCTATTAATATTCGCCGGATCGTCGAGTAAGAAGGCACACCATGTTTTTGAATTCCGAATTGATCAATCAATACACGACGATGGCGTTTGACAAAGTCCCCCCATGCACGATAGCCTACGTACCCGCTCATTGTTCCCATAATCACAAACAGCAATACCATCCACAGTTGATGTCTTTGCCCATCTTTGACTCGAAAATCTTTTACTTGCCGTAGTTGTTCAATCAGAGAAGCACCCATTATTTTCATCCCCTCGACGCTTGCCATTTTACATCTTTTAGGGAATGAAACAGCCCTGCTTAATAAGGGGGGAACTGGAAAAACATCTATCAAAGTCCCCCAATTTATCGGGGGATTTAGGGGGATCAAGATACGTGCAACTTCACATTAAATTGGTATCAAGGCCAAACGACTGATTATTGTCTTGACGGCGATTCATCGCGCCTCTTGCCTTAACCGAACAGTATTGCGCCCCTAAAATCTCCAAATAATTGAGGATAATTTATTTTTTGCAAGTCACTAACGCATATTTAATTCCACCAGAGTCTAATCATTCGTGAATAATCAGATACCTGACTCCTTTATAAAGTCGATAATTTTGTTTCTAATAAATGATTTAAGATGGCTAGATATAGATTATTTTTATGTAGTAGATTTAATAGCTAGTGAATTTTATCCGTGTTTGTACTCTATCATAACTTTACGGATGCTCTTAGAATCAACCTAAATTTATTTCCGTAAGGAGTCAGATATGAAGACTTATGACATATCTTTCATAAAGACAAATGGACTCACGACTTTGTTAGGATTTCTCTCTGTTATATTTATTTTATCATTAACTCTAATTTTTTCATTTTTAGAAAATATTCAAGGACTTTCAACTCAAGAAAAAATTGAATATATTACCCAAGTATTAACAACTATTGCCATAATTATTGGCGGGTTAGCATTAATAATTAATGTTTATTATACTTCTAAACTCTCTCTGGATGAAAATCATAGCCTGTTAACACAACTCGTGGCTGGAACACTAGCTTGGGATAACAACATTGGAAATAGAATCAATCACACACAATTAGCTCCCCAAGAAATTGTTCCCGAACGCTTTTCTAAAGCAATCGAACAACTAGGAAATGAAAAAATTGAAACGCGATTTGCTGCCATTTATGCTTTAGAGAGAATTGCCCAGGATTCTCCAAAAGATCATTGGACAATCATGGAAATCCTTGCCGCTTTTATTCGCGAGAATTCCCCAGTAAATCGGGAATATGAGGACGAGTCACTGCAATCATCAAAACTTCCTACAGATATTCAAACAGCCTTAACTGTCATTGGACGACGCGATTCATCTAAAGATCCAATTAATCAAAAACTAGATTTACGCAATACAGACCTCAGTAATGCAGACTTAACGGAAGCTAACCTCTCTAGAGCCATCCTTGTCGGAGCTAACTTGCAATGGGTCAATTTTACACGAGTAAACCTTTCGGAAGCAGACTTATCATTAACCTGTCTTTGTGGATCAATCCTTTATGAAGCCAAGCTGCAAAAAACAATCCTTCCAGAGGCCAATCTTCAAGGCGTAGTCCTCAGAAAAGCAAACCTTTCCCAAGCAATCCTTTATGATGCCAACTTGGAAGGAGCAGTTCTTTGTGATGCCAACTTGGCAGGAGCAGTTCTTTGTGATGCCAACTTAGAAGGAGCAATCCTTTGTGATGCCAATTTGGAAGAAGTCAACTTTGAGGGTAGCAATCTCCAAGATGCAAACTTGATTGGCAGTAATTTACAAAAGGCAAAACTTGCTGGAGCTAATCTAGAAGGTGCATTGCTGAGTACAGCTAACCTCCAAGAAGCTAATTTCCAAGAAACTAACCTCTGTAGAGCGAACTTGAGCGGCTCAGAAAACATAGAATTATCGCAAATTGAACAAGCAATTGGCGATCGCACAACCATCCTACCGGAAAATCTGAAAATACCCCAACATTGGCGGTAACAAAAAGCGGAAGTTTCAGTATCTAAAAATCGATTAAACGAGTCAGGGCGTATGGCAACAAGAAATCGTCTATGTGGTTTCACCAATGCCAATCTACCAACTCATCTGCTAGAGATGTCTATTGATTTACTGTTATATAAGAAATGCTTGCCAGAGTCTGGAGTGCATCAATTGTGGGCATCGATGCCGTCAAAGTAGGCGTGGAAGTCGATGTATCAGGAGGATTGCCGGGAATTGTTGTCTTGGGATTGCCAGATTCAGCGATTCAGGAGTCAAGAGAAAGAGTCAAAGCAACTTTGAAAAATGCTGGCTTTGCCTTTCCGATGCGAAAAATAGTAATTAATTTAACTCCGGCAGATTTACGCAAAGAAGGCCCCTGTTTCGATTTGCCGATTAGTGTAGGAATTTTGGCGGCTTCTGAGCAAGTTAGCCCTGATTTGTTAGGAGATTATCTATTTTTGGGTGAAGTCTCTCTGGATGGTAGTTTGCGTCCGGTGGCTGGTGTGTTACCCATCGCCGCCGCCGCCCAAAAGATGGGAATTGCAGGTTTAGTTCTCCCTGCTGATAATGCCCAAGAAGCGGTAGTGGTTGAAGATTTAGCTGTTTATGGCTGCAAACATCTGTCTGAGGTGGTGGATTTTTTAAATAATCCGGGGCGTTACAAACCTGTGCAGATAGATACTACAACAGAGATAACAACAGTATCTTACCCTGGCGCAGATTTGCATGATGTAAAAGGACAAGCTCATGCGCGTCGTGCTTTAGAAATTGCTGCGGCTGGTGGACATAATCTGATTTTTGTCGGCCCGCCTGGTAGTGGGAAAACTATGTTAGCAAGACGCTTACCAGGAATTTTACCGCCCCTGAGTTTTGCCGAATCTTTGGAAGTGACTCGGATTCATTCGGTGGCTGGTTTATTAAAAAATCGTGGTTCATTGGTACGCGATCGCCCTTTTCGCAGTCCCCACCACTCGGCATCCGGGCCTTCTCTTGTAGGTGGTGGTAGCTTCCCTCGTCCTGGAGAAATTTCATTGTCTCACAGAGGTGTACTTTTTCTGGATGAGTTGACAGAATTTAAACGTGATGTGCTGGAATTTCTGCGTCAACCTCTAGAAGATGGCTATGTGACAATTTCCCGCACCAAATTATCGGTAATGTTTCCTGCACAGTTTACTTTGGTGGCGAGTACTAATCCTTGTCCTTGCGGTTACTATGGCGATACCATCCAACAATGTACTTGTTCTCCCCGCCAACGCGAGCAATATTGGGCAAAGCTTTCTGGGCCGTTGATGGATCGAATTGATTTACAAGTTGCAGTAAATCGCTTAAAACCAGAAGAAATTACCCAACAACCTACCGGAGAAGCATCAACATCAGTACGCGAACGGGTGCAACAAGCAAGCGATCGCGCCATAACCCGTTTCCAAGGAGAAGCCAATCTGCGTTGCAATGCCCATCTGCAAAGTCGCCATCTCCAGAAATGGTGCAAGTTGGATGATGCTAGTCGCAATTTATTAGAAGTAGCAATTAGAAAATTAGGTTTATCAGCAAGAGCAAGCGATCGCATTCTCAAAGTAGCACGGACTATTGCCGATTTAGCAGGAGAAGATCAGCTAAAAACCAATCACATAGCGGAAGCAATTCAATATCGCACAATCGATAGAATGCAATGAAAGGGGATAGGGGATAGGGAATAGGGAATAGGCAACAGGGAATAGGGAATATGGGAAAACTCAAGGAGAATATGCTGACGACAACTTAAGAGGATTGATAAAGATACCCGCGCCGCACCACATCTACAGAGGCTTTTTCCGCTTCTGTAATTTCAGACAATCCTTCATACCACTCTGGGAAAAATTGCTCGTCTTCAACACGGACAAAACCGAATCGATTTTCTGCATCCTCAAGAGTGGTAATCGCTTCTGTAATTGCTGCTGTCTGAGTCATTGCTTCTAGGTAAAAATTGTCAACATTAGTGCATTTTTATTATTGTTAATTGGCGCCGCAGCTACGCCCGTCGTAGACATCGCATTGTCATCTCACTATAAAATTCTAAATTCCTCCCCAAAGATGTTGCACAAACTCCCTTGGGGGGATGTCTTTACTGATGAAATCATGTATCCAATATATCAGGGACTAAGCAACATTCCCCACAAGGAGACTGATTGGATGAATTTGCAGGCAATTTGGAAGTTATTACAAGAGACATTCAAAGAATGGAGTGAGGATAAAGCCTCACGGTTAGCGGCGGCGTTAGCTTATTACACGATTTTTTCCATTGCACCATTGCTAATTATTGTAATTGCGATCGCAGGGGCAGTATTTGGAGAAGAAGCGGCAAGAGGTCAAATCGTTGGACAAATTCAAGGTTTAGTTGGTAGAGATGGAGCAGAATTTATTCAAACGGCGATCACAAATGCTAACAAACCACAGACAGGAGCGATCGCTTCGATCATTAGTATCATAGTTCTCCTAGTGGGTGCTACTGGCTTATTTACCGAGTTACAAGATTCTCTCAATACGATTTGGGAAGTGAAACCAAAACCCGGACGCGGCGTAACTAACATCATTCGTCTACGCATTTTGTCCTTTGCAATGGTGATAGGTATTGGCTTTTTACTTTTAGTTTCTCTGGTAATTAGTACGGCATTAGCAGCATTAGTAACATACTTTAGTAATTTGCTACCAGGTGTAGATTTCCTCTGGCAAATTATTAATTTTATTCTCTCTTTTGCCATCACTACATTCCTGTTCGGACTTATTTTTAAAGTCCTACCAGATGTCAAAATTGGTTGGAGTGATGTTTTAATTGGAGCGATGCTTACCTCCTTTTTATTCTCGATCGGGAGATTTTTGTTAGGACAATATTTAGGTAATGGTAGTTTTGGTTCAGCTTATGGTGCAGCTGGTTCACTGGTGGTAATTTTAGCTTGGGTTAACTATGCCGCGCAGATTCTTTTCTTCGGTGCGGAGTTTACCCAAGTTTATGCCAGAAGGTACGGAAGCGGCATTACCCCAAGTAAACATGCCATCCCACTATCTGATAACACGGAATCTAATGGCAAAGTTCAGACGAGACAATCGTCCACTAATAAAAAGCCTTCTTCTAACTTGATGAATCGCTTGTTCCAGTCTTTCAAGAAGCCCAAGCGCTTAAAACAGAGAAGGAAAAATCAGCGATTTTAATTCCTGATTGTGAGGAATTTCTGTTTGTAAATCTGATATAGCAATCCGATTTGATTTCTAAATTTATTTGTGTAGGAGGCAAGAGGCAAGAGGGAAGAAGGCTCCTTGAGTTGTACTGAATTTTTTCAGAAATCAAATATGAGTCCTATAGATGTTGACGTATTTAACCTCTACTAAAAATCAGTCTGATGAAATAAGACTACAGATAAATAAGTTTATACTGGATTTCTTTCCAGAACTATATTAAAAAAGGAAGAAAATCAGTGCTAATGGAAAAATTGTTTTTTATCAATTGGCAGGCAATTTTTGTTCCTAGCATCAGCATCTTTGAGTTGATTATCCGTGGTTCGTTGGTTTATTTAGCGCTGTTCTCAGTGTTACGCTTGCTTCCTAGCCGACAATTAGGAACACTAGGAATTACTGATTTACTCGTAGTTGTGCTATTTGCGGAAGCTGCTCAAAATGCTATGGCAAGCAATTACACATCGATTACTGAAGGCGCGATCTTAGTTGGAACAGTGATTTTTTGGAGTTACTTGCTGAACTGGTTGGGTTACAAACTTCCCCAGTTCCAACGTTTCCTGAATCCGCCACCTCTGCTACTGATAAAAAACGGTCGGATGATTGAACGTCATCTGCAACGAGAGTTAATTACAGATGATGAATTGATGAGCAAATTACGTCAACAAGGTGTAGAATTCTTAGCTGATGTAAAATTCGCGTATATGGAAGCTGATGGTAGGATTAGTATCATCACGTCGGATTCAAAAACTACTTCCGTCCCTGAGCAAAAAGTAGCGTTAAAAAGCGATCTACATTAATTAAACTGTAAAATATGACGGTTGTATTCTGTGCCGAACTGTGATTGAGCGTTATACTTTGCCCGAAATGGCTAATCTATGGAGTGAAGCCTATAAACTAAAAACTTGGCTGCAAGTCGAAATTGCTGTTTGTGAAGCTCAAGCTGAACTTGGTTACATTCCATCTGAGGCTGTGGAGGAAATTAAAGCCAAAGCAGATTTTGATCCAAAGCGGGTGCTGGAAATTGAGGCTGTAGTCCGCCATGATGTCATTGCTTTCTTGACAAATGTCAATGAATATGTTGGGGATGCCGGACGCTACATTCACCTGGGTTTAACTAGTTCGGATGTTTTGGATACAGCTTTAGCATTGCAATTAGTTGCCAGTTTGGATATATTGTTGCAGCGTTTGGAAGATTTGATTCAGGTAATTCGCCAAAAAGCAGGGGAACATCGTCATACAGTGATGGCTGGCCGATCGCATGGTATTCATGCTGAACCGATTACTTTTGGTTTTAAGCTAGCTGGTTGGTTAGCAGAAGTGTTGCGACACCAAGAACGCCTGAGAATACTCCGCCAAACGATCGCCGTCGGTAAGATTTCCGGTGCGGTGGGAACTTATGCTAATGTGGAACCGCGTGTAGAAGCGATCGCTTGCCAAAAACTCGGACTCCAACCCGATACGGCCTCAACACAAGTTATTTCCCGCGATCGCCACGCCGATTACGTGCAACAATTAGCTTTGGTAGCGGCATCCATCGAACGCTTTGCTGTAGAAATTCGCAATCTGCAAAAAACAGACGTTTTGGAAGTTGAAGAATTCTTCTCCAAAGGTCAAAAAGGCTCTTCAGCAATGCCACACAAGCGCAACCCCATCCGTTCGGAACGACTGACGGGAATGGCACGACTCGTCAGAAGTCATGCTGGTGCAGCTTTAGAAGACGTTGCTTTATGGCATGAACGGGACATTTCCCACAGTTCTGTAGAACGGGTAATTTTGCCAGATGCTTGTACTTTGACTCACTTTATGTTGATAGAAATAACCGACTTGGTGAAAAACCTATTGGTTTATCCTGAGAACATGAAACGGAATCTCAATTGTTACGGCGGCGTTGTGTTCAGCCAAAAAGTGCTGCTGGCTTTGATAGACAAGGGAAGTAGCCGAGAAGAAGCTTATGCGATCGTCCAAGAAAACGCTCACACTGCCTGGAACAAGCCAGCAGGCAACTTCCAGGAGTTAATTAGCAAAGACCCGCGTGTTACCCAAAAGTTGTCTCCAGCAGAACTAGAGGTTTGTTTCGACCCCCAGCAACATCTGCGGCATTTAGAAGAAGTTTACCAACGATTAGGAATTTAAGATTAATTTGCCTGTAGTGAGCGCTTAAGCGCTTACTACTAACCTGTTACCCCCAAAAACACGCAGATATTCTTAAAAAAAGATATATAAAGATACCAATAACATTTAGTATTACATTGCTGAAGAGTGTCTCTTTAATGCTGGAATTATTTTCTGCACTGGGTAGTATATACAACAAATACTTATTTATTAGTATTACGAGTGCTTTGATGATTGAAATCCTAGCCACACTTTCTGCCTCTGCGGCAGCAGGAATGAGAATAGGCATACCTTTGCTGATTATTGGACTATTGCAGGGTAGTAACTTGTGGTCACAAGTTCCAATTTTATCTCACATTTCTCCACCGATATTATTAGGTTGCCTCACCAGTTGGTCATTAATTGAATTATTAGCCTCAAAAAAGCTATGGGGGCAAAGATTGCTCCAAGTGGTTCAGTTATTCATGTCTCCCCTTGTGGGTGCAATTATGGGGTTAGCAGTAGCCACTGCAACAGCAACACCTAACTGGCTGATTGCCATAATTGGAGGTTTATTAGCTTTGGTACTCCAGCTAGTGCAAATCGGTTGGTTCTATCGGTTACGTGGCTTACCGTTGTGGGCAGTCTTTCTTCAAGATACCTTGTGCGTTGCTCTAGTACTATTTGCCTTTGATGCTCCCTGGCAAGGAGGATTAATTGCTTTAATACTCCTGTGGTTTGCGGTTCGTAGTGCGAAGCAGTGGTATGACTGGTATCACAAGGGAGTGGGGCGTAGGGCATAGGGATGAGGGAGCAGGGGAAGCAGGGGAAGCAGGGGAAAAGGTTAAAGGTTAAAAGTTAAAGGGAAAAGCAATAAATTTAATATTTTTCCCTTTCCCTTTCCCTATACCCTGTTTGCCCCATGCCCCATACCCAATTCCCTTTACTGCAAAATCCCAATCATGTGCAAGAAACCGCGACCGGTAATTAGCTCTATGATTAAGGCAATAAAACCTAGCATCGCAATCCGACCATTCCATACTTCAGCACTAGTCGTTAGGCCCCATTCCCAACGCTCTTGAGGATACATCTTTACCATTTTTTTCATTTGGGCAGCTTGTGAAAGCTTAAAACTGGGGTTTTTCAGGGCATCAATCACTAATTCGGCTAGTGCATTAATAAATACTGGATGGGTATTGGGAGCAGGTACGCGGCGGAAGTTGTGAATTCCAGATTCTTCGGCTACTTCTCGATACTCAATATCAATTTCTTGTAGTGTCTCAATATGCTCTGAGACAAAACTGATTGGCACGACAACCAAATTTTTTACCCCTTGTGCGCCTAGTTCTTTGAGGGCATCTTCAGTATAGGGTTGGAGCCATTCTACTGGGCCGACACGACTTTGATAAGCTAAGGTGTGGGCATTGGGGCGATTGAGAGTCTGCATAATCAGGGCAGTACATTCTTCAATTTCCTGCTGGTAAGGGTCGCCTGCTTCTTCAACATAGCTTTTCGGAACGCCGTGAGCGCTGAAGAATATATGAACTTCATCCGGGTTGGGAAACTGCTCAAGTTCTTGGGCTATGAGTTGCGCCATTGCTTGTAGATAGCCTGGTTGTTTGTACCAAGAAGGAATGACGGTGTAATCAATAGGTTGAAGTTTTGGATCTTCTTGCCAAAGCTTTTCTAAAAGCCGGAAGCTGGAACCACTCGTACTGATAGAAAACTGGGGATATAGTGGTAATATTACTAGGTGTTCTACATTATCTTGGGTGATCTGTGCGATCGCCTCTTCTGTATAGGGATGCCAATAACGCATTCCCACGTAAATATTAACTTCTTGCCCCAAAGAACTTAACTGTTCTTTTAGAGCTTCCCCTTGGGCTTCTGTAATCCGCCGCAACGGGGAACCACCACCGATTTGCTTATAATTTTCTTGAGATGTTCTGGTTCGCCGCGTGGCAATAAACCAGGCTAGGGGCTTTTGCAACCAGTGAAATGGTAGGCGAATAATTTCCGGATCGGAAAATAGGTTGTACAAAAACGGCCCGACATCCTCTAGCTTATCAGGGCCACCGAGATTGAGTAATAAGACGCCTACACGACCCATAGCAGTTACTTTCCCCCAATCTTTTCAGGTTTTTTACTAATGTTAACAATATATCTTTATTAAATATAAAGCTTAATAGCAAGGAAATATGCAATGGCAACAATTTTAAGAGATTGGAGTTACCGTTATCAGTGGTTTTATGATGGTATCTCTCGTTTAGCAGCCTTAAGTGTAGGTGGTGAAGCCCGTTTTCGGCAACTTGCTTTGCAAGGCTTAACAATTCACTCAGATACTCAGGTTTTAGATTTATGTTGCGGCAGTGGTCAAACGACACAATTTTTAGTAAAGTTTTCACAAAATGTAACAGGATTGGACGCTTCACCCAAGTCTTTGCAACGGGCGCGGGTAAATGTACCTGAAGCTTCATATACGGAAGCTTTTGCTCAGGAGATGCCATTTGCAGATAATCTGTTTGATGTGGTGCATACTAGCGTTGCATTACACGAGATGCAGCCTCAGCAATTACAAAAAATTATTAATGAAGTTTACCGGGTGCTAAAGCCAGGGGGGACATTTACGCTGGTAGATTTTCACGCTCCGACAAATCCGATATTTTGGCCTGGGATCTCGGTGTTTTTGTTGTTGTTTGAGACAGAAACAGCTTGGCAATTGCTGAAAACTGATTTATCTGAATTGTTAACTAAAACTGGGTTTGAAGTGAGTAAGTCAACTTTATATGCAGGTGGTAGTTTGCAAGTTATACAGGCGAAGAAATGAACAAAACTGTTTTATTAAAGGCAATAGGGAATAGGGAATAGGCAATAGGAAATAGGCAGTAGGCAATAGGAAATAGGGAATAGGCAATAGGCAATAGGCACTTTTGCAAAGAGAAAGAAGGCTTCTTAGTTCTACTGAGCTTTTTCACGCAATCAAATATGAGTCCTATATAGGTGATTGTTATATAGAAATTAGGATGATGACACCTCAGAGACTGCTTCTGCTAATTCCCAATGCTCAATGCTGCCCTAACACTCGTATGATCAAAATATCAGGAAAACATAACAGCCAGATTTTTACCGCAAAACATGGGCAGTATTTGGGAAATCGATTTTTACTCTCGTCCGATTTTGGACGCTAATCAAAAAAAAGTTTGGGAAGTCTTAATCTGCGAAAGTCCCTTGGATATTGGCACAAAAACAGATTCTTTGTTTCGTTATGCTCAATATTGTCCCAGTACCCAGGTAAATTCGGGCTGGTTGCGGACAGCATTGCAGGAGGCTATTAAACAAGCCGGAAAAGCACCAATTAAAATCCGCTTTTTCCGCCGTCAAATGAATAATATGATTACTAAAGCCTGCCAAGACTTGGGCATTCCCGCCCAGCCTAGTCGCCGTACTTTGGTTCTCAACCAATGGTTAGAACAGCGTATGGAAGAAGTATATCCTCAAGAAGCAGGGTATCAAGGGGGGACTAATCCTTCAGTCCGCTTAGAGAAACCTTTACCGCAACGTTTACCAGATGCTTTGGAAGGACAGCAATGGGTATTTGTTACTTTAGATGCTGCGGATTTGGCCGAAATGCCAGAGTGGGAAATTGGTTTTGGTGAAGCTTTCCCTTTAGAATTGGTGCAAGTGTCACCCGAAACTCGTATTCCTGGTATTTTAATTTTCTCACCGAGAGCATTACCCTTGGCAGGCTGGATGTCTGGATTGGAGTTGGCTTTCTTAAGATTTGATAACAGTGAAGAGGCGAGATTGCTTTTAGAAACTGGTGTAACTGAAAGCTGGATTGTGGCAAATATCAAAAAACCTCAAGTTTTAGCAGAAGCCAAAGGTTTTGAAGAAGCCAAGCAAAAAGCTAACGGCGTGCATTTTATCGGTGTACAGTCTGATCCTAAAGCCGAATCTTTTGCTGGTTTTTGGCTGTTACAAGAGGTTAATCTTTAAAAATGGGGCGTAGGGCATGGGGCACTTGTACTGAGTTTCGACTACACGGTAATCGAGCGAAGTCGAGATTCAACTACCGCGTAGTCGTTGGCGCACTTGTACTGAGCGACTTGTGCCGAGCGTTCGCGTAGCGTCTCGTAGAGAAGTCGAGGTAAGCCGAAGTAGCCTCTCGTAGAGAAGTATTGGACATTGGAAGAGAATGACTAATGACTAGATACGTCGAGATATGGCAATGATTTGGGATAATTAACTGCGTCTATCAGCGTTGATCTGTGGTTTCAAATCGCAACTATCGAAATATGCTGATGATTTTTGGATAGTTATCTGCGTTTATTAGCGAAAAGTCTCATGGCTGCGGTGGGCTGCGCCAACTCGGCTTTTGCCGACTCAGACTTTCAAGAGACAGCGTTGATATGCGGTTCAAAATCCACAATTCACTAAGGGTCATGGGTTCTGAAAATTTGTCACAAGATACACTAGCAGAACAGCTGCTGGAACTAGCTATAAAATCTGGAGCAGAAGCAGCTGAGGTGTATCAGTCGCGATCGCTTTCTCGTCCAGTGTTTTTTGAGGCAAACCGACTCAAACAGCTAGAAACCAACCAATCTGAAGGTACAGCACTAAGGCTTTGGCGAAATGGCCAACCAGGACTCACGGTGGCTTATGGTTCTGTCACAGCCGAAGTAATGGTGGAAAAAGCTTTAGCCCTGAGTCAACTTAATCAACCGGAACCAGTAGAGTTAGGCTCTAACTTTCAGCCCTCCTACTCAGATTTAGGGGAAAGTGTGCCCGTAGAGGTTTTGGTAGATTGGGGCAAAGAAGCGATCGCACTCATCCGTGATGTCTATCCCGATATTGTATGCAATGGTGACTGGGAATGTGATATTGAAACCACTAGACTAGTCAATACCAAAGGTTTAGATTGTCACTATACTGATACGACCCTCAGCTGCTATGTATCCGCAGAATGGGTACGTGGCGACGATTTTTTGAATGTTTCCGATGGCCAAACTCACAGGGGTGAACTCTACCCGGAGAAATTAGCTAATCAAATTTTACAACGGTTAATTTGGGCCAGAGAAAATATCTCACCTCCGACTGGTCGCATTCCCATTTTGTTTACTTCCAAAGCTGCCGATATGCTTTGGGGTACTGTGCAAGCAGCCTTAAATGGCAAGCGAGTCTTAGAAGTAGCTTCCCCTTGGGCAGAACATCTGGGTAAGGTAGTAGTTGCACCCAGCCTCACCCTCTACCAAGATCCGGAAGCTGGCCCTTACAGTTGTCCTTTCGATGACGAAGGCACTCCGACTCAATCTTTAGTATTTATCCAAAACGGGATTTTACAAAATTTCTATAGCGATCGCACCACCGGACGGCAACTCGGTACTAACACCACTGGAAATGGTTTTCGCCCTGGTTTAGGCAGTTATCCTACCCCTGGTTTATTTAACTTTCTTATCCAGCCAGGTTCGGCATCACTACCAGATTTGATTCAACAACTAGGTGATGGCTTGATTGTGGATCAAATGCTAGGTGGTGGCGGCAGTATTTCTGGTGATTTTTCGATCAACGTTGATTTAGGCTACCGTGTACAAAATGGTCACGTAATTGGGCGGGTTAAGGATACTATGGTTGCAGGTAATGTCTACACAGCCCTGAAGCAATTGGTAACACTTGGCAATGATGGTGATTGGAATGGTTCTTGTTATACTCCATCTCTGATATTAGAAGGGCTATCCACCACTGGGAGAAGTAATTAAACAGGCAGGGGGGCAGGGGGAGCAGGGGAGGCAGGGGAAGCAGGGAGCAGGGAGCATGGGAGAACAGTTTCCCCTCTACCCCCCGCATCCCGCCTCAATGCTCAATGCCCAATGATGGCAGTTGCTCCACTTGGGGAGACCCCTGCGTACCCGTCACTGCCTCCCCAATGCTCAATACTTCTCTACGAGAGGCTGCGCTAACGACTACACGGTAGTTGAATCTCGACTTCGCTCGATTACCGCGTAGCGATGCACTGAGCGTAGTCGTTGTGTCGAAACTCAGTACAAGTGCTCAATGCCCAATGCCCTAATCTTCAAAAATTATGTCTCTTCCAGTTCTGAATCAGCGCTTTCGTACCTGGTGGCAGCCAAGAAGAGGTTTAGCGATCGCCGAAGCTTGTGCGATCGGTTTGGTTGCTGCCCTGTCTGCGGTATTCCTAAAAGTGGGATCGGGATGGCTGGGGACATGGCGAGTCCATAGTACCCACATTTTCCCGGCATGGCTAGCACTACCGATAATTGGTCTTGTCCTGGGATTTGTGGCTGGCTGGTTGGTGGAAAGATTGGCCCCAGAGGCTTCTGGTAGCGGTATCCCGCAAGTTAAAGCAACTCTAGCCAATGTGCCTATGACATTATCTTGGCGAGTGGCAGGTGTGAAGTTACTTAGTGCCATCATCGCCATAGGTTCGGGTATGACTTTGGGGCGGCAAGGCCCGACTGTCCAAGTGGGGGCAAGTCTGGCAGCAGGGTTGAGTCGTTGGGTTCCCACTTCCCCAGACCATCGGCGGCAAATGATTGCGGCCGGTGCGGGTGCGGGTTTGGCAGCTGCTTTCAATGCGCCGATCGCAGGTGTATTATTTATCGTTGAAGAGTTACTCCAGGATTTATCAGGTTTGACTCTCGGAACTGCTATTATCGCCTCCTTTATTGGTGGGGTGATATCCAGACTCTTGGGTGGTGGCTCTCTCGACCTTAACCTGCAATTGGCAGAATCTTCCAGCCAATTCTCTATTCCCGAAATTCCCTTTTTCCTCTTATTGGGTATTTTGGCAGGGTTGTTGGGTGCATTGTTTGATCGCGGCTTAATATTTAGTATTAAATTTTATAGAAAATTACATGTCAGTTTATCGCTGCGGGTAGCTTTAGCTGGATTTATCTCTGGCTTTATTGTGGCAATGCTTCCGCCATCCTTCCGTGACAATACGGGATTACGAGAGTCCTTAATTACTGGAGGTTCCCATCCTACCGTAGCAGCGATCGCCTTTGCAGCACAATTTATTCTCACACTGATCGCATTTGGTTCAGGAGCGCCAGGGGGATTATTCGCTCCTAGTCTGATTTTAGGTTCTTGTTTAGGACACATTATCGGTGTATTTGAGTTATACGTCACGGGAGTGGGTTCTCCTGCTACTTACGCCCTAGCGGGTATGGGTGGATTTTTTAGCGCCGTTTCTAAAGTGCCAATCACAGCCATTGTGATTGTGTTTGAAATGACTACAGATTTCAATTTGGTGCTACCTTTGATGATTGTTTCTGTAGCAGCTTACCTGGTTGCGGATAAGGTAGTGCCTGGTTCGCTTTATGAGAAACTTTTGGAGTTAAAGGGCATCACTCTCACCAAAGAAGTTCCAATGGAAGGAGCATTAACCAAGTTAACTGCAAAAGATGTGATGCAAGAACGGGTGGAAACTTTGGATGCAGAGATGAGTTTGGAAGAAGCAATGCAATCCTTTGCTCGTTCTCATCATCGCGGTTTCCCTGTGGTAGAAGATAACAAGTTAGTCGGGATTGTGACGCAATCAGATTTGTTAAAAATACGCGAACGCAATTTAGCCAATGATATTTTCTTAAAAGAAATTATGACACCTGTGCCGATGACAGTTACACCAATCCACACTCTGAGCAATGTGCTGTATTTACTCGATCGCTATCAAATCAGTCGCTTACCAGTGGTGGATGGACGAAAACTGATCGGGATTATTACTCGTGCAGATATTATTCGGGCGGAAGCAGATCATCTCAATTGTGATAACCGGACTCCTAAACTGCGACCAGAACCTTCATACATAGTTTACCAAACGCGATCGCCCAGCACAGGTAATGGAAGATTATTAGTGCCCGTAGCAAATCCTGAAACAGCAGGTGTTTTATTACTTATGGCAGCAGCGATTGCCCGCGATCGCCATTATGAAATAGATTGCGTACAAGTGATGCTAATACCCCGCCACAGTTCCCCATCGGAAACACAGGTAAGAACGGCAAAAAGTCGTCGCTTGCTACGACAGGCAGAAGTCTTAGCAAAAAAATGGAAAATTCCCCTACACACACAGATTCGAGTTACCCACGACGTAGCTCAGGCAATTTTGGAGACAATCAAGGAACAACATATCGACCTAATTTTAATGGGATGGAAAGGCAGCACATCTACCCCAGGTAAGATTTTTGGAAACGTTGTCGACACTGTGATTCGTCAAGCTACCTGCGAAGTAGTCTTAGTCAAATTAGGCACAAATCAATCCCCAGTCCCCACTCCGCAATTCAACCGATGGCTAGTTCCAATGGCTGGTGGCCCCAATTCTCCATTAGCAATTAAATTGTTACCGGCTTTAATTACATTGGGAAACGATCCGAAAATTCGCCTGACACAGGTGTTTAAGCCATCTGAACTCAAGCCAGACATGTCAGTTTCAGAACAAGCCTTTCGCCATTTAATGCGTCGCTGTAAATTGTCCAGCACTGTAGTTGCTCTGCCAATCCAGGCTAATTCAGTTGCAGAAGGTGTGATTAACCTAGTGAAAACCGAAGGTTACGACGTTGTAGTTTTAGGTGCTTCGCGCGAGGGATTGTTGCAACAAGCGATTCAAGGTAATATTCCCGAAGCGATCGCCTCTGGTGTAGAAAGTACAGTTATTTTGGTTAGAGGTGCGATTAATAAATAAAGTTTAGATCAATTGGCAATACAACCCCATAAGTAGCTTATCTAAGTAATTTATTGCCTCATTTTTTGTTCGTCTGTTTTCTGCTTGTTTTGTTCGGCGATCGCCCGTTTTATTGACGATAAAATACACCGATTATCAGAGAAACAATTATTGGTATTAAAATTGGAATAGCAACTATAAGTCCCCACTTACCAAACTTAATTTCCTCACCTTCAGATTTTAAAAACGCAATCCAACCTACAACTCCCATCAAAACCCAAATAAATCCAAAGGCAAGAAATATAACAAATATTGAATCATCCATTTTCTATAACCTAAATGTATATAAAAAATTTCCTTTTATAACTAATGTTCATCAACTAACTTTGCTAAAGTTGCACGAAACTGACTAAAATCATAAGTTTCCACAGTTCTTTGCTGCAAGTATTCGGGTTGGTAAACTACTGGGTTAGAGCAATTTCCTTGCAGGATTTGAATTAGATTATCGGCAATTTCTTCTACATTATCAGGGTCAACTAAACATCCCAACTCTCCCTCAGCCAACGGGTCAACAGAGCCATCTTGATTACCCGCCAACACAGGCTTACCGCAAGCTAAAGCTTCTAAATAAACGATACCAAACCCTTCCCCTTTACTAGGTAAAGCAAAAACATCGCAGAGATTGTAATAATCACACAATTCCTCATCGGGTACAAAACCTGCGATCGTTACACAATCTTGTAGATTTAAGCTAGAGACTAAATCATTAATTCGAGGTAAATCATCCCCTTTACCTGCAAGAATAAAATGAACATTAGGGACATGCAGGCGAACTTTAATTAACGCCTGAAGGATTTGGTCATAACCCTTGTATTTTGCCATACGCCCCAGGCGTGTTACTGTTAAAATTACAGGCTGTTCATTTGATAAATTATATCGTTTGAGTAGATAGGCAGGTTTAGGATTTATTTTAAATTGACTGGCATCAAAAGTATTAGGTAAAAGGACTATTTTTTCTGGGTCAATACTTTTATCTTCAAGCAACCGTTTGCGAGTGTAATTGCTAACACTAATAATTTTATCTGCTTTTGTTAATGCTAATTTAGTAGCATTATTTTCGATATCCCAAACTTCTAAGCCATGAGCAACTACCCAGTAAGGAGTCCCAGTCAGAAGTTTTAGAACATAACAAGCAATAGCATAATTAACATGAGTTGAAATCGCTATGGTAGGACGTTTAAGAATACCTAAATTAATTATTTTTGTGGCAAATAAAATGGGTTGCAATAATTTTGGGAAATCTCCAAAATAATGAAATCTTGTTGAGCTTAAAAACTGCAAATCTTGTGACTGTATTAAACTTTGTTTATCATACTTGAGAAACACATCATAATCAGCTTCAGGATATACATCTTGTAAAGCTTTCAGCAGAAATATTGAGTAGACTTGAATACCTCCCTTAAAATCAAATATATTTGGAAATATTAAGTCAAAATGATGTTTATCAATCTTAGTTTGTTTGAACATTGTAAATGATTTCAGGTTTTGATTGTACGACTGAATCTTTTTGAGAATTGATAGCTGCTGCTAGAAAATAAAACTCAATAGTTGTAAAAGTATAGTCTTCGGTAAAAACATCTACTATTTGAGATGCCAAAAACATAATAATCGGAACAGTAATTAAAGGATTAGCATACTTAACTTGAAATGCGATTTTTGCTAAAAAATTAGTAAATAATAATAATCCAGGAATTCCTTGCTCTGCTAATACATTTAAAAATATATTATGCGCGTGATAACCTTTATGTCCCCAAACTTTTATTCCTACCTGTTCTGGAAAGACCCCTATGCCTATACCAGTAAATGGCCTTTTAATAGTTTCATTAATAGCTGCCTGCCACATTCCAAACCTTGACAAGCCTGTTCTTACAATACTTGGAATCGCTTTTTGATGTGAATTTTCTAAATTTGAGTTTTCTAAATTTGAGTTTCCTAAAAATATATTAATTAATGGAAATATTTTACTATTTGTCAAACCAACTCTCTCTGTAGAAACTGGGATAGTGACAATACATAAAAATAATAAGCCAATTATATAAGCCATTTTTATAAAACTAATAATTTTATATATAAACAAAAGAAATATACCCATAATTAAAATCACCCAACCACTACCACTAGCAGATAAAGCTAAAGAAATTGTAAAAATCAATTCGTTTATATATAATTCAAGTTTAGAAATTTTATTCTGTTTTTCTAAAATCAGGCTTAAACATAATCCAATAGCTACTATTACCCCGAACTGATTAGGGTTTTGCATAATTGAACCAATCTCTGGATAAAAGCTAGGAAATTTTAATAATTTAAAAATCCAACTTTTGGGAATTAAAACCTCTACAAAACCGAAAAATGCAATTATCTGTATTAAGCACAATATGCAACGGTAGTAAAATGTTAAATATGAGCTTTTTGGATTTCTAAAAGTTAAGATTAAAAAAGCAAAAAACAATATAAAATAAGTAGAATATTTTATACTAAAAGCGATAGCAGTATTTGGGAATTGGCTCATCAATGAAGACAACCACATCCACAAATACATTAGACCGATAGACACCAAAATTATTTTATGCTTCTTAATAATTGCTGGTATAGATTTTAAAGATAAACTAATTATCCCAAAGCTAAATACAGGAAGTAATAAATAGTGAATCCCAATATCTATTCCTGGAAATTTAACCCGCCCTAGCAGCGAAGAAAACAGTATGAGTATGAAAAATATATTAATCATGACCATTGAATTTTGGATATTTTTTTTTAACAACAAAAAACTACATTCAACCCACACTCGCAGGTTGAAGAATAGATTTTGATGTTTTTTATAGCTATTATCATGAACACGTAAAAAATATTAACATAATCTAGTCCCTGCCGATATGATCTCTTGAAACTACGACTTAGCTGAGGTTTTAGCCAAACTAAATATTCTGGAGTTGAATCAGAAAAAGTTGCAACTTGTCCTGAATCTAGACTATCAGCACTTTTCAATTAATCAACTGCCAAATCTTGAGAATGTTTTCACCACTCCCACCACCGGCAATAGTATGTCCATCTGGGCTAATAGCAACAGCATAAATATATCCAGAACCCGTCTCTAAAGTGCGGATTTCCTTTCCTGTGACTGGATTCCAAAGTTTGATTTTCTTGTCACTACTGCCACTGACAAGGGTGACACCATTTGGACTTACGCTTGGTAAAAAGGCGACAGAATTAACCTTATCATTATGTCCCTTTAAGGTGTGAATTAACTTTCCTGTTTTCAGATTCCAAAGTTTGATTGTCTTGTCTTTACTACCACTGGCAAGGGTTTTACCATCAGGAGCAAAAGCGACTGAAAGAATCGACTCTGCATTTCCCTCTAAAGTGCGGATTAACTTTCCTGTGTCCAGATTCCACAATTTAATTGTCTTATCCCAGCTACCACTGGCAAGGGTTTTACCATCAGGACTGAAAACGACAGATGGAACACCATTGGTATGTCCCTCTAAAGTGCTAATTAATTTTCCTGTCTCCAGATTCCACAGTTTGATTTTCATGTCCTTACTAGCACTGCCACTGGCAAGGGTTTTGCCATCAGGACTGAAAGCTACAGAAGTAACTCCGTCGGTATGTCCCTGCAAGGTGCGGATTAACTTTCCTGTCTCTAGATTCCACAGTTTGATTGTTGTATCCGCACTGCCACTGGCAAGAGTCTTGCTATCAGGACTAAAACCAACAGCCCAAATCCAATTGGAATGTCCTTGTAGGGTGCGGATTTCTTCTCCACTTGCTATGTTCCATAGTTTGATTGTCTTATCATCACTGGCACTAGCAAGGGTTGTGCCATCAGGACTGAAAGCTACAGAATTCACATCGCTGGAATGCCCCTTGAGAGGTTTAGGTAGAAAAGAATTTGTCGAGACGCTTTTTTGGGACTGAATTGGCTGAGAAATAGGTGGAGAATATTCACTCATTGTATGGGGGCGAGTTTGAAAATACCAAACTCCTCCTAATGCCAATACCAAAACGCTAGAACCTGACAGCAGTTGAGTTTTCAGCTTGTTACTTGATTTTTGTAAAACCGTCCTCTTGTTTACTGGGGTAGTTGCAAATGTTGGTGTAAGTATAGTTGGGGGCACTGATGCCAATGGTGGTAATTGAGGTGTTAAGTCAGTGATAACTTCATCAGCCGATTGATAACGCTTTTCGATGTCTAGTTGTAACAGCCTATCCAAAACTTCACTCAACTCTATAGATACAGAAATCCCATCCCTACCTGGGCGGGTCAAATATTGCCGCCAAGACGCAACCCAACCATAACCCTGCTGTATCCACAGTTGAGATGGGCGAACGCCTGTAAGTAAATGGAAACAAGTCGCCCCTAAACTGAATAAATCACTGGCTGGGTAAGCTTTTCCATCTTGCATCTGTTCAAGTGCAGTGTAACCGTGTGAGCCAATAACAGTGCCCATTTTAGTTTGCACTGTTGCCGTTAGCTGCTTAGAGGCTCCAAAATCAATTAGCACTAATCGCCCATCACTTTTACGGCGAATAATATTCTGTGGTTTGATATCCCGATGAATTACTCCCCGCACATGGACAAACTTCAGCACAGGTAATAAATCTAGCAAAAATTCGCGAATCTCTATTTCGCTGTAGTTTCCTCGCGTCTCCCATTCCTTATGCAAGTTTTGCCCATTAACAAACTGCTGTACCAAAAACAGATAGTGATTTTGCTCAAAATAAGCCAATAAAGTTGGAATTTGTGGATGTTCTGCGAGTTCTTGTAGTCTGCTCGCTTCTTGTTTAAATAGCTCAGTGGCCTTTGTGAGTGGCCCAGTTCCCTGAAGTTTTGGTGCAAATTGTTTAACAACACAGCACTCATTCAGTTTGTGTACATCTTCTGCCAGATAGGTTCTACCAAATCCGCCCTCATCTGACAACACCTGAATGGGACGATAGCGACCTCCCAGCAGGGGTATCAATTCCGTTCGACAACTGTGACAATAGTTGTTTTTATCAGGATTTAAGGGTTTTTGGCAATCGGGATTCACACAACAGAGCATACTGGGAATCCATTTCAATTGGGGTATATATTCATCTTAAGTCATGCAGTATAATCTCTCTTGTTAGTAAATATTACTTAAGTACCATACAAATCCCCAATTTCCTTACCTCATCAGGTATTGAACAATTTAAATATTTTGGAGGAAGTTGTGTTTGAACGATGCCTTTTGACGAATTGATGGGCGTCAACTCTACTTATGTATTACATCTGTATTAACCATTTAGTCAGTTTTACAAAAATATCCGGGCAATAATCCGAAAAGCCGCAATTTAAGTTTGTAGCTAAGTATATACTTACAAAATTGAGATTAACTATAGTAGTCTAAATTGAAAAAATTATATTTTCAATTGGATTTGGACAAACATTTAGGTATGTAGGATAGACAAATTAATTGGGTTATAGGCGATGCCTTTGTCAAGCCCCTAAAGTATTATAAATACTAAATTTTTATTTTAGGTTACATCAATTCTGAGGTTAAAACAGCAACTAGTATTAATTTTGTCTATTACTGAAAGACAAAGACATCAGCAAAATTAGGAGAGTAATTATGCTATTAGAAAATAAAACCTATCGCAATAAATTAAGTCGCGTTTTAATTACTTGTGTGAGTAGTAGTTTGTTAATCACAAGTAATGTACTACCTATCAATGCTTTGGTAAAAACTCAAAATTCTCAAGATTTTATAATTGCTAAATCACCAGATGAGAGACAACCAGAAGCAGTAAAAAAAGGGATTGAGCAAATTCCTGCTTCTCAAGCTTCAATATCTCCAAGACGGAAGATATCTATTGAGTCACCAATACAGCAGACTCCTCGTGTGTCGTCTCACACAGAAAATTTTCAGCGAACTTCCAGCGTTTCAAATGATAGTTCTACTCCTAGATCATCTCGACGTAGGACTTCTAATTCAAACTCTAATCGTTCCAATGGTGGTTCATCAAGAGCATCTAGAGGTAGAATTGCTAACTCAAACGCCAATCGTTCCAATGCTGGCTCCGGGAGAGTTCGCAAGCCAAGTTCTAGTGTAGCTACAAGGGGAAACCAAAATGTTGACAATTCAGCGCTTTCTTCGTCTATAACACCTACTTACAAAGAGATTAATTTTGTAGATGTTGCATTGGGTATTTTGAGTAAAAATGACTTTCAATCTGAAGGTAGATATTTTCATTTCTACCAGTTTGAGGGCAGAGAAAATCAATTAGTCCAAATTAGGCTGATTGGTAGTAATGATACACGCAGATCAAATAACTTGAGTTTAAAACCCTTATTGTTTCTGCACGATCCTGATAATAATATCATCGTCAAAAAAGGCGTTTTGGATAAAAGCAGTGGTGGCGATGATGCATTCATTTTTGCGCGACTGCCTAAGAATGGTACTTACAAGATTGCAGTTACTAGTCAAAATCCTGGAGATACAGGTCGCTATAGTTTGGCTCTGAGGAATGATAGAGCTAGCTATACTTTAGATGAATCAGGACAACTAAGTGCCAAAAGCTCAACCTTGAAACAAAATGGAGGCGCTTATAATGTTTCTAATTTCCAAGGGAGAAAAAATCAGCTTGTTAGTATTCGTGTAGATAGTGTTGATGAAGAGTTTTCTCCTTACGTAGCGTTGCTAAATTCTCAAGGACAGACGATCGCTATCGATAAAGACAAAGATAATGGTGGTGTATACAGTGCTTTAATTGACCGAGCTAGGTTGCCTGAAGATGATACATACTATATAGTTGTTACTTCCAAAAACCCACAGGAACGCGGTAAATACAGATTAACTATTTTTTAAGCTCGACTTTATCGATCGATTTTTGGTGTTGCTGAATCGAGGTATGAATTTGGATGTAGAGACGTTGCAATTGCTAGTCTCTACAAGGATTTTGAAATAACGCAAAATTATTTTTCATACCGCAATCAGCAACGCCCGATTTTTTTAGCTACGCGATCGCTATACCTGAAACTACTGTGGGACGATAGTTTTAAATCTCTACCTGTCACGGGGATGGAAAAACTTGAGACAGTCACTGCGTAGATGCGTTAGCGATATGGGTTGATGGCGATCGCAATTATCTATATACCTGAAGTGTTCCGCATTCGCTAAACTAAGAATTGCAAATCGTTAGCGCTGCTGTTGTCAAACTCTAAATTGTATTAGGATTTTACACTCCTTATAAACGCCAATTTACTGACTTTGCTGTTGAATAAATAGCAGGAAATAAGCAATAGTAATCTTTGCTCTAATCAGCCACTATCCGCTAAACTCAGAAATGCTGCGTTATTCCTCATCATGTCCGATTCTCAAACTGTTAGTGCTGCTGTTGCCAAACTCTACAATACCTACCCCTTTCCGCCGGAAGCCCTGTTGGATGAACCACCTCCAGGCTACAACTGGCGCTGGAATTGGCTAGCTGCTCATAATTTCTGCACAGGGCAAAAACCTCAAAAGCAAGATATTCGGATTTTAGATGCAGGTTGCGGTACTGGTGTGGGTACAGAGTACTTAGTTCACCTCAATCCTCAAGCTTCTGTTGTGGGAATTGACCTCAGTACTGGTGCTTTAGCTGTAGCCAAAGAACGTTGTCAGCGTTCAGGGGCTAACCGCGTTGAATTTCATCACCTCAGTTTGTTTGATGTGGAACAGTTACCGGGTGAGTTTGATTTAATTAACTGTGTTGGCGTTTTGCATCATACCCCCGATCCCATTCGCGGGATTCAAGCTTTGGCGAAAAAGTTAGCCCCAGGCGGCTTAATGCACATTTTTGTGTACGGGGAATTGGGACGCTGGGAAATTCAACTGATGCAAAAAGCGATCGCACTTCTTCAAGGTGACAAAAAAGGTGACTACCGCGATGGTGTCCAAGTCGGGCGACAAATATTCGCTTCTTTACCAGAAAATAACCGAATTGTCAAATACGATAAACAACGTTGGTCACTAGAAAACAACAAGGATGAATACTTTGCTGATATGTACGTTCATCCTCAAGAAATTGACTACAACATTGAAACGCTGTTTGAATTAATTGATGCTTCGCGATTGGAATTTATTGGTTTCTCGAATCCGAGTTTCTGGGATTTAGAGAGACTTTTGGGTAAAGCACCAGAGTTAGTGGAACGGGCAAAAGAATTGAGCGATCGCCAGCTTTATCGTCTGATAGAATTATTAGACCCAGAAGTAACTCATTACGAGTTTTTCCTCGGTCGTCCTCCCCTAATTAAAGCTGACTGGTCAGACGATAACGCCCTATTGGCAGCGATTCCCGAACTTAATCCTTGTCTTGAGGGATTTCCTAGTCAATGTTTCTTTAATTACGATTACCAGATTGTAAATTTATCTATAGCAGAGTTTGAGTTTATGCAAAGATGTGATGCTAATGCCACAGTTGCAGAGATATTGACAAATGTAGAATTGGGATTGGATGGGGTAAGAAGTCTTTTGCAACAGCAGTTGATTTTATTGACACCTGCTTAGGGAATTTAGGTAAAAAATATCCAATTATTTATTGTGGGATGACCGAAACGCCAATCCCACAATCAGATATTTATCCTACAACAGCCGGACTTGCTACCTTCTCCTGTCTTTGAGAAGGCGGACGCATTCCCAAACCAAGTAAATTCAGCATTTCTCGGTCAGTATCGTAATCTGGACAGGGAGTTGTCACCGTCAACATCTTGTTGTCGTCGCTGGAAAAGATAGAATTTGCTCCTGCCATAAAGCAGAAAGCTTGCTCAACTTGAGAAAGTCTCGCCCTCCCGGCACTAAGACGCACATCGGAAGCTGGCATTAAAATCCTGGCTGTGGCAATCATCCGCACAATATCCCAAATGGGGACATCAGGCTGATTTTCTAAGGGTGTGCCTGGTACTTGTGAAAGAATATTAATCGGTACGGACTCTGGATGCGGATGTAAGTTTGCCAGAGTTTGTAACATCCCAATCCGGTCATCAACAGTTTCGCCTAAACCCAGGATACCGCCGGAACAAACGGTGACATTTGTCTGACGGACATTCTCAATTGTGTTCAAGCGATCGCTATATGTCCTTGTGGTAATAATTGTGCTGTAATATTCCTGCGAGGTATCTAAGTTATGGTTGTAGGCATAAAGTCCGGCTTCTGACAATTTCCTAGCCTGATTTGCCGTCAACATCCCCAGAGTACAGCACACTTCTAAACCCATTGCAGTCACATCCTTGACCATTTCCAGGACTTCCTCAAATTGTGAGTTATCCCGCACTTCGCGCCAAGCTGCACCCATACAAATGCGACTAACACCAGTTTCTTTAGCTTTCTGGGCGATGTTAACTACCGTTTCCTTTTCTAGGAGTGCTTGCGCCTTTACCTCTGTTTTATAGCGAGAAGATTGGGCGCAGTAGCTACAATCTTCTGGGCAACCTCCGGTTTTGATAGATATGAGCTTGCAAACTTGTATTTTTGTTGGGTCATGATATTGGCGATGCACGCTAGCAGCTTGATAAATCAGCTCTAGCAATGGCGTATTGTATATCGCGCGAATCTCTAATTCCTGCCAATCGTAGCGTATTCCCACCACATCACTATCCTTCTTGTAGACTGGGTTAAATCAAGAGCTGTTTTTTGCTTGAATCTGCTGCGGTACAGCCTTTGGGCAAAGCGATTTTATCGAAGTTGTACCCTGGACTGTGCTTTATCACCCATTGGCTCTCAATCCTTCCGCTCTAGATATTAGACATCAGCTTATCAAGATTTTGGTTGAATGGCAGATTAAGAGCAAAAATACTCACTCTATCTTTTGTAAAGGGCATTGGGCATAGATATATCTTTTGTCATGCTGGTCAAGAGTTCAAAGTCTATATAAAATCAGTTAATTGACCCCTGACTATTGACAAGCTTTATGAAAAAATTATAAAACTTGCGTCAGTGCTGATAATAAGATAGCTAATCTAACTGCTGCTAAACCGCAGATTATGAGAGAATTTATAACATTTAGAGAATATTTTGAGAAGAGATCCCGCCGATTAAGTAATTTATGATATCAGAACTGCCAATAATTGCAAGCGATCGCCTATTATTACGAGCAGCGATCCATGAAGATATACCCCAAATTCTTAAATACTTTATTGATAACAAAACTTATCTCACTCCATTTTATCCTCTTTGGGCTGATGGTTTTTTCACTGAAGAATATTGGCAATATCAGATAGAAAATAGTTTTCTAGAATTTATCAATGGTCAATCTTTAAAACTATTTGTTTTTACAAAAAAAAATCCCACTGTAGTTATTGGAACGGTCAACTTTAGTAATTTTGTCCGAGGAGCCGCTCATTTTTGTTATTTGGGATATAGCCTTGCTGAAAATAAACAAGGTAAAGGCTATATGACAGAGGGGTTAAAATCTGCAACTCAATATCTATTTGAAGAGTTAAATTTTCACCGAGTTATGGCTAATTATATGCCTCACAATCGGCGCAGTGGTAATGTGCTCAAAAGGCTCGGTTTTGTCGTTGAAGGATATGCTAGAGACTATTTATTAATAAATGGGCAATGGGAAGATCATATTTTGACAAGTCTTACAAATTATAATTGGAAAGCACCTACATTTTAAAAATAGTTAACAATATTCTCAAAAATATTTCTTCGATTTACACGTTATACCTGTTAATGATCTCACTTATTTATAAATGCTATTTTTGAACGCAAATTGGGCAATTTATATAAGTGAGTAATATTTAACTTTTCCTTAAACTATATTATGTTTAGTTTATAAGTATCACCATTCTTAGAGCTATTAGTAAGGGTACAATATTTCAACTGGAATAAATTTCATATATTTATTAATTGTGGATATCTATAAATTCATAACAAATTCATAATAAATACACAGCAACTCCACAAGCAAATGCAATAGTAATCTTTGTTCGCTAATCGGCTCACTTATAGGGTTAGCTTTAGCCGATGTGTTCAAGTTGATTAATTAAATGATTGAGGAGTTTTCAAAATGTCCATTAATTCTATAAAACGTTTATCTATCTTTTCTACTATCTTCGCTTTTGCTACCATCTTAAACGGCGTTGTCTTAGCAGCACCAGGGCCAAATTCCGCTACTACACCACCCTTAAAAACTCAGACTAGTGTTGCATCACGTCAGTCAATGAAACTCACAAAGCAACAGCGTCTACAAATTCAACTGGCTCGGCAGCAAAGAGATAAGGATATTCAGGCTCTATTAAATCCGTCCCAAGCTACTAAATTTAAGGCAGCACTGCAATCCCGTCAGAGAATCAGAACAGTGTTAACATCTTTGAATCTGAATCAAGATCAACAGAAACAGGTTCAATCAATTTTGCAAGCTTATAACCTACAAGTGAAAAAAATTCTCTCTTCACAGGCATCACAACCAACATCAAATTCAGTAGGAATTAACCCACCACCATCACAACCCATTACTAAATAAAAAATCAGTTTGATTTAATTAAGGTTAAATTTCGGAAGACTGGCGGATTTGCTCTAAACTTCGATTGAGCCAGTCTTCATACCAATCATAAAAACTTAAAGGCTGCTCCTCATCACTATCGCTATCTGGATGAAAATCATCAGGGTTAGTGTCATGGAAAGTATGACAAAAAGTCAAAGAAGCAGGATATATCCCATTTTCATTAGTACGGTCATCTATCCAGATTTTTCCTGACTGTTCGCCAGTAATGACTAACATTGCATAAATTCCACAACCATAATTTGTAATGGTGAGAGTGCCCTGAATAAATTTATCAGCAAAGTAAGCATCACTGTTGTCAACAAAATCTGTATTATTCTTGACAATCAAATCTAAATCATTCCATGCTTCTGTCAAAGTAAATGGGTTAGAGAGAATTTCGTAGTTCTCTTGGTATAGTTTTTCTGGGATGACATCTTCATTTTCAATTGCTGACAGCCCAGATAAGCCGTATCCTGGCCCTGCACCACCATTACCAACTTCTAAGAGAAAGTTTCGATATTCACTTGGCAATGTAATATTATGTATGGATTCAAACGCTTGAATATCTTTGTTACTCAAGCAAGGTTTAAATTGATATTGGTGTGATTCTGAGCCAAAAACCTCAAATGTAGCGTCTAAAATAGCTAATTGAGCTAATTTTTTCTTTAATTGCAAAACTTTATTCATTATGCGCTCTAGATTTTAATGGTGACGCTGCCATATTTTAGATATGGGTCGCTTTTTGCGTCTATGCTAATGCCAGAGGTAGTATTAAAGGAAGAATGAATTAAGCTTTGCTCGTAATGACTCTGGCTGAAACTCCGAACTACAAAAATTCTAGCAATCCTTTTCTCTCCCTCAACTACGAAGGCGCTTTAGAATCTCTAGGCGGCGACTACTACGATGAGGTTGCAGCAGCAGAATTTCCTCAACACCTCCTGCGTTGGCGTAATGATGAACTATTGCCCCGTTTTGGTCTAGACCCCCAAGCAGTCAAAGACGAAGATTTCATCACAGCCTTTGGCCAATTTCAGGGGCGCAAACCCTTGTTGGCATTGCGTTATCACGGCTATCAATTTGGCGAATATAACGGACAGTTGGGTGATGGTAGAGGCTTTCTCTACGGGCAAGTACGCGCCAATGATGGCGAATTATACGATTTTGGCACTAAAGGTACTGGAAGAACGCCCTACTCCCGTGGTGGCGATGGTATGCTGACGCTCAAAGGTGGCGTGCGGGAAGTTCTGGCTGCGGAAGCACTGCACTACTTGGGTGTACGTACCTCGCGCTGTCTAAGCATGATTGAAACAGGTTTACCCCTGTGGCGGGGTGATGAACCTTCGCCTACCCGTTCATCTGTGATGGTTAGGATGAGCAGTTCTCATATTCGGTTTGGCACCTTTGAGCGACTGCACTATTTCCAGCGTCCAGATTTAACTAAGAAGCTGTTAGACCACGTAATTGAGCAGTATTATCGACACTTAAATGCTGAAGAAGATAAATATATCCTGTTTTACGCCGAATTAGTTAAACGGGTTGCACAACTAGTAGCGCAGTGGATGGCGGCTGGCTTTTGTCATGCAGTGTTGAATACTGACAATATGTCGATTACGGGAGAAAGCTTTGATTATGGGCCTTATGCATTTATCCCTACTTATGACCCATACTTTATCGCTGCATATTTTGATTATTCTGGACGCTACTGTTACAGTAATCAACCAATTATTTGCAAGCTGAATTTAGAAATGCTCCAGGAACCTTTAAAGGCAATTATTAATAAAGGCGATATGGAGACTAGTTTAGCTAGGTTTGATGAATATTATCAAGCTGAATACAGTTCTTTGATGTTGAAAAAGTTAGGTTTTGTGGAGTTGCAACATCCACAAGCTGAAGAACTCTTAAATCTCACGATTGAATTCTTGAAAGCAAGCCAAGTTGGTTATCATCAATTCTTCTATGAGATGGCTCGTACTTTTTCATCGAAATGGCGGGATGAACCAGGTTTTGTAATGAATAATTCAGATATTGTACCAGTACCGGGCGCATCAGCAATTTTTGATGATTGGTGCATAGCATACCACAAAATCTTGAATGATTTTGATAGCGATGTCTACGACGGGCTACGCCTACGCACCAATATAATTGCTCAAACTCTAGCTATTCATAATCCCAAAACGGCATTATTAAGACCTGTGATTGAGTCAGTTTGGGAAGCAATTGCCCAAGAAGATAATTGGCAGCCTTTTTATGAGTTGATCAACAAAATTCAGTCTAGGAGATAGTTAAAAAGGGGCAAGGCTTATAACGAAAATCCTTTTTTTCCTTTGCCCCCCTGCTTTCTTGTCAATAGATGCCTTTGGCCTGCGTTTCCATGATAAAATGGGGTATGAGTCGCATTCGCACAGAAAACCGTGCTACTTATATTTTGGGATAATTAATAGTTAATAATGATAACGAGCTTGTAAAAAATTTATTTCATCATCTTCTACAAGATATACAATTCTATGTTCTTGTGTTAAACGGCGAGACCAAGTATTAGGATCTAAATATTTTAAAGGTTCTGGTTTACCTTTCCCCTTAAAAGGATCTCGGCAAATCTCTTTGACAAGATCCAAAACCTTAAGGGTAACTCGTTGATCGTTTTCCACCCAAAATTTTAAGTCTTCTAAAAATTCAGGTTGAAATACTGTCTTTCTTTGCTTTTGAGTTGCTGGAATTTCTTCTTTTGATTGGCTTTTGAGGTTCTTCTTTTTGGTCAAATCCCAACTCCTTACTAAGCTCATCCAAGCTTTGAGATTCCACAACTCCTGATTTAGCTCGATTTAAAGCTGTTAGCAAACGTTCAGCGTTACGAGGGGAACGTAAAAGATGAGCAGTTTCTAAAATACTAGAAAGTTCATCAACAGGTATTAAAGCTACACTTTCAGCATTACGACGTGTAATGATTACAAAATCGCGTTCTGAAGTAACTTTCTGGCAGAGTTCAGACAGCTTTTCTCGTGCTTGTGTGTAAGTATAAGTATTAGAAACCATAAGTATCAACAGTTTCCTTTGCACTTGTAAGTTAAATTAAGTACATTCTTGTTTAACCTGTACAGACTTTCTGTACAGGTCGATTGTTCTATCGTAACATAACAGAAATTGATAGAGTAAAATTTTCAAAAAACCTGGTCAAGCAATTCTGACTAACTAAACTGCTGGGCATAAAACCGCGCATAGCGACGCTCTAGGGCTAATAATTCTTCATGGGTTCCCGATTCGACAATTTGTCCTTGTTCGAGAACTAAAATCCGATCGCACCTTCTAACTGTCGATAAACGGTGAGCAATAATAAACACCGTCCGTTTTTCCATCAATCTTTCCAGCGCTTCTTGTACCAACGCTTCCGACTCGGAATCCAATGCTGATGTCGCTTCATCAAGAATCAAGATTTGAGGATTGAGCAGAACAGCACGAGCGATCGCAATTCTTTGTCTTTGTCCACCTGATAAGTTTACCCCACGTTCGCCTACCCAAGTCTTATAACCTTCTGGTAGTTGGCTAATAAATTGATGGGCATTAGCAATTTTTGCCGCCTCTTTAACTGCTTTGATGTCAAAAATATATTGTCCAAAGGCGATATTTTGAGCAATCGTCCCCGAAAAGATGATGGTTTCTTGAGGAACAATCCCAATTTGTCGCCGCAGACTATGCAACTTCACATCTCGAATATCAACATCGTCAATGAGTATTTGCCCAACTTCCGGGTCGTAAAAACGCGGAAGAAGATTCACAAATGTAGTTTTACCAGCACCAGAAGCACCTACAAGCGCGATCGCTTCACCTGGCGATACCAATAAACTGATATCTTTTAAGACAGGTTCACCTGGTTTATAGGCGAAGGAAATATGACGATATTCTACTTTGCCTTTGACTGGGGGGAGAGCGATCGCATTTGCTTTTTCGATCACCGTCGGCTGAATTGCCATCAATTCAAAAACACGGTCAACAGATGCCTCACCCTGCTTAAATTCGTTGTAGTTGTTAGTAGTATGACCAATGGGATCAATTAACAGCGCCGCCGCCGCCAGATAACTGAAAAAACTCGCCACTGTCAAGTTACCTTGGGAAATTTGCCAAGCTCCCACAATCAGTAATAATAAAGCACTTAAGGCTTCCAGAAATCCGATGATCGGAATCTGAATCGCTTTTAGGCGTTCGGCTGAGTATTTTGCTTTGAGACTGCGTTCTGCTTCATGGCCAAAGCGGGCGATTTCGTAATTTTCGGCAGCAAAAGCCTGTACCAAACGAATCCCGTTGAAAACTTCTGCAAGGATGGCTGATAAACCCGACACGCGATTTTGACTTTTTGAGGAATATTTGCGTAAACGTTCGCCAAACCAGCCAACTAAAATACCCATTAGAGGGGCAACTATCACTGTTGCTAGTGTCAGTTGCCAATTCAGATAAATCATGTAAATCGGAATTGCTAGCAACTGCAAAATACAGGGGATAAAGTCATGAAATACTTTATTTACCACTTCGCCAACGCGGTCAACATCTTCGGTGAGGCGGTAAGATAAATCACCAGCTTTTGCGGTTTCAAAATAGCTGAGATTTAGCTTTTGCAGATGGGCGTAGACTTGCTGACGGAGATGAAAAGCAACTCGCAAAGCAGCTTTCGCCATGTACATATCTTGTATAGACTGAAACAACCCTCTAACAAGAAATACTAAAGCACAGCTACCAGTTATTTGAGCGATCGCTACTACATTACCTTGGGCAAAAGGAGTTGCCAATTTCCCAGCGAGATTAATTAATACTAATGTCGCCAGCACGTATCCCAAGATCCCAATAAGTCCCTTGGTGATGGTTTGCCACTGAAGTCGGATATAAGGCAGTAGTAGCCAGTAATTAGAACGGGTTTTCAAGCTCGAAAGTCCACAGCGATATTTTACTTTGTTTGACGCTAGCAGTTTTTAGTGAGTTTCTAAACAGTTAACTAATTAGTTATAAACTGTTTTAGCGACTATGGCCAGCCATTAATGAAGCGATCGCCAAATATTTAGACCAAAAAAAAGCCAAATTGACCAACAAAAAGCCAAAGTTCAATTGCTTCTTGAACTGTTAAAAGAATATCGCACTGCCCCGATCGCCAACGTCGTCACAGGTAAAATAGATGTGCGCCAAGTCCCCATCCGCTAACCCCAGAACCCACTATGACACAAATCACCCTTTCCGACCTCCCCGCAACCATCCAAACCCTACTCAACCAAGCCCAAAAAACAGGCGAACCCCTCACTATTACGCAAAACGGTATCCCCTTCGCCATCATTTCCCCCATCAAGAAAAAATCCCTCCTGGAAACCCTTTCCACCCTTGAACCACTGGAGGAAGACTTTGCCGACGTGGACGAAGGATTATTACCCTTAGATGATATTGAGTTTTCAAAATGAGTTATTTATACTTACTTAGATACAAACATCATTTCCGAACTAATTAAAAACCCCAGAGGAGTGGTATTTTCAAAAATTCAAGATGTCGGAGAAGACAAAATTTGTACAAGTATTATCGTAGCTTGTGAATCAAGATTTGGGGCTAGAAAAAAGAACTCCCAAAAGCTCATAGAAAAACTTGAAATAATTTTAGATAGTATTGAAATACTAGCCTTAACTCATCCTGTAGAGCAATATTACGCAGAAATTCGCACTGATTTAGAACAACTTGGTAAACCGATTGGAGGTAATGACTTATTAATTGCTGCCCATTCTTTAACCCTTGGTCTAACTCTCGTTACCGCCAATACTCGTGAATTTTCCCGTGTTCCTAATTTAAAAGTAGAAAACTGGCTCGAACTGAATTATACATTTAAAAAATAGAATTAAAAAATTAATCAAACTTAACAATCTTAAAGAGGCTTAAATATGAAAACCGAACAAGAACGCGAACAATTAATCCAAGCCATTAACATACTGTTAAACCAAGCTTACGATAGTACTCTAGATGAAATTTATGCATTACTTCAAAAAATCGAAGATGAAGAGGACGAAAACGATTTAAGAGCCTATCATGCTGCTAAAAGTGATGTAGAAAATAATAGTTTTATCGCATGGGACGACATTAAAAAGGAAATCGCTAATGAAAGAAAAAAGGACGTAGCGTGACTTACGAAGTTAAATTTACCAAGGGAGCGAGGAAAATGTTTAAAGAATTATCTCAAGAATTACAAGATCGCATACAACCCAAAATAGATGAGTTGGCTATAGAACCACGTCCCAATGGAGTTAAAAAGTTACAGGGTGAAGAAAACACATATCGAATTAGAGTAGGCGATTATCGAGTTATATACGATATTTTCGATGATGTTTTATGGGTAAATGTTATAGATGTTGGGCATCGTAGCAAGGTTTATAAAAATGAGAGTTGATAAACAAATATTAGAGCTATCGCCTACAGTATCTTCGCTATATAGCAACCGCCAGGATAGTTAGGACGTAAACTAAAGGTGTTATTATGATCTGCTATCGTCTGCTCTGCCATGCCTAAACCCTACAGTTACGACTTCCGTCAGAAAGTGATCCAAGCGATCGAGTTAGATGGACTCAAAAAAAGCGAAGCGAGTGAACTGTTCAATATCAGCCGCAACACGATCAACCTGTGGTTGCAACGTAAAGCCCAAACGGGAGATGTCAGGGCATTGCCTAACCGACCAAGAGGCAACAACCATAAAATCACAGACTGGGAGCAGTTTCGGGCGTTTGCCAAGACTCATGGAGATAAAACCCAGGTGGAGATGGCGCAATTATGGCAGGGTGACATTAGCCATCGCACAATCTCACGAGCTCTGAAGAAAATTGGATTTACGCGAAAAAAAAGACCTACGGCTACCTTGAACGGGATGAGTCCAAACGGCAAACGTTCATAGAGCAGTTGGCCAGCTTTGGGGATGAAACGATTGTTTATGTGGATGAAGCAGGCATGGACAACCGAGAAGACTACGGTTTTGGCTGGAATGAGAGAGGACAACGGTTTCATGCCTTGAAGTCAGGACGACGACAAGGGCGAGTGAATATGATCGCAGCCCAGTGTCTTGGGCAACTGATGGCTCCGTTTACTGTCGAAGGAGCCTGTAATCGCGCTGTATTTGAGATTTGGCTGGAAACTTGTCTGATTCCCGTACTCAAACCAGGACAGGTAGTGGTCATGGATAATGCCACATTTCATAAAGGAGGTCGCATTGAACTACTAATTCAGGAAGCCGGATGTGAGTTGCTCTACTTACCTGCTTATTCACCGGACTTTAATAAGATTGAGCGATGCTGGTCTTGGCTCAAAAGTCGGATTCGCAAGCAACTTGACCAGTTTAATTGTCTACGTGATGCGATGGAGTATGTCTTGCACTTAGCGTCCTAACCACGCTGGCGGTTGCTATAAGTACTTAAACAAAAGTAATTACACACAATTTAGGCATAAAACCCTTATCCAGACTAAAAATTAGCCCTCTCCTTATTTATAAGGAAAGAGCTAGACTAATCTTCAAATTTAATTACGAACTACGAACTTGTACTGAGTTTCGACTACACTCAACTACCGCGTAGCCGTTGGCGCACTTGTACTGAGCGACTTGTGCCGAGCGTTCGCGTAGCGTCTCGTAGAGAAGTCGAGGTAAGCCGAAGTAGCCTTTCGTAGAGAAGGGAGCCGAAGTATTACGAATTAATATCCGCCTTCTTCTTCGTATTCTGGCTGCCTTTCTTTAACTTTCTTAGGAATATTCACAGGCTTCGGCTCATCTTCCCAAGCATCGCCCTCTACGTCGTCATAATCATCGTATTCGTCAACGTATGGCTTGCTATAAGGCTTGGCTTCATACTTTAGCGGCTGCGGTTGTTGATACCTGTCGCTACCCGTTGCCTCGCTCCAGTTATCTTCTTCCTCGTCTTCTTCGTATTGAATAGATTCATACTGCCGCGCTTTCATTACCTGACGCTGTGGCCTTTCTTCTTCCACATAGTCTTCATTCCATTCTTCTTGCGCTACGGGTTCGGGGGCGCGAACTTTTTGCCTGGGTGGCTGCAATGGCACTCCACTAGGCAGTTGATTGGGTGGTGCAATTGTCCGAGGTGGAGTATAGCCGTATTCTTCTTCTATATCTCGCTCCCAAGGTGCTTTGCCGATACCCAAGCGCTCTAGTAAACCAACTGTCAACTGATTTACCCGTTCTTCGGCTCCTTCAAACACAATCAATCGATTGGGGCCAGTGCTGACAATTTCATCCACTGAGAACTCGTAAGTACTCACAAATTGATCGGGAATTTGGGGCAATCCTAAAGAAGCAATGACTATAGATTCAAGCTTCCCGGTTTCGCCGTTGAACTTGAAGCCCCGAACTTTGCCTAAGACTTCACCTGTTTCTGTAATTACTTCCCAGTTAATCAAATTACTGAGAGATTCAACTTCGATATCTTCAATGACATCTTCGTTATCAACCAGGATGACATCACCAATCTGGCTGATGTTGTTGAGGTACATATAGCGCGGTATGCCCGAAATGGAGATCAGGCTGTCTCGCAAACCAAGAGCCACAACCTCTCGTTGATCGATATCAACCCAGACTTGACTGATGATGCCTAGCCGCTTGCCGTTGTCGCGGGTAATCACCTGGGTATTTAATATGTCGGAACGCCTAATTATCTGTTCGGAGGTCATTCTATACCGAGTCCTGATCTCGAATCCGGTTTGGTTTATCTATACACTATTATTAACAAAAATTCAAGCAGATGTATTGGATGATTGTAACTTAATCCCCAAAACTTGAGTGTAAGCTCCTCGTGCTTGAGTAACGCCAATTGTGCGTTCGGCTGATTCTATCATCGGACGACGCAAACTCACAACTATAAATTGCGCTTGTTGTGACTGTTGTTTAATCATTTTAGCTAATCGCTCTACGTTTGCTCCATCTAGGAACATATCTACTTCGTCAAAGGCGTAAAATGGCGATGGGCGGTAGCGTTGCAAGGCGAAAATAAAGCTCAAGGCGGTAAGTGATTTTTCTCCCCCAGACATGGAAGCTAGGCGCTGTACCGGTTTACCTTTGGGATGTGCAACTAAATTTAGCCCACTGCTAAAGGGATCTTCGGGATTTTCGAGTTGCAAGAAGCCGTCACCGTCGGAAAGAATGGCAAAAATTGATTGAAAGTTTTCGTTAACAGCATCGAAAGCTTCTTTAAAGGCAAGTTGCCGCAATGTGGTAAAGTTTTCAATTCGTAAAAGTAGTTCGGTGCGTTCCCCTTCTAGTGTCTCTAATTTTTGCGTGAGTTCTTGGAGGCGGTTTTGAGTGCGTTCGTATTCTTCTAACGCCAGCATATTAACTGGTTCCATTGCCTGTAAGCGTTTGGTAAGCGATCGCAATTCTTTTTGCAATTCTTCCAAATCTACCTTGTCTGGAACTTCCGGCAAGGGATTTGGTAATTCTGCTCCCACATCCCGCAATTGAGTTTGCAATGCAATTAGTTCCTCTCGCCGTTTTTCTTGGGTTTCTTGGAGTTTTTGGATTTCCCATTCCAATTGTTGTTGGCGCAAAAGATGCGATCGCACTTCTTGTTCTGTGGCGTCGCGTTTTTGTTTTTCTTCGCCTAAATTTTGCTCCATTTGACTCAACGATAAACGGGTTTGGGTGATTTGCTCGTCTATCGTGGTGATTTGGCTCAAGACGCGATGAATCGCGTCTCTACAAGAGGTTTGTTGGGTTTCGTATTCGGTGATTCGCGTTTCTGCTTCTTGGATTTTTTCTTGCAAACGTTGTTGCTGATTTTCTAAATTTTTTAATCTTTGTTCAGCTTCGCGTAATGCTGTTTCGCGTTGTTGCAATTGTTGCTCTTGGATTTTAATGGTTGCCTGGATTTGTTGCCATTCACTGGGGGTTTGGGATGCTTCTAACTCTGCTAATAAATGTCGCAATTGTTGCAACTCATTTTCTTGTCCAGGTAATTCCCGCTCTAAAATTTCTAATCGGGATTGAGCAGTGGCTAATTTTTCGCTGTTTTGGGCGAGTTGCGATCGCGTCCCCTCTAATTGCGCTGTCAAATTCTTAATATCTTTTTGCAACTGTTCCAATTGCAACTGCTGTTCGCGCCGCGCCTGACGCGCTTCGGTGAGTTCTTGGGTGAGTTTTTTGCTTCTGGTTGACAAAGTAGCGATCGCTTCAGTACAACGCTCTAAAATTCGCTCAATATCCACCAAGCGAGTTTTTAAAGCGATCGCTTCATCAGATTCCGCCGCTTCCGCATTGCCAAACCGTAAGGAGGAACGCTGAGTGTTGCTACCACCAGTCATTGCACCACTGGTTTCTAAGAGTTCCCCGTCTAAGGTGACGATGCGATATAAGCCTAAATTTTTCCGCGCCGCCTCTAGGTTGGCAAATACTACGGTGTTGCCGAAAACATAGCTAAATACATCTTTGTAACGGCGATCGCAGTCAACTAAGTTCACAGCATAATTAACAAAGCCGCTAGCAAAACGCAGCGTTGCATCTTGAGTAAATTTGGGAGCGTGAATTTTATTTAGTGGTAAAAAAGTCGCTCTCCCTGCACGTTTCTGTTTGAGCAATTCAATCCCGGCTGCGGCTACACCATCATCTTCCACCACAATATGTCCCAAGCGTCCACCGGCAGCCATTTCTAAAGCTAGTTGATGGCGGGGTTCCACCTTTGCTAACTGCACAACTAAGCCACAAAGTCCAGGCATTCCCGATTGTAAAATAACTTTACTCGCTTGGGTTCCTTGGACTTCTTGCTGTGCTTGCGCTTGCGCCTCGATTTTATCCAATTGGCGTTGTTTTTCTCGTTGTTCAGAAAGTAAGCGTTTTTGAGTTTCCTGTTGGATTTGTAGTTCTTGTTCTGTAGCTGAGAGATTTTGGGCTAAATTTTGGATGGGTTCGCTAGAGGTGTTAAATTCTGTTTCAATTTGACTACAGTCAGTTTGTTTTTGGGCTAATAGCGGTTCGTCGCGTTCAATTAACTGGGTTTGCTCTGAAATTAGTTGCTGTAACTGATTATTGCGTTCTGTGAGTTGTGCTTTTTCTGTGCGTTGCGGTTCTAGAGTTTGCAGCAAAGTTTCAATTTGACGGTTGAATGCTGTTTGTTGCTGCACCCAGGCTTCTGAAGCCGAGGCGATTTCTGCGGCGGATTCGCGGGAGGTTTCTAGAGATTGCTGTGCTTCATTTCTTTGTTGTTGGGAAGACGCGATGAATCGCGTCTCTACAATGTGGGTTTCGGCAATTTCTTCTAGGGAATGATGATGTTTTTGAATCTCTTGCTGAGTTTGAGTTAAACGTTTGGCGGTTTCTTGAGAAGCTGTTTGTAATTCTGTTAGCTGACGCTGGAGTTGTTTACGTTCTGCTTCTTGGGTGGCGAGGGTAGATTGTACCGCCAAAAGTTCCTCTTCTCCCAATGCTTTGACGTGGGCATTGAGTTGTTCGAGTTCAGCAGTTTTTTGGACGATTTCGGAATTTAGGTTTGTGAGTTGAGTAGTGAGTTCAGTAGAATTGCGATCGCCTGTTTGAATTTCGTGAACTAATTTTTCTTGTTGTGCTTGTAGCGATCGCCATGATAAAACAGCTTCCCAGGATTGTTTGGCTAGAAATTCCGTGCGGAGTTTTTGATATTTCTCAGCTTTCGCCCGATCTTGGGAAAGGCGATCGCGCTGTGCAGTTAATTCCGTTTCAATAATCCGACAGCTATCTTCCTTTTCCTTCACCTCATCTAAAGTTGATTTAGCTTGAGTGATTTTGCGATCGAACGCCGCTACCCCAGCCAATTCATCAATAATTTCCCGTCGTTCCCGCCCATTCATCGAGATAATGCTGGTGACATCCCCTTGGAGTACCACATTGTAACCTTCAGGATAAACCCGTAGATTACTTAGTTCCCCATGCAACTCTGTTAACGTGCAAGGTACACCATTAATATAGTAATTCGACGTGTAACTCCCTTGGTGACTAACTCGCAGCCTTCTAGTAACACTCCACTCTCCCGATTTTGGATTTTGGACTTCGACTTCGCTCAGTCGAGCGATTTTGGATTTTAGATTTTCTTCCCCTGCTTCCCCTGCTCCCGAAGCCTCCCCAGCTCCCCCTGCCTGCCTTGGGACCCCATCCAAATGGAATTACGACGCTGATGACGTTTGACGGTTATTTGGTACTTTATAC
>NZ_JAVRBY020000020.1:0-20009 GCF_034531035.1 Nostoc sp. DedQUE02 | reverse complement strand
AACAGTGTTTGTGATCTTGCCGAACCATAACCTTTTCCCCTTCTCCCCCTGCCTCCTCTGCTCCCCCTGCCTCTTCTACTTCCTCCCTGTCTGCCTTTGCATCTTTATGTGAGATTTCATCCGACAAATCAAACGTCACCGTGACGCTAGCCTCAATCGAAGCACGTCCTTTGGCCGTTTGAGTGTTATTTACCAAATCTGGTAAGCGTTCGGCTCGCATTCCCTTAGAACTGGAGAGTCCCAGGCAAAAGAGCAGTGCATCTAAGATATTAGACTTACCCGAACCATTTGGCCCAGATATGACAGTACACCCCGGTAGCAAAGGGACTGAGGTAGTGCCACCGAAGGATTTGAAGTTCGTAAGTTCCACGCGCTTGATGTGCACCATAGGCGCTGGTTCACTGGGCTAATGAAGAACAAGTGTATCAACTAATTAAAAATTCGCAAGAGGGTAGGGGGAAATTTAGAGATTTTCACACCACAGAGGCGCAGAGAACGCAGAGAGGGTAAGGGGAATCGTGGTTTAGAGAAAACACAATGCTGCTAGAGTTAGCACAAGCATGAGATTTCATTGCTGGCGTTCAAAAGCAACTATATCAAATCATTCTAGTTTTAGTTGAGATAACTAACTGCCAAGACGAACAACTAATTTAATAAGTTGTTGGCAAAGCGATCGCTATCGATTTATTACTATTTATTGCGAGAATATTTTACAAGTATGTAAGATAATTTTAAGGGTAAATATAATAAAGTAAATTATGCAACTAGAAGATTACTTCGACTTTCAGCGATCTGATGATATTCGACTTAAAGGTACAAGAGTAGGAATTGAAACTATACTTTATGATTTCATCCATCGGTGTCGGACTCCAGAGGAAATTTCCCAAAGTTATCCATCAGTAACTTTAGAGCAAGTATATGCAACTATTCTTTATTACCTGCATAACAAGGAAGCAGTAAGTGCTTACATAGCTAATTGGCTAGAACATAGTCACCGAATGCGAGAAGAACAGCGACGCAATCCGCCACCAGTTGTAACCAAATTGCTAAAACTGAAAGCTGAAAGAGAAGCCAATGAAAAAAATGCATGACTCTCAAATATCTTCTTGATGAAAATGTTGATGAAGTCTACAACCGCCAATTTGTCCAGCGCAACCCTAACTTAATGATGTGGGTGGTTGGTGATCCTGGCGCTCCTCTCAGAGGCACATTAGATCCAGAAATATTATGCTGGTGTGAGGAATATAACTTTATTTTAGTCACAAATAACCGTACATCTATGCCTGTACATTTAGCTGAACATATTGAGCAAGGGCGTAATATACCAGGTATTTTATTTTGAATGATAAATTAACTATCGGTCAGACTATTAGTGAATTAAGCCTAATTGCTCAAGCATCTTTTAATGATGAATATCAAAACCAAATTATTAATTTACCACTACTCTAATAATGATGTTACATAAGTAGCTACTAATTCTTTCGGGCGTGACTATTAATGAACTCACCCTTATTTAAGCAAAAAAACAGGGCTTACACAAATGTAAGTCCTGTTTAAATTTTATGATAATGTAAGCTGATTTAACTAGTCCACGGTTAACTGAGAGCTTCAGTTATTCTTTTATGGCTTTTTGATAGCTTCAACTTTTGCTTCTACCTTCACTGTCTTCACACCTTGAACTTCTTTAGCTAAAGTTTCAGCTTTCTTGAGTTCTTCAGCAGAAGTTGCTGTGCCTTTGAGGATAATTTCACCCTCTTTGTTTTCAACTTGTAACTTATTGCCTGGTAAGCCTTTGTTCAACTTTTCGCTAACTTCGGTTTTTAAGTTGCTTTTAGCTTTTGTTGCTGCCGTTTTTTCAGTATTAGTTTTAACTTTAGTCCCAGTATTCGCTACTAAAGGGGTTGTTGCTGTTGCTGGGATTTTGGCAGTAGTTTTATCCGCAGTTTGATTTGTCTGAGAGGCTGGTTTTGCTGGTGCTTGAGCAGCTTCATTAGTGCTAGAAGTTTCCGAACCAGTTTTAGGAGCCTCTTGACAGCCAAAAGTACCTACTACCAAAATACCACTAACTAGTAATAGAATTAGCTTTTTCATTATCTATCTCCGAATTGAGTAATTGAAGCGATTAATTGAAGTGTGTGTCATGGTGAGGAGCAGATGTTAAAAAGCAATTAAAGTCAAGCAGTAGATGTACCCAAGCAAGATTCAGGTTACAGAAAATTGAAATTTAGACGATTTCTTGAGGCTAAGATTTTGCAGCCACTTTTGAAAAGCGCTAATTCAATTTTCCTAACAGTTGCTGACCACTATAGCTCTGCATACAGTGTGTGCTTATTTGTCAATTTGACGCAGATGCAAGTAGCTTTATTAAGCTGAAACTGTACAGCTTGACAGTGGTGACTCGATATTATCAGATTTGAGTCATTTTGGCGATGTTTATGACAAATTCCAAACTTCAGCGTTTTTGCAATCTTGTGTCAGCAAATTTTCCAACAAAATGTTACTTTAGAAAACTATGGCTTACTTACAATGCCTTAAATATCAGGAAATATTAGCCAATGCCCTACCTTACTTCCGCCAGCGAAATTCGTGCTATTGTCGCTGAATATACCAATGCTAAAACATTGTGGATAGATACAGAAGTAGCTGACTATAAAAGTCGTAATCCTCGACTATCGCTGATTCAGGTATTAGATAATCCTCAAGATATGAGTGGCGATCGCGTCTATCTTTTAGATGTTTTAGAACAGCCTCATATTATAGCTGAATTTATTGCAGAAATTATGATCAATTCTGCTATCGAAAAAGTTTTTCACAATGCTAGTTACGATCTAAAGTTTCTCGGTAACAAGAAAGCAAAAAATATTACTTGCACTTTGGAAATGGCGAAAAAAATTCCCTACTATCTTTTACCATTACCCAACTACCAACTCAAAACCATAGCTACTGCACTTTGTAGCTTTAACAATATCGATAAACAAGAACAAACAAGCAATTGGGGAAAGCGCCCCCTAACAGAAGAACAGATAGAGTATGCTTACTTAGATTGTATTTATCTGGCTCAAATCCACTTAAATTTATTAAGATTACAAGCCCAAGCCAGCCCCGAACCCGCAAAAGAAGACTTAATATCACTAAGTACCAGATACTCGGAACTTGAGCAGCAATGGAAGTTGTTGAATTCAGAATTTGAGCATTTACAAGAACGTATGAAAAAAGCTATGCAAGCTCAAAATATATCAGAAACTTCCAATTATAAGCTGACTAGTTATGAGCGGACTACAGTCAAAGCCGCATTTACAGAATTGGCAAGGCTAGCCCAAAGTGAAGGTATTAGTTTAGATTTTCCAATCACACTAACTCAGAAACTCCAAAAGGATTTAGGGCAAAACCTGGAACAACTTTCTGTAGATATCGACAAAACCACCTCTTGGCGGCTAACTCCCAAAAGTCAAGAAACTGAAACTGAGGATGAGTAAATTGTTCATTAGGCTACAAATAGCATAATTTATAGAATTATTGTGAAGAATAAATTTTTAAATTTCATAATTATGTCCTCCTACTTCCTACTTTCTACGATCTGCCTTCTCTGATAAATTTATAAAATATGAGGGAAATTTGTCAATTAACTTTAAAGGTCGATCAAAAGTTAGAATAATTCTTGAGTTAAAGAATTAAAATCTAGATTTTGGGATTAATTCGATTCAGGTGTTATGGCAGTTTATATTAACTTATGAGACGGCGTTTATTTAGACAAAAACGAACAAAGGTAAATCAAGTATTTACCATAGCTATTTTTACTACATTGACTGCAATTAGCAGTGTTTCTTGTAGTAAGAATGACAATGTTTTGGTGACAGAAATAGGCGTAAGTCAACCTAACCGTCGTTCAGCTACAGCTTCCAGTGGTGGAGAATTTTATCTTCAGGGAAAGAATCAGCATTTAAACGGTGATCTACAAGCTGCGATCGCATCTTATAGTAAGGCAATCGATCAAAACTCTCAATATGGCGCTGCCTACAACGGGCGGGGACTAGCCTACTTTGATTTGGGAGACAAGGAAAAAGCGATCGCAGATTACAATCAAGCACTTCGCATCAACCCAAACGATGCCGAAGCTTACAACAACCGGGGAAACGCCCGCGCCTCACTAGGAAGTAACAGAGAAGCAGTCAAAGATTACAGTGAAGCGATTCGCCTGAATCCCAACTATGCCGAAGCCTACAATAACCGGGGAAATGCCCGCGCCACCAATGGAGACAAAAAAGGGGCAATAGAGGATCTTGACCAAGCAATTCTCCTCAACCCCAAATATGCGATCGCTTATAATAACCGAGGAAACGCCCGTGCTGCCAATGGAGATCCCCAGGGTGCGATCGAAGATTATAATCAAGCCATTCGCCTCAACCCTAACTTTGCCCCAGCCTACAATAACCGAGGAAATGCCCGCGCCACCAATGGAGATAAACAGGGCGCACTTAAGGATTTACAACAAGCAGCAAGCATTTTTCAAAGTCAGGGTAACAACGATTTATACCAACAAGTGATGAATAACATCAAAGAACTTGGACAGTAGCAGGAGAGTAGGGGAGCAGGGGAGCAGGGGAGCAGGGGAGAAGGGGAGCAGGGGAGCAGGGGAGCAGGGGAGCAGAGGAGAAATTGCAGTAAGTTTTTCCTCTTTGCCCCTCAGCCCCTCAGCCCCTCAGCCCCTCAGCCCCTCAGCCCCTCAGCCCCTCAGCCCTTCTGCCCCTCTGCACCTCTGCCTCTTTATCCCAATGCCCAATGACAAATGACAAATGACAAATGACAAATGACAAATGACAAAATCACATCCCAGAACCAATGTGAATCCGATCCTCAACTTCCGCAAATTTTTCCTGTGCCTGCTGTTCAGTACTCAATAGTGAAACGACAATCGCCACAATAAACGCCAGTGGGATACTGATTAATCCAGGATTTTTTAGGGGAAAGGGTGCAGAAGCCTGCTTGAGAATCGTTACTTGAATAGTAGGTGATAAGTAAATCAGTACTAAAGAGGAAACAGTACCTATTAACATACTCGCAACTGCACCATTGGTGGTAAAACGTCGCCAAAGCATGGATAAGAGCAATGCTGGAAAGTTTGCACTAGCTGCGATCGCAAATGCTAAACCTACCATATAAGCGACGTTTTGCCCTTTAAACAAGATGCCCAGGAATATCGCCACTAACCCCAAAAGCATTGTTGCACCGCGAGCCACTTTCAGTTGTTCTGACTCGTCAGCATGACCCGATCGCACCACGTTCACCCACAAATCATGAGACAATGCGGCTGCACCTGAGAGTGTCAACCCAGCGACAACTGCCAAAATCGTCGCAAAGGAAACAGCAGCAATAAAACCTAAGAAAGCATCGCCACCGAGAAATTCTGCCAACATCGGCGCAGCCATGTTACCACCAGTACCAATTTTCTCAATGGCATCTTTACCTACCAGCACCATCGCTCCAAAGCCCAGGATGAAGGTAAGGAGATAAAAAAGGCCAATAATAGCTGTGGCGTAAGTAACAGAGAGCCGTGCTGCTTTGGCATCGGGTACTGTATAGAAACGCATCAGGATGTGGGGTAGTCCAGCAGTGCCGAACATCAACGACATCCCTAAAGAGATAGCATCCAAGGGGTTAGAAACCAGTTTGCCCGGAGCTAATACACCTGTATACTGATTAGATGCAGCAGCGAAAAGAGCGATCGGGTTAAAGCCAAATCGTGCCAGTACCAAGATAGCTAGCAAAATCGTTCCGCCAAGCAACAGAACTGCTTTGATAATTTGTACCCAAGTGGTGGCAATCATCCCGCCAAAAATCACATAAGCCATCATCACGCAACCGACGATGACTACAGCTAATTCGTAATCAAAGCCAAATAATAGTTTGATTAGCTCCCCAGCACCTACCATCTGGGCAATTAAGTAAAAGCTAATCACTACCAGCGTTCCAATCGCAGAGGCGATACGTACAGGTTTTTGCTGCAAGCGATAAGCCACGACATCGGCAAAGGTGTATTTACCTAAGTTACGCAGTGGTTCGGCAATTAGGAACATGACAATCGGCCAGCCCACCAGGAAGCCGATAGAATAGATTAAGCCATCAAAGCCGTTGAGTGCCACTAGTCCAGCGATACCTAAAAAGCTAGCTGCACTCATGAAGTCTCCTGCTAGGGCCAGCCCATTTTGGAAACCGCTAATCTTGCCGCCAGCTGTATAGAACTGTGCCGTATTTTTGGTGAGCTTTGCCGCCCAATAGGTAATGCCTAAAGAACTTACAACAAACAGAAAAAAGAAAGCGATCGCCAACGGGTTAAACTTACCAAGACTGGTAATATCCGCCGCTAGTAGCGGATCGAACCACACACTATTCATGCTTTTTTGGTTTAGTATTTTGGATTTGGGACTAAAAATTGCTAATAGCTAATTTACTTGCGTGTCAGCCTTGCGATTTGGTCGTCGTAACTGCTATTTGCCCAACGCACATAGATAAAAATTAATACCCATGCTGAAACAATTACCAACGCCCCTAGTAAAATTCCCAGACTCAGACCAGGAACTACTAACGACCCCAACAGGGGCTTATTGAACGCGATTAATAGGATAAAGCCGAAGTAAATAAACATCATGGCTCCACTGAGAATCAGGGATATTCGCCAACGTTCAGCTGCGAGAGCCTGGAGAGCCTTTGTGCGATCGTTCATGTCTTCCTTTAGGTGGAGAAGATTAGGTCAAATTGTCTCATTGAAGCTGATTTCTGCGTAATTTTCTTAAAGATTATTAGTAAATCTATTGCCATCTCAGGTAATAAAACTAACTTTGCCTGATATACCAAAATAACAAGACAATAGCGACTCTATTTTGAGTCAGAGAAACATGAAACTATAGATGCAGTTAGACACAAATAAAGCTCATCTATCTGTGATTTAGAATTTTACTTAAATGATGTAACTTATTATACTTTTAAATAAAAACATGAGAGCTAATAAATTAAGTTTTTAGATACTAAAAAATACAATAAATACGTAGTTATTACCAGGTTTTAAAATCCTTAAAGTGTTATGAACCGCTTTTTTAAGCTATCAAATCAACTGAGATTAATAAAAGTAGTAAATTTTAATTTATAAAATATACCAAAAATTACAGTATCAATCTAAATATATAGTTGATAATATTTATACTAAAAGCTTGCTATTACACAGATGGGGCATTACCAAAATATTAGTAACGTATGTTTATTCAAACACTACTCACAGAGCCAATTCACTTTTTCAGAATCGTTGCGATTGTCATATTTTCCATTACTTTGCATGAACTTGCTCACGGATTGGCTGCGATAAGTCAGGGAGATAACACTCCACAACAAACTGGTCATTTGACACTTAATCCAATAGTTCACATGGGAAAAGGATCAATCATCTTTCTCTGTCTCATGGGTATAGCCTGGGGACAAATGCCTGTCAACCCATCTAAGTTTCGCTCTGGGAAGCTAGGCAATATTTTGGTATCAGCAGCCGGGCCATTATCAAATCTGGCTTTAGGCATTCTATTTATTTTGATGCTTAAATTTATCTCTAATCCGAGCCTTTCAGGACTTGTAAGCGAAGAATTTCTTTACTTAGCGGCTCATATCAATTTGACCTTATTTCTGTTTAATCTGCTGCCAATTCCACCACTAGATGGTTTTTATGTTTTCAGTGAAATTTTTCCTCAGCTAAAACCACTGCAATATAGCCAATTCGGAGTTTTTGCAATGATGCTTCTATTTATAATTCCAGAATTTGGGACGGGACTTAGTGAGATTGCTCATTTAGTTATTCAGTCAGCGCTTGGGGGAGAATCAGCAGCTTCTTAAGCAAAAATAGATTATTTATATAATAATTCCATTTGATTTGTGAGAATTGAAAGCTATAGAACCCCGACTTTCTGATAAGTCGGGGTTCTTGTTGTTTACGAATGATTTAAGCTTGCCACGTTTTTGCTGTAATATTCAGTTTTTGCATAGATGCTGATAATACTATTATCAACTGCAAAAAAAGTCCCTTCTTGCTCATTTTTAGAAAATTGCAAGTTTGGGTATTTAGCAGCAGCTTCTTCAGCAGTCATAGATTTGGCTTCTATTCCTTCTGGCAATAGCCCAGTAGAACCTATGTAAAATACCAAGGGAGATATTTTATCTTGGTAGATATTTTCTGCATATTGTTCTAACTTTTTATTTGCCACTGTTAAAGCTGCAACCATTTCCTCTTTGTTGATCTGCTTTCCAGTTTGTTTATTATACAATAACTGCGCCAAACTATCAGCACCAACTTTCTTAAGAATATCTACGACTATGCCATTTGGCTCAAGCCCAAGAAAATCATCAAAAATTGGTTTCATCAACTCGTCAACTTTGGTAATCTTGGTACGTGATGATATTAGCCTATGCCTAAAAGCAAGATTTTCATTCAATGCCATCTCAAAACTAGGCTTGATGAAAATTTCTCCAGTTACTTTATCATAAAGACGATACATTCTATTCAGAAATTTGTTAGCCGAATGAAACTTACTAAGATTAAGAATATCTTGACTACCGATATCAATTTTATAGCTCAATCTTGACTCAAGAGTACCATTAAGTAAAGCTTCATGGATGTTTGTATATTCATTAGTTGTAGGAAAATTCAGGTAAACATTTTTAGACAGATAGTGCTTTTTAAACTCATCTAACTGTCCTGCTACAAATACATCTGACTCCTTTCTTAAGTGAGCAGAAATAATACTAGTAAGTACTTTAATTTCTGCAAGTTCATTAAATAGTCCATCAATGCTGCTGTAATGACTATTAGCAGCTACAAGCGGCAATTTATCTAATTCAATGGTATGTTCAACACGGAAGTCAAAATCTTCTGCATCCAACACACCCTTTTCTTGGAGCAAGTCAAAGGCTTTTTTATTACTGATTTTGATTTGCAAGGACTTGACGTTTATTTTGCCGTCACTGACAATTGTGTAATTATTAAAGCTATTAAGGTCATTTACCAACAAACCTGCTACCTCAATAGTGGGGGTTTGGTCTTCAAATTTGGCAAGTTTGACCTTACGTTTGATAAGCATATTGATAGTAGCAGTATTGCGATTAAACTGGAACTCGCCCATACCTACATACTCAGCATTATCTACATTTTCTGTTCGCAACCAAGGCTGAAGCAATTCGCCATTTTCGTTTCTCACACCTTTAACACGCTTGATACCTGTTCTTTGATAATGTTCTTGCAGGTGTTTGATATTCACGATAATATTGTGGCGATATTGTGTAAAAATTTGGATTAGTTCTAGCAGAGAAATTTTATTATTCGTCATATTGCTACCTTCCATATAATCGTGGAAAATTGAAGGGCGGACACACAATAAATTGATGCCAAAATATTAAATTTGGCACATACCACACAACCATTGTGTGTTCATGATTGCATTCACAAACTAGCTAATATCGGGTTTATTTACTAGAAACTTTGGGCATCGCCTGGTAAACTTTGCGTTGCATACTCACGGAATCTTCTTTATAGTACAATTGTATCATACAAAAGCCAAGTTGTGTAGGCGTAGCCTGTGATAGACATCGCCCTGCAACTTCGTATTATGGTATTGCTGAACGCCAGAATAGATTTTCTAACCTTTACGCCTATTATTTTTTTCCCACATTTAGGCTCCGGGTTTGAAATAATCGAAGAGGCGATCGCCTGAATCTGCGCGAATCAATGCTACAACTACATCTGGTAAGGCAGCTAAACTGGGGTAAACCAAATAACGTGGTTCCCAACGGGGGCGGAACTTCTCTCTGTAGGCGTGCAATCCCTTGAAATTGTAGAAGCGATTCAAGTGCCCGTATAGATAGTGCAATATTTTCTCTAAGCGGCGTGATTCTGGGTTGTCTCCAACTCCCGCAAGGGCAGAAAGACCGAAATTAAAGCTGTCGTAGCCACCCTCTTTAAAATGTTGAAGCAGGGAAATAAATAGAAAGTCCATTGTGCCATTTTCGATGGACGCGCGATGTCGCATCATGTCAATAGTGGCTTCGTTGAGTTGGTACTCGCGGAGAATGTTGGCAAAGGCGCTGATGTTACCTTCAGGATTATGGATCACAGCAATTTCGCACTCTCGCAGATAAGCTTCGTCAAACCAACCCAAAGAAAAGTGTTTTTCTGAACCTTGTACCATCTTCAACCATTCATCACTTACAGATTTGAGCTGGTGCAATAAATCATTGGCGATGGGTGGTTGGTAAAACTCGATTTGGTATCCTAGCTTAGTTAAACGACTGATTGATGGTCTAAAGTTTTTCCCGGCTTTACCTTGTAAGGTAAAACTTTTCAGATCAACGATCGCCTCTTCTCCAATCTTGAGTACCTTAAACCCCAATGACTTGTAAAGTTCAACATCATCGGGCAAAGTTTGGTAAAAACCAGGATACCAGTCGTTGCGTTGGCAAAACTGTTGGAAAGCAACAATTGTCTCTTTGCGGTCTTCAATGGGGCCGATGGGATCTCCTAAAGCGATCGCACCCCGTCCCTTGGGAACATAAGCAATTAAACTATTACCCGAAGGACTGAAATAATAACTTTTATCATTTAAGAGTGTAAACGCTGCTAAAGAAGAACATCCATATTGCTCGACAATTTCTTTAGCTCTTCGTCGCTCATTTGGGGTTGCTAAATTCCGCCAAAAAACAGGTTGCAATAGCATTACCATTGCATACGTAATAGTAGCTGCGGCAATAATATAGATAGAATTAGCAAAAAATTCTCCAAATTTGCTTTTTGGTTGCAGTCCCCAATTATCCTCGGTGAAGAACATTGCTAAAGTCTGAACTATTGCTTCCCGCCAATTAAAATTTTCTGAAAACTTGCCATCTAACAAGTAAAATCCAATAGTTCCGTATGCCAGGGTAAATAATAAAGCCCCTATCAGCGCTCTAACTCCCCGTGCGATGGAAGGACGGTCTGATTGCGCCGTGAAATAATGACGCATCAAGAGTAATTGCACCAGTAAAACTCCAGAGAGTAGACTTTCTTCATAGTCCAATCCCTTTAGCAAATGGCTAAAAATCGAAATCACTAGTAAAGTAGTGGTAAGTAACCAGGCTATTCTTTTGCGGCGTAATAAGTTCGTAGCAAGTGCTAGTAAAACAAACCCAGTCAGGGCTGCAAATATATGACCACTGGCTCTGATTTCAAATGGCAAAAATTCCTTCAACCAGTGATTTCGACCATACAGGTTAGGTGTCACTGCTGATAACAAATTTACTACTCCGACTAAACCTGTAAGGAATGCTGCACTCCAAAGTCCAATCTTAGTTTTTAAATTATTGGTCATTATTCTAAAAATATTAATTAGGAGTTATGAGTGAGAAGTGAGAAGTTATGAGTTAGGAGTTATGATTTTTGGCTCTACCATTCTCTTTATTGTTATACAGCGTTTTGCAAGTACATGAGTAACCCCTCCCAACCCTCCCTGATGCTTTGGGTAGGGTGCATGATAGCGCGGGTGGGGTATTTCTGTACTTCACAAAGTTTAAATCTGCTGTAAATAAACCAGTTTTATAGACTACATTACTTATATAGATTAAGTTTTAAGGTTTTGAATTTTCTCCATAACACCTTAATTTTCGATTTTTAACTAATTTTGGGCGTTTAAGTTGCATCGCAACTAATAAACGCCAAACTTTGTGGCGGGGTCTAAATCCCGTTAGAAAACTGACATTACGAATTATTTTAACTCCTAACTCCTAACTTTTAATCCTTAACTTTTTTAAACTGTTCACCTACATAGGAGAGCGAATCTTTAAGATGTTTGTGAAAGTAATTCCAGCCTATATCCGCACCAGACAAACCATGACCTCCTGGAAACGCATAGAATACGTGAGCAATGCCTAATTTATTTAAGGTTTCGTTGAAATCTTTGGTAGAAGCCAGCAAATTCGTATCATTCAAACCCGCATCTAGGTAAACACGCAATCGCTTCCGATCTTCAATTGGTAGCTGTTGCACGATTTGCTGAGGACTATTTTGCGAACCGCTATTATCGGTAAAATAACCGCTATGACTAAACAGAATGTGGAAATTGTTGAGATGGCGCAACCCGATATTAAAAGCTCCCCATCCTCCAGAAGACAAACCTCCCAGCGCCCAAAATTGGGGTTTTTCTAAAGTACGGTAGCGCGACTTGACAACCTGCACTAATTCTGAACCAATTAGAGTTCCCACTTTGCCATTCGGCCCATCAAAGTAATCGGGGTCGTACAAAGGACTGGAACCGCGATTATCATTACCATCAGGTGTAATCACAATTGATGGTAGTAATTTTTGATTTTGATAAAGTTCATGCAATACGTCTAAAAGTGCGTATTTATCAGCATAAGCACGAGCATCATCATGACCACCATGTAGTAAGAAGATTACAGGGTAGCGCTTTTGGGGATTTTTGCTATAACCAGGGGGCAAAATCACGCCGTAGTTACGGGCTGCACCCATCGCTTGAGAGTTGAAGGTTGCTAATTGAAACTTTAGCCCAGTATTTGCCTCTTCTTGGGGTGGGTCTAGTTGTGGCGCACCTAAGATGAATACATAATAATAACCAGCGCTAGTCAGGAGTGCGATCGCTCCTAGCAAGCTAATTAAAACTTTATAATTCTTCATATTGTTTTAGTATGAAAAAATCACCTCCATTAAAATTTACTATAGTTAATTTATTGAGAAATTGCAGTAGTGTTGTCCACATCGATCTTTAATTATCAACAGTTTGGCAAAATAGTATTGTTTATCGTGATAATTGCTAATTTTTTTGGGTATTTTTCTGATTATTAACACTTAAGTTATTAGCTCTATCTGCGACTTCAGAAGCTCGAAATTGTTTACCAACAAATGTCAAAGAATCGGCTAAATGTTCCCGCCAGTATTGCCAAGTGTGACTGCCAGGAAACTGTCGAAACGAATTCTGAATTTTGAGTTTATTTAATACTTGACTAAATCGTTCGGCTTCTTTGATTTCATCAAAATCTGATGTACCCGAATCTAAGTATATTTTCAACCTTTTTTGAGCTTGTACAGGAATGGTTTTGATATAAAATATTGGGCTATTTGCTGGGCCACTTTTATCATGAAAATAACCACTATGACTAAATAAAATTGAAAACCGATCTACATTGTGTAATCCCACATTCATTGCTCCCCAACCACCAGAAGATAAACCACCTATCGCCCAAAAATCTGGATTATTTAATGTACGATAACGGCTTTGCACAACTTTTACTAACTCATCACCTACAGCTGTAGAGACTTTCCCGTTAGGGCCATCGATATATTCTGGATCTCGGTAGGGACTAGAGCCACGTTTGTCGTTGCCATCTGGTGTAATGATGATGCTGGGTGGTAACTTACCTGTAGTATAAAGTTGTTCTACAGTTTTGAGAGCTTGTCCCTTATTCTGAATAAACCAATCAGTGGGATTACCATGTCCACCGTGGAGAAGAAAGATTACAGGATAGCTTTTTTTTGGGTTTTGCTCATAGCCAGGAGGTAAAGAAACGCCATAAGTCCGACTTGCACCCATTACTTGACTCTCGTAAGTTTCAATTTTATAGGTTAGGAGAGTAGCTGAGTTGCTAGTATTACGCTGGGTTGGAATGATGGGAGGCGCTGTTTGTAAATTCTGCTGTTGTAGTGGTTTTGCTACGACACTCTGGGAGAAATTACAACCAACTAGGGTTAATACTGAAAATAGCAAGAGAATTTTAGGTTGTTTGTAGTTCATCTTTGAAAAATATTGACCAAACAGGGCATTATTGGGTAGTTGGTGCTTGCCTTCAAAAGCTTATGCAAATGATATGTCAATGCTGTGTCAACAGGATGGAAACTTTACGACTGGTTGTAAATTAAAAGTCAAGAGTTAGGATAAGTTTCTTCATGATGCTTAAAAAGCTGCAACTTAATTTCAGTTCTTTGTTTGGCTTGTTACTGCTGCTGCTTTCCCTGTGGGCGATCGCTAGCGAATTACATCAGTATAATTATCGTGATATCCTCAATTCTCTAGCTGCTATTCCCAAAAGTCGCCTAAGTTGGGCAATTTGGCTGACAGCTTTGGGCTATGTAGTGATGATTGGGTACGATATCTTAGGTTTTAATTACATTAATCGTTCTCTAAGTTGGAATAAAATCGCTTTCACTAACTTTATTAGCTCTGCATTTAGTAATACCATCGGTTTTGCCTTGCTAACTGGCAGTGCTATCCGTTATCGATTTTACTCAACTTGGGGAGTTTCAGCAGTTGCGATCGCTCAAGTAATTGCTTTTGCCAATTTTACTTTTTGGTTGGGGATGTTTGCCGTTGCAGGTTTCTTATTCCTCATCAACCCTCTGAATATTCCCACTCAATTACATTTACCTTTTGCCACTGTGCGTCCCGTTGGCGTAATTTTTCTATTATTAGTTGCAATTTATTTACTCGGAAGTATTTTTATTAAACAACCATTAATAATCCGAGGGCATGAATTTAGATTTCCTTATTTGAAAATATCTCTGGCTCAAATAGCAATTTCTAGTTTTGACTGGATTCTTGCGGCAGCAGTTCTTTATGCTTTACTTCCTAGCAATATATCTTTGTCATATCTAGACTTTTTGGGCATTTATTTACTAGCGATGTTTGCAGGTGTAGTTAGTAATGTCCCCGGTGGCTTGGGAGTATTTGAAACTATAATTTTACTAGTTCTTTCCTCAAAAGTTTCGGCGGCGGCAGTTTTGGGTTCAATGTTAGCTTATCGGGGAGTCTATTATTTCTTACCTTTGTTAGTAGCAGCAGGTTTGCTCGGACTTTATGAAATTAGATTTAAATCGGGGAATTAAAAAATAGAACCCTTATTTTTAATTTATGCAATAAGTCTATTGACTTTGACAAAGAGAATCGTAGGTTGGTTTTCCTTCCTCAATCCAAGATTTTCAGTAGTTTCTTGGATTTCACTTTGTTCAACCGAACCTACGTAATTTATGGTTTTTGATACTATTTCTTTGTGAGGCTGCGCCAAATTCTCTTGGCTTCCTTCTTTCTTTGTGTCCTTTGCGCCCTTTGCGGTTCGTTCCTTATATAGTTTGGAGTTTGGCGCATCTTCATACAGAATTGGTATGACACTAACCGAACCGTATTGGAGCATAACTTAGATACGATTATGGCAGTCGGTAAAATTTTCTACGTCGCGAAAATTTTTCTGATTCAAATCCTGGCGTTGTATAAATGCAGGAACAATCGGCGGCTAAAACCCTTGGGAATTCGTGATAAATTGTGCGAAATCATCTCCTATTCAGCAACAACCAAGTATTTATCATGAGGCTAAAAAATCAGTTTGACTTAGCTTGTGTATCAATCAAATATACATCAAACGTGGTCTAGGTTGAGGAACTGGACGCCCTAAATCCTTAGCCGTTTCTATCCATTCCTGCACAACTAACTCTACATTATGCAGGGCTTCTTGATAAGAATCACCGTCAGCAGCACAGCCTGGTAGTTCTGGGACTTCAGCAATAAAGGCTTGATCTAATTCACTCCAATAGAGAATAATTTCATACCGAAACATCATTTTTAATTCCTAGCTTATACTTGAGAATCACTGCCCGGACTTGTTTAACTTGATAGCTTTTGGCTTTTCCTCTTTTGTGTTGCAGGTTCAATATTTCCTCAACATCGGCTTTGATAAAAATACGATGATCGCCACGAATCCGTTCCTCAAAGCCCAATCTATATAAAAGTTGCCACAGTTGGGCAAAAGGGATGTCTGTATCAGAAGTCCCAGAGAGAATTTTTTCTAAGAGTTTGTCTTGCTGACTCACGTTTTTCTGACTGTCTTAATGTTTCTATAGTCTCATATTTATTTAAAATCAGGGTATACAAAAGCAAATCTATAGGAATCCGCTTTGATTTCTGAAGTGATTTGCATAGACAGGGAATAGGCAATAGGCAATAGGCACTCTTGCAACGGGAAAGAAGGCTTCCTAGTTGTACTGAGCTTTTTCAAAAATCAAATCAGCTCTATATCATTTTGCTTTTGACTAAGAGCATCCCTGATGACAATGGCTAATCCAGTTATCAGGGCAAATTGTAGGCTTGGATACTACTTGACTAATTTACTTGATTGCAAAAAATACTAATTATTTGGATGTTACAGATGCTTTCTTGGAAGCGAGGTTTTGCGGTGAGTTCAGTTTTATGACATCATTTTTGCATCCTGGTGAAGTATATCATTTCTCTAGAGGAATCATGTTGGTTTACCATCGTCACTAGGGTTATTAGTCTTAATATTGGCTCAATTGATAGCTTGACTACTTTTCTCCAATCCTTTCGCGTAGCGTTCCGCAGAAAAGGTATCGCCAATTTATCAGTGATATAGGCAACTACAGAGGGCAAATTGTTGAGATTGCTCATATCATGATGCTGAGGTATAAATCCTTCTCAGTTAGTGTTGAATATTGAGTAAGAAATATTACGCGAATATGAAAAACCAGATTTTAGGCGCAGCCGCATTTTTAACTACGATTAGTTTGACAGCAACGGTACAAGCAGCAAATTCTGAACATGTTAGACAGTTATTGGCAACCAAACAATGTCAAAACTGCGATTTAACGAATGCAGGTTTAGTGATGGCTGATTTATCTGGAGCTAATTTGAGCGGTGCTAATCTCACAGGTGCTAACCTCAGTCGGGCAAACTTGAGCGGCGCAGATTTACGGGGTGCAAACTTGAGTGGCGCTAGTTTATTTGGTGTCAATCTGAGCGAAGCTAAATTTAATGGGGCAAATTTGACGGGTGCTGATTTGAGAAATAGTTTTTTAGCAAATGCAGAATTGACTGGTGCTTACCTGAATGGTGCTAACTTTCAGGGTGCAGTTGGGATACCATTACAAATTGCTTCACCGGAAGAATTTTATGCTTGGGGTATAGGAGAGGGAGAAAAAGGCAACCAACAGCAAGCAATTAGTTATTTTAATCAAGCGATCGCTATTAAACCAGAATTTGCGGGTGCTTATTTAGCTCGTGGTGTCGCCCGTTACCAAATACTAGATAGACAAGGTGCATTTCAAGATGCCCAAATTGCGGAAAAGTTGTTTACATCCCAAAACAACAGCACTGGAACGCTAACAGCTCAAGCTTTTATAAAAGAACTGCAAACACCCGTAAATGAGAAGGTAAGTACTGGTAAACCCAGTTTTGTGGACTTTTTGGGAAGTCTAGGCTCAATCTTGCTCCAATTCTTCCCTTTTTAAAGGGGATAATGACAAATGACAAGTGACAAATAACAAATGACTTTATCTCAGGAATTATGGGCAGCAAATCAAGACTTAGCCCAAGCTTGCCTAGAGCATCCTTTCGTTCAAGGCATTGGCGATGGTACTCTTGAGCAAGCTAAATTTGCTTACTACGTAGGGCAAGATGCTTTTTTTTTAGAAGCTTTTGCCCGTGCGTACAGTATCGCCGCAGCTAAAGCACCAGACTGGTTAGGTTTCACTACATTTCATAACTTAGTTAGTGGAGTTTTAGAAGAACTGCGGTTGCATAGTGGCTATGCTTCTCAATGGGGAGTCAATTTGCATTCTGTGGAACCTGCATCTGCTACCCGCAGCTATACTGATTTTTTGTTAGCAACTGCTTGGAGTGGAGATGTAGGTTTAACTGCTGCGGCGATGTCTCCTTGTATGCGTTTGTATGCCTTTTTAGGAGAAAAGCTAGCTGGTAATGGTATTCCTAATCATCAATATGCAGACTGGATTCGTACTTACAGTAGCGCAGATTTTCAACCACTAACGCAACAATTAGAAAATTTGGTTGACAATTATGCCACTACCAACTCTGTTGTGTATTCAACCTATCGTTATGCGATGTTTTGCGAACGCGACTTTTTTCAGGCTGCGTGGATTTTGGAGTAGCGCAGCTAGCTGTACTACCCTACAAACTTAACGAATAATCACTGTCCCATTTGGTAAAATAAACCCGTCTTCGAGATGCCATAGAAGATGTTCTTCGCACAGCGTCTTAACTGCCTTGGCGATTGCTATACTTCTCAATTTCCTCACCTACAATCTGTGCTATCTTCTGCGCTGCACCGCTTTCACCGCGAATATTACGGAGTTTAGCGCGCATATCATCCAATTTTTCTGGATTCGTCAAAAAGTCTAAAACCATTTCCCCAATATCTTGTGGTTGAATTTTACCCATAATTTCTGGGACTATCTCTTCTTGTGCCCAGATATTTGGCCATGCTAATAAACCTTTGCGTTTCATAAATCTCAGAAATGACCAATTAATCACTCTAGCAAAGGGCGTACCTAACACTGGCAGATTCGCCAACAATCCAGGTAAACCATCCCAAGAACGCATAGCATCAAGTTGCTGCGTTGGTAGTAAAACAATCATTGGTACTCCTAAAGCACCAAGTTCAGCAGTGTTTGCCCCCACCGTAGTCAAGCAGATGCAGCATTGGGATAATAAGTGATATGCAGGGTTTTCTTGCCACAGTTCCACAATTAAACCCGTTGCTGTTTTGAGCAATGCCTTGCTTTTAGCATCCTCTGGGACAATTAAGGAAGCACCACCAAAGCTAAAACTTTCAGCAATAGAGTTCTTTTCGGGATCGGCAAAACTAGCTAAAGTTTGTAAATCCAAAGTTGGGGCTACAGGAATCACAAATCTGATTTGCGGCTTTTTTGCATGAACGTATTCGGCAATACCTAAACATAATGGTACTCCTTGGGCTAATTTTGCTGCTTTTGAACCAGGGAGTAAACCAATCAATTCAGTCTCTTGTTCTACCTTCTGGGAAACTGTTGACGCGTCTGTGTCATTAGTCATTTGTCCTTTGTCGTTTGCTAAAAACAAATGACTACTAGCTTCTAGCATCAAATCACCGACAACAGTGAATTTGTGAGCATATTTTGCTGGGACTTTGGCTGCGACTTTGGGCTTCATCACACCAAAGCGATTAATCCAGTTGTGCCACCTGGCTTCCCATTCGGCGTAAATAACTGTGCGATATCCGAGTTTTTTGCCTATAATCACTGGAAAAATTTGATCACCGCCTAGAAAAACGACTACACCGCGACTTCTCCAATCCCAATTTTCAAATGTTTTGCCCCAAAGCAAAAATTGCCAAAAATGTTCTGCTTCCTGAACTCTATCTACTTCTGGGTAAGAAAGAGCGATCGCTGCTTCTTTACCACTGGCATTTGAGCAAGGCGATAATACCACAGAAATCCTCACTACAGAACGGTCATCCCCTAGTTCTTGCCGCAACGCTTTCACTACTGGACGCACCCAGGTTGTTACTTCACCTGGGCCATTTGATAGGATAAGAATATCTACTTGAGTCATTAGTTAATCGTATATTCGGCAAGTTGGCGTAAGCGAAGCTCGTCGTAGACATCGCTCTTGTTGATACCATTTCCAACAAAGCAGCTATAAATGCGATAATATTAATACTTATAGATTAATATTTAATCATATTAATAATGTCTTATAGCGAGTTCTCGCTCTCAAAAGTCAAACGTGACTTTAATTTAACTACGGTTGAAAATGGACGGTTTTTGTTTTTACTCGAAACGCAGTCTATAGAACCTGACGGGGCGAGGAAATAAGCTAAAAAGCTTACAATTTAAAGAATACAGCAATTTATGGTAGAAAAAGATAGGTCTGCTTTTGTCAATAAGACCTATCTATTGATAATGTTACCTAAATTTTACCAAACACATCTTAAAAGTCAACTAAGTACTGCCGAATATATCTTGTTGCAAATTTGGCTCGCAGTGCTGCAATCGATTAAAAAAGTAAGTTTAGAAGCTTTGGCCAATGCTTTACCAATTTCGATTGAATTTGAAAGTAGAAAAAAGAAAGTCCAAAGATTTTTGTCTTTACCAAATCTCGACATCAAAAAAATTTGGTTTCCGATAGTCATCAAATGGTTATCAATATATTTTG
>NZ_JAVRBY020000019.1:0-115657 GCF_034531035.1 Nostoc sp. DedQUE02 | reverse complement strand
TGCAACCTCAAATTGGTGGGCAAAAACTTACTTTGTCTAGAGTGTGCGAAAAAGTTTCAGTTACCCTGAATCCCCAGTGAGTTTTTTAGCTGCTTGCCATGCTTGGGTACAGTTCCAAGCTGACTCATAGGAATCATGTACATGAGTGCATAGCCCATAAGGCTTGGCGTTGGTTCTAACAGTCAGCCGCCACTTCCCAGTTAATAACCCTTCTTGGTCAACAACTTGCAAAACCTCAACAATGAAATTCATTACTTTTCGGGTTGTGGCTGTGGTGCTTGAGGTTGTTCCCCTGCTGTCGGTTGCTGGACGAGATAGCCGAGCAATGCAGTAGCCAGTCCACCGATTGTACTAACTAAATTACGATTAATGGCTCCAGCCCTGCCGAGTAAACTAGAACCACCTGCAATTAAACCCAGGATTGTGCTGAGAGTATTCAAAGTTGATGATTTAGACATTTATTCATTTACTCCTCGTTGGTGTGTTCGTAGTATTCCCGAATTTTGAATTCTCAAAGACTAGAATTTGTCATCACGGATTTGAAAATTAGATTGCTTGTTCAGGAATCCGACTATCTGCTTGACCCAGTTTGCAAGTCTGTCAAACTTGTGCTTGATCATACTTTCAAGTCCGTTCAGGCGATATTCAATAAAAAGCTTCTTTTCATTGTACTCAGTTAGGTGTACGTCTACTTTTCGTTCAACAGTGTACAACCGATCAACAAGGTTATCTTTTAATTGATCAACGGCCGATAACACAGTAGTTTCAACTCTATTAATTTTGGCATTGATATTCGATTCTATCTGCGCTAATCGATAAATCCCCGCAATCAACATAAAAGCCAGAGAGACAACAGTGAAAGCATTATTAATATCAATTTTCATTTTATATACCCAGCGATATTTTTATCGCCTGAACATCATCTTCTAGTGTCGTCGTATCTATTCCTTCATATTGATAAATAGCAATATTTGCATTGATAAACCATTTAGGAACTTGAAGTGATACGGAATAATTAATATTTAGGTCATCAAAAATTATTAAATTGAATTTACCTAAAAATAAGCTTTCAGGTTCACCCACAAAACTTGCGCCCAAACCAGTTGTTAAGCTGCGGCGCAAGTATCCTGCATACTTCCAAATTTTTCCTACAGGAACAGTAGTATTGACAGATACAGCAATGATTGACTTATCAAACACTACAGGGATATTTATCTCAGTTATCGTTTGATAAATTGGCTTTCCTGCTGAATCGTTTAAATAACTTACAGCAGGGAAGGAATCACTATATTGTAAATGCCAATTACTTTCTATCCCTAGCTGTAAATTACGTGCCATGTTACCCGTGAGAAATTACGAAATCAACGTGTTCGGCAAATTCATCTAGAATTTCAAACGGATTAGGAATACCGTAATGCTCCAGCTTATCGAGGTATTCAACTATATCGATTTTCCCAGTCAGCCAATCTCTACCCGCTTGATTGATGGCAAGCATTCCTTTGAATTCAGAATCGGAACAGTTGCCCTCAACATCAACAGACAGCAGGTCTAACGGGTCATCTGGAGTCCAAATAATTCCAGTTCGTTCTGCTATCTTGCTCATTAGCCTTCAGGAGTGAATCTAGCCCGATTTTTACCGCCGTTTCCTTCAATGAAGGTCACGTACTCCGTTGTTTCTTCTATAGCTAAAACAGCCGCATCGTAAGCTTCGCCACCAGTACCTTGTCCAAAGGGCGAAGTAACAGAATCAACTTCAGGCTTTTTGTATGCTGCGCCAGTGATCCTACTATTTTTCTTAACAGTGCCAGGTACAACAGAAGTAAGCGTCAATTTGGCAAACTTGAATTTTTTCGTGTCAATCTTAATTGGCGTAGTTAATGCGCCAAATTCGGTAGCTGTAGTAGTGCGACTAGCAAGCAGCGAAAGAAGTACATTAGCCACACCAGACCCTTGTCCGGTTTGTCCACTCTTGAGCAATTGGGCCGGAAGGTAAATTTTTGTAGTCCCAGCCGTGCCAAAAGGAGAAATATAGCCATCTTCTCTTTCTGCCCTTGCCCGCTTGCTTTCGTCGGTGATTGCAGCGAAAGCAGCTTGTCGCTGGTCTGGAGTCATTGCAAGCCAAGCTTTGTATTTGTCGTACCGTGACTTCTGCGACTCAAATCGTTGTAAATCTCTAAAGCCCATAATTACTGGTGATAGTTGCTACAGATGTCACCAACTCTAACCCTTTAAAATCCTTAGAATTCTGTGGTCAAACCTAATAGGTTTTTACCTTTATTTTCTGCCGGAGTCTCCCGAAGCCAGTCAATTAAGCTCAGGGATATTTGACTAATGCCCGATTTCTGAGCGTTGTGTCTATCAAAAATACTGGTGGGACAAGATTTCCTAAAGAAATGTAAGCGCTTCTGAACCTGAGAACTGCTACGGGTCTATACCTGCGATTTTGTACTTGCTTCCCTAAAATCGTGATTTTCCCGGCTGTAGCCGTTGTTGTGCTGGCTTTATCTGGATCGTTAACGATCAGCTTTTCTAGTTTGAAGGGTACATCAATTACGTTGCAAATTTTTTGATAAATTTCTACAGCATCAGTTCGGTTATTGACTAATAAATAATTACCTCTAGCAAAACCATTTTCTGGGTCAGTATATGATGCTGATTTATTCCCGCAGGTATAAGTTATACCACTTCCACTTGATAAAAAAAGGTTTTTGATTTCGTTTGCAATCTCTGTCATATTCGCCTTAGTAATAGCTGGCTTGATACTTCCATCATTGTCTCCAGAAGCACAAGAAAATTTCATTAATCTGACAGATTTCTCATGCTCTATTGGTGATTCCTGAGAAGGTGTCGTTGGCAACATTGCCGCCGATTACTTCCATGCCAGCAGTAACTAAGCCAACTGCGTTGCCAATTTGATTAAAAACGTTAACGCTTGCTTGATAAATTCTGTTGGCTTTCGCCCAATCTTCAGATATGTGTTGATAATTTGCTTCGCCTACAGTGTCGGCAATGATTTCGTGTACAGCTTTTCCGATTACATTATTAATGCTAATAGGATTACCATCAAGTCCTTTTGGCAATATAAAGCCCAATACTTGATCTATGATTGTTCCCAAAGTTTGAGCAAGATTATTACTTAACATTAAAGCATTGTGAATTGTAGCTGCGAACGTAAGAACTGATAACGCTTTTTCAACATAAGTATTGTTTGCAATTGCAGTAATTAATGTTGTAATTCCTGCTAATTGCGTGGTAAAGAAGACTTTAACCCCATTAACTAGCCCTGTTGATGTGGCATTGATACTTGTTCGTGTTGACGCGTGTTGCTGAATAATTAAAGCTTTTAAGCTTGCTACATCTGCTGGATTCACGTCTTTACCATCCCTGCCATTTTTACCCGGCAATCCGTTAATACCATTCTTTCCATCTCTGCCAGGTGTACCGGGTAAAGTTACCACGGTTGTTACGCCGTCTTTACCTGGAATGCCTTGTATCCCTCTCTCTCCTTGCTTTCCAGGTATGCCAGGTATGCCAGGTATCCCCTGTATACCGCGTACTCCTTTGACAAATTGATACAAAGTTAAAGCCGTTAATGCAGTAGTAAGGGCTGTTCCAGCCTTCCCAAGTGCATCCCCGGCAACACGCTTGGCTTGCTCTCCTATCCCTTGAGCTTCTGTTGCTTTTTTGTATGCAGTAGTAGCATTTTCATTCGCAATTGTGGCATTCCGTACCGCACCGTCAGCCGTCGTTTGCGCTGTCTTGGCGTTGGCGTTAGCGATTTGTGCAAAATTTTCAGCACGTACAGCAGTTACTTGTGCTGCACCAGCTTGCAGTTTGGCTGCTTCACCAAGACTACGTGCATCAACAGCAATATCACGAACAATATTGATATCAGCTTCAGTTTTACCGATACGATTCTGTAATCCTAAAAGCTTACCAAGTACTCTAGAGACACTATCTCCAACAAACTGTGTTTCTCGCTCTATAGCGTCAATTCTTCCTCCCAAAGTTTCCAATGTAAAATAATTTTCTGCAAGCGTTGCAAACGTGCCAACTATCTGAAATAGTTCCGCAACTCTACCCAGTAATCGCCCAGTTGCACCTAAAGCTTGCTCTGAGATACCAACAGCCTTTGCAGCGCTGGTGATTGCATTACCTACCTTTGTCTCAAGATTGGCGATCGCCCGACCAAATGAATCGACACGAGCGCCCAAGCCGTTTACTAAACCACGCAATCCAGAAATTTCGTTTACGCTGTCAGCGATCGCTTTTGAACTTTTTGCAACTTCTGATATCGCTTGCCCTGATTTTGTAATTGCTTGATTAGACAGTCCCTTTGATAATGATGATTCCCGTGCTGCCGCCGCCGCAATATCTTCTGCTTGATTCAATCGCCTAAAAGCATCAAGTGATTGTTTTTCGAGCAACGCAGCTTTTTTTTCTGCGTAATCTGCTGCATTAAAAGCGTTATTCGCAACCTTGGCGGAAGTACCAGCAATATATGAAGCCTCATTAGCTGTAGTGTTTGCGGTAGATGCAAGCCTGCTTATTCTCGCGAGTTCCGCTCTATCAGCACCAGCATCTTGAGCAATTTTTAAAGCTTTAGCCAAACCATTATCAGCCGTTCTTTCTACTTTAAAAACTCTTTCTAACGTTTGTCTTGATTGCTCTACAGCGTTATCAATACTTGGCTTCAATTTGTCAACCGCAACCACGACACCACCAGCTACAGCGCTTGCAATACCTGGTTCTAATGCTGATTTAGTTGTTTGGATAATACCTGGTTTACTTTCATTAATTACACTTTGAGCAATTGCTCTAACTTGAGCCTCTGTTAGTATCCTTAATCGTGCAACCTCCGCCCTAAGTGCTGCTATTTCATTTGATAATCCAGCACAAGAATCAGCCATTATTTAATCTCCTTAAATCATTGGTAATGCTTCTAATACTTGCAGCACTAGATTCACAATCATTGCAGCAATAGCCTGGGTAAATTGGCGAAGCACATTCGCAAGTACCCTCCGGACATCTACCGCATTGAATAGTGTATGTACAAGGACAATTACCCTGGTCTTGAAACAGCAATAAATTGTTGCTAAATACCTGAAAAGTACATCTATTGCTATTAGGTGAAGCGCATTTAATATTGGTATTGATTGAATCAATTACACCTGTTGTCATGCTGGCGGACAAAACAAGTCCACCGTAATCAGTTGGCATACCTTTAGATGGTGAATTGACAGCGAAACTCGTAGAACCACATCCAATAAAAGCAATGTAATATCCTCTTAAAGGGTCAAACTGATTCCCTCCAGGATAATAAATAATCTGGTAGTCCACAACTATTGCTGATATATATCCGAATTGTCCTTGTGGTGATTGGAAATTAATTTGATATCCAGCATTTTTGTAATTAGCAGTAGCATCTATTGGTAAAGTGCCCGTGACGATATCAATAGGTGCATATTGTGCTTGATAAATCCTATCGTTTCCAGTACCAAATTTATAAGTAATTGTAGGTTTATCACCTTTGGTGCATACCATGATTAATAATTGTTAGGGTTTATTACTGCATTGATTTCAGGTAATTCATACTTGTTTGTTGGAGTTAATGAGTTTCTGATATCAATAGTTATCGTATCAATTCTCTTGCCTTCAGTTTTTCCATACCCTTGATAAGTAAAAGTTAATTCATTAAATTCAATTACTAGTTTGTTGTTTAAAACTATCGATAGTAATCCAACTAATAACGATTCTGCTGTATTATTGTTGCTCGGAGTGAGCAATGGAATATCTGATTTTTTGATAGTAAGTGTAGTAGCTGTCTGTACCGCATTAGCCCCAAATAAAGCTTTGAATATATTTGGAGCTATTAATGGTTTTTCAGTAAATAAAATACCTCTAGCTTGAATGTTGCCAAAGTTTAACAATCCTTGCGAGTTTTTTAGCCCTTTAATGGTATTTGATATGGTTGAAAGCTGTGAAGATTGTGGTATTACTTGCCCAAATGTAGATATGTTTCCACTTTGAACAACAGAAGAATTAATCTTTGTGGAATTATAAATTACCTTACTACTTGCTATTAAATTCCAGTTTGCAAGCATTAATTTATCCTTACAGCTATACCACCACTACCGGGAACAATTACTAAATATTGCTGTGAAGTTCCTGTGGGAACAATGACATCATATCTAGTGCTTCCATTACTTGCACAGATAGCAAAATCACTAGACAACTGTCCTAAAAACCCACCATTTGTATTGTTCAGTAATGGTACTCCTGTTAAAATATCTCGTTGTAAATCCACAATGTTAGCGCCTGCCAACAAAGCGCTACCTGCACCAAGCAAAGTATTAATCATTGAGGTAGAGGTACTAATTGAATAGTACTGATTAAATATTGTGCCGATGATGGAAGTTAGAGTGTTTGTATTAGGAATAAAGCTAGCTGTGTAACTGTTCAAATCCCAGCTTCCCCGCAAAATGCTAGGTGTAATTGCACCTAATAAAAGGAAGGTTGACCCTTGATTTACGCAAACTAATCTTGCTTCGTTGCCATTGGTAAGTGAGTTGAAAATTACGTTAACAGTATTAACTAATGTTCCATAATTAATTTCTGTCCCTGTCCCTGTACCTGTTCCTGTATGCGTTGAAGTATTCCAGCTTCCGTAAGGTTGCTGATAAATTACAAACCCAGTTGTAATCCGAATTCTAATGTAAGTTATACCGTAAGTTTTAGTTGCATCAGTTGTAAATGCATAAACCAAGCACAAATCTGTGCCACTAGTAAAACTATCAAATAAAGAAGAAAACCCAGCGTTTGCAAACGCTGTTTGTAGCGCTGCACTTAACTGGGCTTGAGTAAATCCAGCGTTTAAAGTTGTGATTGTCCTTGTGCAAGTCATAAATTAATAGTTGTCTGGGTCAACTGTAAAACCAGTGTCTACAGTTTGTAAGTTTACGTTGTATGTAATTTGTCGATACTTGGTGCTATTTCTAGTCACTATTTGAGGAAAATCACTATCAACAATAGTTAGTTGAATGTCAGTATTTGTAGAATCTTGATTACTCGTATTTAAGTACAAAGCTGCTAAAAGCAGCAAGGCTACCATCATGGATTCAGCAGTGTTGTTTGCACTTGCTGTTAAACCCACTGTTGCCAGATCGGACTTCTTGATTACTAAATCAGTACTTGTCTGACTTGCATTTGCTCCGAAAACTTGCGTTAATGTTGGCTCTGTCGTCATAAAGCGAATTTTTTCTTGATGTGAATAAATCCGTTGTAGCGGCAAGCTAAATTTATGTAAATGTTCCACTTTTATGTAAAAAAGGAAGTACTTTACTAAACCAACATATTGCAATGACTGAGTTCTAGGAACATTACTGTTTTTATGAATTTAAAATATACCTGTTTAACCTTGTGGGATGGTTAAACCGGAAGTCATACCCCCAACTGGACTTTTAACAGCCTGAGTAGCTGTACTGATTTTGATAAAAAAATAATTTATACAAATCTTTAAACTAAGGCGAATTTGATGAAAACTTTGCCAAGAGTTCAGTATGATCCGCATCGCCTTAGCACTCTCAGGCGAATATCTTGGGGTAGATAAATTGCACCGGCGCGATCGCTCCCTAAGTAAGGTAGAAGGGCGATCGCGTTTTACTACTTAAGTCTCCTCAAACTCCCCAAAGTAAGCAGTGATGACTGTGTTGTTAGGAGTTTTGAAGGTGAAGTGGGTGCTAGAAGGGGAATTGGGTACATCCTGGAGAATGCAATCAGCAATCCACTCGTAATCTTCCTCTCCTAAAATTCTTACTTTGAAGTTGCCAGTTTCAATTTTGGAGATGAAGTCTTTTCTTCGCTTCTCCTGCCACTGCTGAATCACACCACATTCTTTGGCTAATCTGGGGAACGTTCTTTGATCTGGATCTGCCTTAATGTTCTTGGTTAGTGTCTGCCCTTCGGGAGTTTGGAATTCAAACCAGATTTTGCTCTCACCAGTTCCAAAGCGGTGGTAGGGTTCAGCGCTGACGCTGACCGTCCCAAAGTCTGTTTCGATTTTAAAGCTAGTGGTCTCAACTTCAACTATTTGGTAGTAGCGACACTTTGCGGGACGGGTGACAGCAGCGCTAGTTACTTCGTTATTGCTTGCAATATTATTTTCAGAAAAGTTGGGTAAATTAGGCGGATCAAGGCGGATCACAGGCAGATCACAATGCTCAGAAGTCTCTTGTCGCAAGGGTTCAGGTGTGATCTGCCTCTGTGGAGTGCTAGGCGGATCACTTTGGAGATTTTGGGAAAGTGATCCGGGTGATCTGCCTTGATCCGCCTTGTTACCCAAACTTTTTTGATTTTCTAATTCAGTTTCAACTTCTAAATTTGGGGAAAGTGATCCGGGTGATCCGCCTTGATCTGCCTTGTTACCCAAACTTTTTTGATTTTCTGACGATGACTTCAATCGCCAAGCCCAAGGTCGAGTATTACCAATTTTTTGTCTGTACTGCTCCCAGCCGTTCGACCGGAGAATAGCTGAAACTCTTTTGGTGTAAAGCATCTCCTGTCTGCCAAGCTCAATCCCTAGCGCAATTCTCAAAATTTCAGAGGTGGTTGTCTCTCCTTGATTTCGAGCGTAAGCCAATACTGTGTCTGTCCAGGGGTCAACGGATTGGAAGTCTTTGCTGGCTTCGTTGTGGACTTTCGACTCGGCTGGCGATAGCCACCACTGATGGCCTTTCTCGTAAAGGGCGTTAGCAGCTGCCCAGATTAAATCGCGTTCTCGGACTAACTGCTCGATATCAATTGGGATGTCGTCTATTACCGGGATAATCCAAAATCGTCGGTTGCCTGTGGGGTCGTTGAGTAGTTCTGTTTCGTTACTCGTCCCCACGAGGACACAGGCGCGGGGATGCTCTTTTACTTCGCGGGCATAGGGAGCGCGGAAGGCATCAACGCTCGACGACATGAATTTTTTGATGCTGCTGATGTCCTTTCTCTTATACATGTGTTCAATTTCTGGGATTTCTAAACCCCAGAACTGATGCAGTTTCATTAGCTCATCTCTCTCGTTCGCGTCGCTGAGTTCGTCTGTGAACCAGTCTCGCCCGAACAGTTCCCGCCAAAAGCTAGATTTGTTTATTCCCTGTTCCCCTACCAATATCAAAGCGGTATCAACTTTACACCCAGGACGACGGGCCCGAGCTACGGCTGATATCAGCATTTTCTTCAAGTAAATGTTATGAAGTGGGTCGTTAGTGCCAAAGTATTTAGTTGCTAGAGTGTCAAGGATTGATGTATCAACGGTGCTGTATCTTGCGGCAACTTCATCTAAGTATTCCACTACTGGATGGTAAGCATTTCGAGAAGCGATCGCTTCAACGATCGCCTGACCATCTCCGATTTGTACATCCAGATCAAATTCTAGTGCTATGTATAGTCGTAATTGGTTTAAGTCCATTTTTTGGTCGTTCAGTTCAATGATGTTTTTTAGTTGATTTAACCGGAGACTGTCGCCCCATCCATCTTTGATGATTTTGTAAGCGCGGTAAATTTTTGAGGTGCGTTCCTCATCATCAAATTCTGTGTTATTTTTTCGTTGCTCCTCTAAATCCTTCTTCCACTCTTCAATGGTTGGGGCATCTTCTATTAGTTGCTTGAAAGCTTGTTCTCCCTTAGCAGCAATAAAGTCATCCATGCCTTTAAGTTCAATTGATGGTAATTTAATTACCATAACTTTTGAACCTGTCGCAGTTAAATCTCTGGCTATGTTGATTAAGGATTGCTGGACGGGACGTTTATGTAATATGTCAGCGTCAAAACATAGGTAGAAAGTTCTTCCAAATCCAGCAAAGGCTTCGAGCCACGTGTCAAGTCGGCCCAGTTTGCGGCAAGTGGATACTCCAGGGATAGATATGGTTGGCAAGTTTATTGTTAGCCCCGCACCTGCTTTTTTGGCTCCTTCAGTGATGATTATGGGGATTGATTTATCGGCGAGAACTTGTTGCCAATAATGCTCTATTCCGATATTTAAGAAGAGAGGAAATGCACCGTAACCAACTGCTCCTAAGTATTTATTAACTTTGCCGTCTTTGCCTAATGGGGAGACATCAGGCTTTACTTGTACGCCATCTAAGGTGTTTTCTTCGGTCAGTGGATTTACCCCTGAGACCATCCAGCAAGGTACTAAATGATCTGAGTGTTTCTGTCTGGATTTTGTATTGCGATTTAGAACTTTATCGACTTCTCTAGAGTCATGTAAGGTTCTGACATTTAGTTGTATGATTTTTGCAGAGACACCACTTAATTGCCATTCTTCCCAGTGGTGTGATGCAATGGTATCAACTGTTTGAGTAGTAGAAGTCATTGTTCTACCCCCCAATTAATGCTAGAATTGGCATTAATGAAGAAAGATTCCTTAATCTTTCTTTGAAAGTAATTTTTCATAATTTATTCCTTGACTCTAGCTGATTCCTGGGGTCTTTTTTTTTTGGTTAGTTAACAGGATGATAAGCATTTGTTAGCTGTTCTTTGAGACCTTCATTTGGCGATCGCATTCATTTCAAAATCCATCAGGACAACTGAGCTTGCGCTTCTCTTGCTCCTCTAACAATTTGAGAATCTGCTCTGCTGCGAAGGAGCGATCGTAGTGTGGCAGCCCAGCACTGGAAATAGACGCAAGTAGAGCTTGGATTTTTTCTTCATCTTCAACATCAACTTGCAAACTAGGAAGTAGGTTTAACATCAGCCTTGCGTAAGCCCGTACCTCTTTGTGGGTGAGCTTGTTGCCTTCCTTGTTCTCCTTTATTCGTTCAAGGAAGTGAACGATCGCTTTAGTTGAGCCATCAAAACCAAACATTAGGCATTAGGGGTTGGGGTATCAGTAAGTTGCAGGTAAAGCAGAAAATTGTCTAACTCCTCTTCGCTCAGCAGGAGGCGCGATCGCACTCCATAAAATCTCTCCAAATGCTCTCGACCTTGAGCTTCTGTCCAGCCCAATCGCTGCATTTGGGCGTCGATTTGGGTGACTAGCTTCTGAAAGTTTGGGTACGGTGGCTCGGTCATCTCTTCTGGGTCAAAGAAATTGGGTTTAGTCCTTTGATGGTGTTCCACTCGGCGAGGATTTTGGTGCAGGTGGCATCCTGTGATTGCTTGCGTCCGTTTGATTTTGCTAGTTCTGCGGCTAAGGCATAAGTTAGCTCCAGGGTAGTCACCAGGTGATAGTGCAAAGCGTTAACTGTGCGTTCTAATCTCTCAATTCGCTGTTGAGTTGGGTCTTTGCTTTTGCTGGTCGGTTGGGTGTTAGTCATTGGTCATTAGTCATTAGTTACGAGAGTTGTGAGTGCCACGCTTAAGCTTCATATTTGTGGCTATTTCTTTTACTTGATCTAGCAGTGCAGGATTCTGCTGAAATAGTTGGGGCAATCCTTCCAAGATGAATGCAGCTAGCACGATCACTTCATCGGATCTCATCGTGGGGTCGATGGTGAGGATATAGCCAAAAAATTTCTCTAGCTCGTAATAGGCTAGGCTGCGCGCCCTAACTTCCTTTGATGAAAGTTTTTGTTTAGTCATTAGCGGTCATCTGTCAAAAGTCATTGGTCATTGGTCATTGGGCATTGGGAAAGATTAGGGAAGGCGGATCAAGTTGGTAGCTTTATCCGCCATGTTGTTAACCGAAAGAGAAAATCGAAATGAGTGACGTAGTGATCTTGAGTGGCAATGAAATAATCAGCCTAGATAAAAATCTGAGTTTCATAAATGCTGAACTTGTCAAGTTTCAGCAAATCGACAAACAGATTAAAGAAGCGATAAAGTCGCATTTTCCTAATTACAGAGTTTGGACTGCTGAACTTGAGGGATACGACGGCGTTCCAGTAGAGGTTCTCCAACCAGGAAAAGATTGGCAGAAGGGGAGGCTCAAACTAGTGATCAGTTATCGCGTGGAATTCACTCCCGACAAAGTGCCTGGTGCAGAATCTCCTTTGGATGACCTCCGGTCGCAACTCAATCCCGAATAGTCTGTCACTGGTCATTGCTTCGTGGCGATCGCACTCCGGCTTTGTGAGACGATATCGCCACGAATAAAGCCGTCTACCCAAGCAGGTAAACGGCTTTATTCCTTGTGCGGTATATCTTGCAGAACTTCTGCTAATAGTACGTGTAAGCTTTCAACTTCCTCTGTTAGTTGCTTAGTGTTGTGTAGGCTGTTTTCAAGCTGCTTTTGCTGGGATTCGATTACAGTTAAGCAGGATTCATGTAATTCCTTCAGCCTACGATAGATTCCCCCAGGAGTTGTTTCTCCTGTATGAGCAATCCATGATCTAGCTTGATTTCTCCCCTCGCTATCTGGATAAAAAATTGTGTCCGATTCATGCCTAACTGAGATGCTTTCTCTCTCAGGGACTCCCAATCTTCCGGTGATATTCTCACAGTTGCGTTGATCGTCTTTTTGTCTGTCGTGGTTTCTTCTGTCATCTGTGATAGCCATAGCAACCCCTAAATTATTGCACGTGCTAAACGGATGATTCTGCACGTGCTTTACAAAAAATATGCTTGACTTCTATTATTGCACGTGCAATAACTATTAAAAGATAGTAGCACGTGCAAGTTAATTTTGCACAACAAGACCGCTCCCCAACGCCTAACCCTTTGCGTTGCAACCGGAGCAAGCACCCGCGCCTCGTCCTTTGCGCGGAAACACCCTGTAATCACCAAGAACCGAGCGACTCATAAACGAGATGGAGACAATATGACAATCACTGTTGACGAATTGATTAGAAGACTACGATGCCTGCCTGGAGATGCGAAGCTAGGCACAGAGGCAGGTCAAGTGACTTGCACAGTAGTTGGAAACACTCTAATAAGGTTCGCATTCACAAACCTCGACCGCACAGACGAAGAGATACTAGCTTTACCTTGCGCGGAAACACCCTGTACCCAATAACTGACAACTGCATTCACCCATAAGTCGTAGCGATCGCGGGGTTAGCAGTGCAAATAAAAAGGCGACCACTACACGAAGCGCGCTCGCATTCAACTAAAAACGAGGAGAAAAACGAATGGAAGGCACTCTACTTCTAAGAGGTAAAAGATATGTCTACAAAGGCAAGGAGCTTACTTACAAATACAGCGAACCAGGTGTTAGACCGATTTTCGTTTTTTGTAATGCACGGGGTACAGAAACCCGTCTAAGCGAAAAAGCGCTTTCAGGGGTAACAGAACTTAACTCCACACCACTAACAAAAATAGAAATCTCAGATCCATACCTTGAAGGAGGGTTCCACGTTTTCAAATAGCTGCACTGTAACCGAGAACTGTATTCACCCATAAGTCGTAGCGTCGCAGGGTTAGCAGTACTGAGCTTGCATCCATGCTGAATGTATTAATTGATAACTGTATTCACCTGTAAGTCGTAGCGTCGCAGGGTTAGCAGGCAATTAAAAATCCAGAGCAAAGTGCCCTGGATTTCCAAACTCGAACAGAGAAAAACAACATTGAAAGGGAGGACAGGATGACTGTAACAGAAATCATCACCCACATTGAGCGAAACTTTAACCGCACTCAGGCAACAGGCTTAAACAGCCTAATTTTCCTAGCGCTGCGGGAACAGACCACCGTCATGCATCAAAGAAAGGAATGCGGTTTTGATGATATCCCCGTACCTATTGCTAGTTGGTGCGATGAACTCCCAGACCAATACCTTTTAGCGATCGCAACAGCGATCAACACCCACTTATTAGACGAACTAACTAACAAATCAATGTTTGCGAATAATGCTCAAAACCATACTGTACAAGCAATTGAGCCACAAAATCAACCCAGTTTATTGAGCGACTATTAAGCCACTATGACTGATCAACAGACCACCGACAAACCACTTAACGGGCAACGACCAAGCCCGATTAACAGCCGTAAAGGTCGTAAGAAGGAGTGGAAAGACTTGACTGTTGACCCACTATCCGAGGGGTCTGACAGCCATCATGCTGAATACGTGACGGGCAAGGCTCCGATGACTTGGGCTTTGCTCGAAGTCGGACAACTGTTTTCTCGTTCCAAGGGTGGGAAGAACTTACACGTCAAGCTGAACCATGGCCGCGCCATTTGCTTGGATACGCGACAAGCAATCGAGGTAAAGCCGTCTATTCGGAACTCCTTACAGGTTTGGGTAGTTACGAATTTCAATTCAACATCTGCTGTAAAAACGGATTTTTAAAGGCGATCGCCATCCGCATAGATCCGCGATCGCCGGCTGTTTCAAAGAAAACAACACGTAACCAAATTATATGACTGAAAAGCCAAATCCCAGCAACGAAATTCACCATGTAGGCTTTCCAGAGGGGCAGCTACTAGGCAACGGTGCAACGGTGGAGGAGTGCGCGGAAATCTCAGCCGCCTACCTCCAAGGAAAACCACTGCCAGTCAGCGATAACAGTGTTATCAACCGGATATCAGACCGCCTCACCGAAACTAGCGGCTATGGGCAGTACAGCGACTGGAGGAATAACAATGACAGAAAGTAACACTCCTAGCCCTTGGTTGGTTGCGGCTATAGCGATATCTGAAGAACTAAAAAAACAACCGCCAGAAGTACAAACAGAGATTCGGCGGATGGATAGGAAAATTTACCCTGAAACCTGGAAAGCTATACGCGAAAAGGAGCAGGAACAGGAGTGAATCAAGCAATCATCCTTTTTTGCACCATAGCGGCTCTAGTAATTGCGATCGCAGCCCTGTGCAAGCAGGAAAGCTATCGCCCCTTTTACCTCAAAATCGAGGTGCAGTATGGCAGATGAGCAAAAAATCGTTGTTGAAGTTCCGAGCGATCGGGGTCATTATTCCCCAGTCCCCATTCCCCAGTCATCTAAATTGGAGGAATTTAAAAAGGGGTGGAGAGACGCGATCGCGCTCCCTGATAATCTGCTAGACATGGCTTTTGAACTGACAAGCTGTGTTGCAATTCCGGCTCTATTTAGCAGCTGCTGGGTAAGCTTACCCATTCCCAGTTTTATGAGATTAGGAATAGTGGGTTTGCTGTCCATCACTGGAATCTCTCTGTTATATGTGCGTCAAGCCGTGCCAGAGGTTAAAGATGTCTTGTTACTTCGCGTCGGGCTAATTGCGATCGGAGTATTGATCGGCTTATGACTAGCAGCTTGCACCCATCCCAGTTACACCAGCACTTACAAATGTATGCCCGTGCCAAGTGGTCATCCTGGGGTGGTTTAATAGTCAGCTTGAGTTTACTGTCATTAGGAGTTAGCCAAAAGCCGAGTGTCAAGCCTTGGGTGCTTGCAGCTTCCGTTGGCACGCTAGAACTAGGACGGCGACATCGCCAAACAGCCAAGCTACTGCGAGAATCGCTTGGCGACATCGACCAAGCCTCACGGGTCAACTTCCAAGCCTGGGCGAGAGCCAACACCCAACCCACGGCACAGTTAGCGCTGACAGTTGGCGCTATTGATGCCAACTGGAAACCAGAGAACTTAATTACAGATCCAGTTGAATACATCCAGAAAAAACAGAAACACGTTGCTCTGGTTGGCGGGACTGGGGACGGGAAATCGACCTTTACCCAATACTTATCATCAAAAATCGGTGGGCGAGTCGTTGCCTACGATTCCGATGCCAAGCCCGACGATTGGGCATGGCTAGATCAAAAAGATGTCATTGGCAGAAAAGGCAACTTTAAAGCCATTGACACCGCAATGGGCAACGACCTCAAAACCTTAGAGGAGCTTGTAGAGCTTCGCGGAGAGGGGGGAGACAACGCGATCGCCGGTCGGGAACGATTCATGATTGCCGAAGAATTCCCGATCTTGGTCGATGAATGCGACCACGCTAGACCGTGGATCAAACGCCACGCCAAACGGGGCAGGCGATATAAACAGTTCATTTGTGCGCTGGCCCAAAACGACACGGCTGAGAATTTCGGCTTGGAAGGTGACAAAGACACCCTTTACAGCTGCTTTTGTCTCGTCCGCCTGGGGCAGTTTGGGCGCGACTACGCGAGGACTAAACTAAAAGATCCTCAACTAGAGCAGTGGTTAAAGGCAGGTGGTAAAAAACGATTTATGGTCGATGACTGCCCTTGTGAACTTGACCTGAGCAACTGGGGGACAACTGCGATCACAACACCGGAAACCTCCAGCGATGGAGATAAGGTGCAATCTCAACCGTCAGCCATGAATGAGTTTGAGCAATTTATCCTTGACTGGGGTCAACAGCACCCAGATGAGGTTTTAAAAGCCCGAATTCTGCTGCAAGCTAGCCGATTGTTTGAGGGGATGCAGCCGGATGAGGTGCGGATTATCTTCGCTTCTATGGCTGACAGGGGATTGGGGGATGTGGAAGGAAAAGGCGATCGCCTGGGCTGGAGGTGGTCAAAGTAATGTCTACAGTTTGCCTACAGTCCGTCTACAGGCTGTAGGCAACGCTTTGGGGGTAAATTACAGCTTGAATAAGCAGCACTTGGGCGGAAGTGCGATCGCTGACCACATGACCGATAACCACTTAAGAGTGCGTCTACACCGTCTACAGTTTTTTAGCCCCAAAAATTCGGTTGTAGGCGCTGAAAATAGCCTCCAGAGCGGATTTTAGCGATTGTAGACAAAAATTCTGGGGTTTAAAAAAGTTAAAAAATCGAAATATTTTTTAAATCTGCAATGACTCAAACAAATTGTCCTCGATGCGACGGGAGTGGATCGGTATGAACGATTATCAAGCCCATATTTTTCAAAATCTTGGTCAAATACAGTTATTGAGAATCGTTGAATTGGTGGCAAGACAGATAACAGAACCTGATTATTACGCTCATTATGTGGCGGACGAGATGCTCAAATATCCTCTATCTCATCTGCCGCAAGTAGTTTTTTCTTACTGCGATAGTTTGGAATCAGAACTAGACAAATTATTGTTTTTGCAACGCTTAATAAATGTGCTAGTTAGCGAAGCTATCACAGGCAAGGTTCGTCCAAAAGATTTCAATGATGAGTATGACCCTTAATAATTAAAACTATGAATCATCTCACTTATCACGACTTGGAGAAGGAAAATAAGCACGGTTTTTCTATTGGAGAACCACTTACTGAGCAATCATTGGTAGTTCGTGAGATGGTCATTCCTGGGATGTTTGACTATCCAGATATGTACGTAAGACACCTTAATTTGATTTTCAGGGAGCAGCGATATTTGATCATCAGTATGACTGACTACGAACTAGATGAAGTCAAGAGATTAGAAATATGTACTGGTGCTGCGAAGTTTTTAAAGGAAAAAAGCGAAAGAAATTGATGACTGAAGATAAATGGATTAGCTCTGATTCTCGCACCAAAAAACTGGTTATTCGTTTTTGGGTAAAAGGATTTACCAAACAATTCTTTATCAGTACTGGTCTAAAAGATACCAAGCGAAACCGAGAGATTGTGAGGAGCAAGAGAGATGCGATCGCAACAGATATCGCATTGGAGCGATTTGACTTAACACTTGTCAGCTATAACTTCAGTCCAACAGGAAGAGACAACAAGTTTCAAATTGTTGAAGATGCTAAACCAAAATATCAATACAACATTTTGGAACTGTGGCATAAGTTTACTGACTTTCAGGAGACACAGCTTGAGCAAACAACGATTTTGGGGCGATACGTATACATCAAGAATTACTGTAATAGGCTGCCTACCTTGTCTCTAGACAAGGCTTCTGATATTCGTGATTGGTTGGTAAAAAATGCCAGCAGCTTTACTGCTCGGCTAATTCTGGATTATTTTGACAACTGCTGTCGTTGGGCCTTAGACTCACGGTTAATTTATGACAATCCGTTTGAAAAGTTGGTGCTGAATAAACGCCGGACAAAGGTTGAAGAGAGAGATTGCAGGGCGTTCAGCCTGGAGCAAAGGAATGCCATCATAGAAGCTTTCGAGAATCACGAATTATATTCCCACTACAGTGCGATCGTAAAATTCCTTTTTTGGACTGGCTGCCGTCCAGGAGAAGCCTTTGCGTTGTCTTGGGATGACGTTTCTACAGATTGCCGCAAGATAATCATTAACAAGTCTTGCAATAAGTACAAAATTTTAAAAAGTACTAAAAATAATCGAAAGCGAATATTCCCTACGACCCAAGGCTCAAAGCTTCAGGAACTTTTGTTAAGCCTTCGATCTGAGAATAATTCATCGTTGATTTTTCGATCTAAGGCAGGTCTGCCGATTACTTCGGATCTATTTAAACCAGCTTGGACTGGATATAGCACCAGGCAAAGCGGGAAGACCTACCGCTATATGGGAGTAGTCCAAGAATTAGCAGCACAAAAACGAGTTCCCTACTTAAAGCCTTATGCCACTCGTCACACCTTTGTCACATGGGCCATTAGCAATGGGGTATCGCCAGAAAAAGTAGCACTGTGGATCGGCGATACCGTCGAAACAGTTTTGCGTTTCTACTGCCACCCGAATGTAGTCGAGGCGGAGTGCCCAGATTTTTGATCAAAATGCTACTCAAATGCTACTCAAAAACAGTCATAAATAAAGCAGGATGTCTGTTGTAACTGGAGTTAAAAGCTTATGCCGTGGTTTGTAAAGATTGAAGAAGGCAAAGTCGATAAATCTACCTTTGACCAATATGTACCTGCCCATAAAGCCTACATTCAGGACTTGATTGCTAAGGGACACAAAGCACGAACAGGCTATTGGGCAAAGCAAAGAGGCGGAATGTTGCTGTTTGAGGCAGCCTCAAAGGATGAAGCAGAAGCGATTGTGGCTGATGATCCCTTGGTGAAACACGGCTGCGTCAACTATCAGCTTTATGAATGGCGAATTGTTATGGAATAACACACACGTTACTGAATTTTAATGTTATGCTTATAGAAGACCTGGATCTATGCGATCGCAACACCCAAATCTTGTCAGAACCGGAAGGTAGCAGCAACACGGGAGGCTTGTGGTAGGCGTAGTCTCCGGGTCGCCCTATTTTTAGGAGCGGTCAGCAACCATGCCTGGTTTTGGAGATATTGTTCAAAAAGCTTTTTACCTCGGTGTTGGATTAGCTTCTTACGCAGGTGAGAAAGCAGGGGGAAAATTAGCCGAAGTGCGATCGCAAGTCCAAAAACTGGCAGATGAAATGGTGGCAAAGGGCGAAATGAACACAGAAGAAGCCCGCCGCTTCGTTGAAGATATGATGAAGCAAGCCCAACAAGCCCAACCATCTGCTGAAACCTCACCAGAAACGCCCCCTTCTCAACCTCGCCGCATTGAAATTTTAGAGGAAGATGAAGAACCAACGGTGAAAGAGGCATCAAATGATGAGAATGTAGATAAATTACGTCAAGAAGTGCTAAACCTACAAGACGAGTTAAAACGATTGCAACGCGATCAATAAAAAATATTTTTTGATAGAAATACTAATAATAAGTGGCATTTTGACATGACACTTCGGATAGAAACTTGATAAGATACATTGCCTAGTGTGTATTTTAGTGCTTTAAGCCAGATAACACAAAGCGTCCTGTTTATAGCCTGCAAAGGTGTCAAGTTTATGGAACAGTGGCAAAAAGATTTAGTAGAAATCGTCGAAACAGTGGCTGATGAAGTAGAGCGTTTCTTCCTGGGAATGAGTGAAGTGGTAGACGCCTTTTTTGAGCTAACGGAAGAAGTCACTGAGCAAGTACACAATAACATTGTTAATGAAGTCGATCAGTATTTACATGATTTTGCTGAACCAATGTTGGAAGTTTACTGGGAGCTGGAAGACATTGTAGCAGATGTAGATCCGGGTTTTCCTTATTCAGTTGAACCCACAGCCGAAAAAAATCCTGCTTGCATTGGTTGTACTCACTACCACGGTCAAGTTTATAATGGTAATTTGTTAGTTTGTGCCATGCATCCCCACGGTTGTGAAGATGAGAATTGTCCAGACTGGGAGAAGGAAGAGTATTGAATGGGCAAAGGGGTAGAAGGAGTAAATGATAAATGACAACTGATAAATTATCTGAAAATGTAACTCCGGCAAGCCAAGAAATGAAATATGGCGAACGCGACATTGCCGAAGGCAAACTAATTACCTTTCCGAATCCGCGTGTAGGAAGGCGATATGATATTCAGATTACGTTGCCGGAATTTACTTGCAAATGTCCGTTTTCCGGTTATCCTGACTTTGCGACAATTTATGTTAGCTATGTGCCTGATGAGCGGGTAGTGGAATTGAAGGCGCTTAAGCTTTACATTAACAGTTACCGCGATCGCTACATTTCCCATGAAGAATCTGCTAATCAAATTTTGGATGATTTTGTGGCTGCTTGCGATCCCTTGGAAGTCACGGTGAAAGCAGATTTTACGCCTCGCGGTAATGTACATACCGTAGTTGAAGTGCGTCACCAAAAGTAACATCATTGCTGATGAGTGCAAATGGGATTAATCGGCTTTATTCTGCAATCTTCTTTGCAGCAGATTGCACTTGAAGCACAACTTTTTTAGACAAAGGAATATATCCGAGTTCCAAACTGGATTTTTGCCCGTCAATCACAGCCCAATCAACAAAATTTTTCAGGGCTTGAGCTTTGACTCGGTTTGGATATTGGTGATAAGTTAAAAGCCAGCTGTAAGTGACGATGGGATAAGACTGGGCACCTGTAGGATCGGTGATAAAAGCAATTAAGTTATTGGCGGGTAATTTTACTGCCTCTAAAGTTTGTGCTACAGATTCTACTGTTGGTGTAATATAATTACCTGATTTATTTTCTAAAGCAGCCACAGCAAGCTTATTTTGTTTGGCGTAAATGTATTCTACATAGCCAATAGCTCCTGGTATTTGTTGAATCAAGGCGGTAACACCTTCGTTACCCTTTCCACCAACTCCCACTCGCCATGCTATAGATTTACCAGCTCCAACTTTGCTTTTCCATTCTGGACTGATGGCGCTTAGGTGTTGTGTGAACACGCTTGTAGTTCCACTACCATCAGTTCGGTTTACAACTTGAATCGGTAAATCGGGCAAACTTACACCTGGATTAGCTGCGGCTATTTTCGGATGATTCCAATTCGTAATTTTTCCGAGAAAGATATCTACGTAAACTTGGCGTGGTAGCCTGAGAGCAGGTGGCACACTTACTTGAGGCGACTGCTGTGAAACTGATGTGAGGTTATAAGCCAGCACAATAGAACCGGCAGTTATTGGCAAAGCGATTACTCCGCGTTTTATCTTAGCTGCCTGTTCATTTGTAATTCCCACATCACTAGCTGCAAAGTCCACAGTACCGTCGATGAGTTGTTGTACTCCAGCACTGCTTCCTATAGCTTGATAGTTAATTTCTACATTGGGATTTTGCTGGTTGTAATCTGAAAGCCAGCGTTCATACAAAGGTGCGGGAAAACTTGCCCCAGTACCAACAAGGGAAACACGCTTTATGTTTTTTTGCTCGGCAGCGCAAGAAGCAATACTTAACAAGATAGCGATGAAAGGTAGAAGGCAAACCCGTTCCTGAGATTGAAGTTTGGCAGACATAGAAATTTTTTGTTCCAATGTTTAATAAATACCTCTAGTAATTTCAATGTTTGTAGGTGTGTGGACGTAATTAGTTGTAAATAATTTTGAAACGCAAAGGGACGCAAAGGTTAACGCAAAGGTACGCAAAGTCATTCTCTGCGTACCTCTGCGATTTCCTTTGTGCCCTTCTGTATTTAAACTTCAATTGCCGCCTCTTTCTCCTCACCTTTTGGCTGTGAACTCAGCCGGTCTAAAATCTCCAAAACCTCTTGTTCAAAAGCAACTTGGGCACGATTAGTTTTGCCACCAATATACAAGCGATCGCCTTTTTGCAATGCCCATATTTGCGAGTGTGAGAAGTAACTCATCACCACACCCAGCATGAGCAAACCAAACCCTGTGTAAACAATTGGTATACCTGGATCGGCTTTAATTTGCAAGCCAGTGCTACCAATGATGTCTAGAATTTTCAGCTTCACGCCATTAACTTCGGTGAACATCCCCGCGCGGACTGTATCAACAAGTTTGCCAGTGGCATCATAAATTAATACCATCCCTTGCAAGTCTTTCGCCAACAGAGAGACTCCCTCACTCAAATCCGGTTTAGTCGGAACCCAGGTTCCCCAAATCCGCCCGTTACCATTGGTGTTCAATTGCGCCATTGGTAGCTGAAAAATCGGGCTGTTGTTAAATTGGACGCGAACACCTGCAATTCCCCAATCAGTTTGATAAAAAGTTATGCCATGATAACGCAGAGGCTCGTTGACAAAAATCTTCTTATGGTCAACTTCTTTTCCCTGATTATTCAAGACAGACATATCTGAATAAAATTGATTTATGCCACCAGATGGAGTGTAATCAATCCAAAAACGATTGACGCGCACAGACCAATCTTTCGGGATTTTTGCAGCTATTGGCCCAGCATCGACAATATTTGTCACTTGAAATGTATCGCCACTAGCAACCATTTCCTGAGCCAGAAACCCAGTCATCGCGCCCCAAATTCCCCCTAGCAAAATACCGACGATGCCAATATGAACGATAATTGGGCCGATGCGTCCAACTATTCCTTTGCGGGCGTAAAGGAGATTTTCTTTTTCTTGATTTGGAAAAATTTTATAGCGGTGTTTTTGTAATATTTCGCTGAGGGAATTTAGGGAACCAGTATCTAGTTCTGCACTTAAAGCTAATTTTTGAAATTGTCGTGGTTCTTCGTAATATTTCCAGCGCTGGGCAGCTTTTAAGGCTGGTAACTGACGGGTAAATGAACAGGCAGTTAAGCTAGTGCCAAATAAGATGAGTAATGCCAAAAACCACCAGGTACGATATACATGGTCTAACCCAACTACCTGAATTACCTTCCAAGTTAAGAAACCGAATAAAGCTGGATGTTCTGGATAGTTGGCCTGGTAAAATGCGGGTGACTGACCTTGCTCAATTACAGTACCAGTAGAGCTAAAGATTGCAATCAATAGCAGTAGGGCGATCGCTAGTCGTAAGTTAGTCAGTACGGGCAAAAGCTCTTGGCGTAGGAACTGCCCAGGTATAGCCCACCATTTTATTTCTTTGGACGCTGAATCTTCTAAAGTCATTAGGTGTAAAATCTAACAAAAGTATTGATGTTAAAAACTGCCAAGGGGAATCCGAGAAATTAAGGAAAATACACCGAATCCTACCAATAGTGCCCCACTAACTGGGTTAATCCAACCAGACCAGCGACGCAATTCTAGTAATTTTTTAATTGAAGCTGTAAAAGTACCCGCCAAAATCAACGGTGCTACATAACCGGCTGTATAAGAAAGTAACAAAACAGCACCTAAAATTAAATCTTGTGTATTGGCAATCCAACCTAGTAAGCTAGCTAAAACAGGCGTGCTACAAGGGGATGCGACTAAGCCGAAAGTCAGCCCCAGTAAATAGGAACGCAATCCTGCTGGCAAATCTGGCGAAATCCAATTCGTTTCGCCCAAGGATGGAAATTGTAGAGGTAGTGCTTCTAATAAGTTCAGCCCCATGAGAATGGCGATAATGCTGACGATAATCGGCAAACCAATTCCCACTTGACCATAGACTTTTCCAACAAAACCTGCTATAATTCCCATCCCTGCCAATGTAGTTGCTAAACCTAAAGCAAACCAAGTTGATTGAGCTGCTGCTTGCAAGCGGCTTTTGGCTTCATAACCACCGATGTAACCAATAGTAATTGGCAGCATCGAAAGCATACAGGGTGTGAGACTGGTGAGCAAGCCAGCTGCAAAGATGATACCAACGCTTACCACGCTAAGGTGTGTCAGTTGGTTAGAAACGAGGCTGTTGGCAAATTGCTCTAGTTGGTAAATTTGGGTTTGCAGGTTATCAAACATGGGGAGTTTCTGAGCGGGAAATGCTTACTCTGCTTGAATTTTAGCTTATTTTTGGTTCTTGAGTCAGCAGAAATGATTATCCAAATCTAATATCATCTAAATTTCATCTGCCCAAGGAAATGTATTTAAAATACAATTAAGCTCGGATTATCCCTGAAGAAGCCACGACTGGAGTGTTTGGCATGATGATTGCATTACCCGGATTTAAAATTGTCACTTTGTTAAAAGCAGGGGTAAAAGCAGTCATATACCGGGGAATTAAGGTTAAAGATCAGTGTCCGGTAATTATCAAAGGGCTACGTCCAGAACAGTGTACACCCAATAATATTGAACAACTCAAACATGAGTATGCGATCGCACAAAGGTTAAATACCGCAGCAGCAGTCAAAGCTTACGCCTTAGAGATGCACCAGGGAATCCCTTATTTAATTATGGAGGATTTTCAGGCGCGATCGCTAGACCAATTGCTAAACCAATTTCAACAGCCTGTACCGTTTCTGAAAATTGCGATTGAAATTGCTAGTAAACTTGCACAAATTCACACTCATCATATTGTCCACAAGGATATTAAGCCGCAAAATATTTTAATTAACCTCGAAACTAATCAAGTCAAAATTGCCGATTTTGGAATTGCTGCCTTCATTCCATACCAACAGCAAATAGTTAGCAGCTCCAGTCGCATTGAAGGCAGTCTACCTTATTTATCACCTGAGCAAACCGGGCGGATGAATCGAGGAATTGACCATCGCAGCGATTTGTATTCTCTAGGAATCACCTTTTATGAGATGCTGACAGGTCAGCTACCATTTCAAGGTAAAGACCCCTTAGAGTGGGTGCATTGTCATATTGCCAAATCCCCACTATTCCTAAGCAAGCTAAACTCTGATATTCCCCAAATGCTCTGTGAGATTATCATGAAATTGCTGTCGAAGGTTGCAGAACACAGGTATCAGAGCGCTTTAGGTTTGCAATTTGATCTGGAAAAGTGCTTAAAACAATTAGAGACAACTGGACAAATCCCATCCTTTATTTTGGGTGAGCAAGATATCTCAGAACGCTTTCAAATTCCTCAAAAATTGTATGGGCGAGAACTAGAGACTCTAACGGCTCTTTATCCAACAGTGTCTTTTCAAGAGCAAGAACAGTTTTTGCAAACCCTAGAATCTCATCAGCAGCAATTGCAATATTGGGCTAATCACTGTCCTGAAAAATTTTTACATAAGTCTCAGTTAGTAGCTGCCGAAATAGCTCGCATCGAAGGTAGAGAGTTGGAAGCAATGCGTTTGTATGAACAATCAATTGCTTCAGCCCGTCAGCAGGGATTTGTGCAACATGAAGCTTTAGCTAATGAACTAGCTGCTAAGTTTTACTTTGAGCGAGATTTTGAACTAATTGCTAAAACTTATTTGGAAGCAGCTAAAAATGCCTATATGCGTTGGCAGGCATTTGCTGAAGTCAAACACTTAGAAGAATCCTATCCTCAGCTATTGCCACAAAAACAGCTTGTCTCTAACGGAACGTTTATTACCACAGGTGAGTATTTAGACTTTTTATCAGTAGTTAAAGCCTCTCAAACTATATCTAGTGAAATTGTATTTTCGCGTTTGTTGAAGACATTAATGCAAATTGTCATTGAGCAAGCAGGAGCAGAAATCGGTTATTTGTTGCTGGAATATGAGCAAAATTTGGCGATTGAAGTAGAAGCTAAGGTTAATTTCCAAGCAGAAAACCTTAATGTTTCTCGACTTGTATTAGATGATGAAATTTCACAGATAATTCCTCAATCAATACTGAATTATGTCCAACAAACTCAAGAAACAGTGATTTTAGAGAATGCCACTGAGCAAAATTTGTTTTCTCAAGACGAATATGTAATTCAAAAGCAGCCTAAATCTGTACTTTGTTTGCCGATCGCTCGTCAGTCGAAATTGCTTGGTATTTTATATCTAGAAAACAATCTTGTCTTCAGTGCCTTTACACAGGAAAAACTTTCTGTACTGGAAATTTTGACAGTTCAAATTGCCATTTCTCTAGAAAATGCTCGTCTTTATCAAGGTCTAGAAAACAGCCAAGCACAACTCAACTTGGCATTGAAATCTGCCAAAATCGGTGTTTGGAGTTGGGATATCGCCAGCGATCGCTTTGACTGGGATGAGCAGATATATCAATTATTTGGGTTAACACCGGAAACCTTTACTGCCACTTCCGAAGCAATTTTAGCTCGTTTGTATCCAGATGATCGAGGATTGCTTATTCAATCGCTGAGTCGGGCAATTAATGAAGGCGTGGAGCAGAATTTAGAATATCGGATTATTCAAGATGACGGCAGTATTCGCTACGCAGCCTGTCAGGGAAAAGCCTTTTTTAACGAAGCTGGTATTGCCACACACATGAGTGGTATTGTGCTTGATATTACAGATCGCAAACAATCTGAAGCCGAACGTATCCAACTAATTCAAGAGCAAACTGCCCGACAAGAAGCAGAAGCCGATCAGCAACGGGCAACATTTTTGGCTCAAGTCAGTGCAACCCTCGCCTCTTCCCTTGATTACGAAAGTACCCTAGCAAGTGTGGCCAATCTAGTAGTGCCTTACTTCGCAGATTGGTGCAGCGTAGACTTGCTGCAAGATAATCAAATTCATCGGGTAGCAGTTGCTCACCGAGATTCAGAGAAAGTGAAACTCGGTTGGGAACTTCATCAGCGTTATCCGAGAAAGTTGGATGAACCAGGGGGTGTGCCTAAAGTGCTGCGTACAGGAATTCCTGAAATGGTAACTGAAATATCAGATGCACTATTAGCAAAAGGCATCTCAGATCCAGAACATCTAAGGATTATACGTGAAATCGGTTTAAAGTCCTGTATAATGTTGCCCTTGATGGCACGTGAAAGAATTTTTGGTGCAATTTCCTTTTTTACTGCGGAATCAGAACGCCGTTACGGCACGGCTGACTTGTCATTAGCGGAAGATGTTGCCCATCGAGCAGCGATCGCGATCGATAATGCCCGACTTTACCAAGAAGCACAGCAAGCACAAAAAACGGCAGAAAGAGCATTGGAGCGCATTGCCCGTCTCCAATCCATTACGGCCGCTCTTTCAGAATCTCTAACACCAGCCCAAGTATCTGAAGTTATTGTAGAGCAAAGCATGGCTGCCTTGGTAGCCAGTTCTGCCCTCGTTGCTTTGGTGAATGAAAGTAAAACGGAACTGGAAATTGTGCGGGCGGTTGGCTATAAGCAGGATTTGATCGACGCTTGGCGTACTTTTGCCATCGATTCACCCTCTCCCTTAGCAGAAGCTGTGCGAACTGGGAAACCTATTTGGGCACAACCAACAGAAAATCGAGTAGCTCGTTACCCACATTTAGCAGAAATTTACGCCCAATATGATTTTAATGCCTGGATTTCTATTCCATTGATAGTAGAAGGTTCGGCAGTTGGCGGTATAAGTTTGGGATTTACCCAGCCTCAACAACTGAGTGGAGAAGATCAAGCATTTATCTTAGCTGTTGCTCAACAATGCGCCCAAGCGATCGCTCGCGCTCATCTTTATGAAGCTGAACGAACGGCACGAAGCACTGCTGAAAGCGCAAACCGCGTTAAAGATGAATTTTTAGCTGTGCTATCCCATGAATTGAGAACACCACTCAATCCAATTCTGGGTTGGGCAAAACTGATGCGAAGCCGCAAACTCGATCGAGCAACAACCGATCGCGCCTTAGAAACCATTGAGCGCAATGCCAAGTTACAAACTCAATTGATTGAAGATTTGCTGGATGTCTCGCGCATCCTTCAGGGTAAACTTAACCTCAACTTCGATCGGATTAATTTGGCATCAGTTATTGAAGCTGCGATCGAGACAGTGCGTTTAGCGGCGGAGGCTAAATCTATCCAGATTCAGACAATTTTTAAATCTGGTGTCGGGCAAGTTTTAGGTGATGTCAATCGATTGCAACAAGTCATTTGGAATATTCTTTCCAATGCCATTAAGTTTACTCCCGTTGGGGGAGAGGTAAAAATTAAATTAGAACAAGTTGGTTCACAGATACAAATCTGCGTCACTGACACAGGAAAGGGGATTGCACCTGAGTTTTTACCTTATGTATTTGATTATTTCCGTCAAGCAGATGGTGCCACAACTCGAAAATTTGGTGGTTTAGGTTTAGGATTAGCGATCGTCCGCCATCTCGTAGAACTTCACGGTGGAACTGTGCAAGCAGAAAGTCTGGGCGAAAGCAAAGGAGCAACTTTCACCGTCAGATTTCCCTCTTTAGAGGATGAAAACAAAGAAATTAAGGATGCAAAAGATAACTCCTCACTTGTGGCGGCTCAGTCCTCGCCCTTGTCTGGCTTAGAGATCCTCGTGGTGGATGATGATGCAGATATGCGAGAGTTTTTGCCCTTTATGTTAGAGCAGTATGGTGCAACTGTTACCGTTGTCGCCTCAGCTAGTGAAGCATTAACTGTCCTGAGTCAATCCCAGCCAAATCTGATCGTCAGTGATATCGGGATGCCAGAAATGGATGGTTATATGTTGATGCGACAGATCAGGAGTCTCAAACCAGAACAAGGGGGGACAATTCTAGCGATCGCTTTAACTGCTTATGCTGGTGAGATAGATCATCAACAAGCGATCGCAGTGGGATTTCAACAGCATATTTCCAAACCAGTAGATCCAGAAGAATTGGTAAAGGCGATCGCATCATTAGACATTTCGAGAAAATAAATCAAATGCCTCCCCTGCTTCCCCTGCCTTCCAAAACGATTGATTATTTTTTTAGTTGGAAGTCCCTTAAGGGGGGTTATTCGACTTGTGTGTTAACGTGAGTTCGATGAAACTCTCCCGGACAACCTCCCTCGCCTTTCAATACGGTTCGGATAAGCATTTTTCATTTTCTTTGTGGTCTGGGGAATGGGTTTGCAGGTATTGGGTAAAGGATGTATTTAAAACCAATACCTTTTCCCTTTCCCCTTTAACCGAACCGTATTGCCTCGCCTTTTAGGCTACGGTGTACACACAAGTTTCTTAACCTGCAATGGCATTGCATCGACTAACAATGGCATTGCATCGACTGACAATGGCATTGCATCGACTAACAATGGCATTGCATCGACTAATAATGGCATTGCATCAACTAACAATGGCATTGCATCGAATAACAATGGCATTGCATCGACTGACAATGGCATTGCATCGACTGACAATGGCATTGTATCGACTGACAATGCTATTTCTCTCGTTTCGATACTTTGTATGAGAATGAGTTAAGCCCAATCAAGCTAGGTTTTTAGGACTTGTGTGTACACCGTAGCCGTGTCGGAGAGACTTCTGTGGTTATCACACTAAGTTATCCTTTTCTTTTGTGAAAAGTTTCTATAGCAATCCAAGTTGAGTTAAAATCTCTCATTCCACAACGGCGATTTGACTTGGAAAATGTCAAAATTAAATGAGTTTTGTGTAGGCGCAAGTGACTTTTCGCCAGACATCGCCACTAGACATAGCGCGGATTTGAGATAAGTAAGTTGAAATTTATGGGCAAGCAACGTGTTCTTTCTGGAGTTCAAACAACCGGCAATTACCATCTAGGTAACTACTTGGGAGCCATTCGCAACTGGGTAGAAGGTCAGAGCGAATACGAAAATTACCTTTTTGTGGCTGATTTGCACGCGATTACAGTGCCACACGATCCAAAACAGTTAGCAGCTGATACCTACACTCTTGCTGCTCTTTATCTAGCTTGTGGTCTTGATTTAAATCACTCCACCATTTTTGTACAATCTCACGTTTCGGCGCACAGCGAACTCACTTGGTTGCTCAACTGCATTACACCTCTAAACTGGCTGCAAGATATGATCCAGTTTAAAGAAAAAGCCATTAAGCAGGCAGAAAATGTGAGTGTAGGTTTGTTAGATTACCCTGTGCTGATGGCGGCTGATATTTTGCTTTACCAAGCAGATAAAGTGCCAGTGGGTGAAGACCAAAAGCAACATTTGGAATTGACACGGGATATTGCAGCTCGGTTAAATCACCAATTTGGTAAACCAGATCAACCAGTTCTGAAGTTACCAGACCCTTTGATTCGTAAGGAAGGGGCTAGGGTGATGAGTTTGGCGGATGGTACACGCAAAATGTCAAAGTCCGATCCTTCGGAGTTAAGCCGGATCGGTTTACTAGATTCACCGGAACAGATTCAATACAAAATTAAGCGTTGTAAAACCGATCCGATTCGTGGTCTGACTTTCGACGATCCAGCGCGTCCAGAGTGTAATAATTTGTTAACGCTCTATACATTGCTTGCTGGCAAGAGAAAGGAAGATGTGGCAATTGAGTGTCAGGATATGGGCTGGGGACAGTTCAAGCCATTGTTGACAGATACAATTATTGAGTCCCTCAAACCAATTCAAGAAAAATATTACTCGATAATGAGCGATAAAGGTTATTTAGAGTCTGTATTACGGGATGGAGCAGAAAAAGCTAGAGCGATCGCAAATCAAACTTTATCACAAGTCAAAACTGCTTTAGGCTATTCTCTTCCTCTATAAGTTTTCACCTTTAGGTGTGATTTGTTATACCATTTAAGAAATTGAAGACCTTAATGTTATGCATCACACCCACAGCCCCACAGGCTTAAATGACTTTCGTAGAGCTGTACAAGCAGGTGAATTTCTAGTTACCGCCGAGGTAGCACCGCCGAAAGGGGGAGATCCAGCGCACATGATTCAAATGGCGGCGACTCTTAAGGGGAGGGTTCATGCCGTCAATGTAACTGATGGTAGCCGCGCCGTGTTAAGGATGTCTTCGTTAATGGCGTCGGTGATTTTGTCACAAAATGGTATAGAGCCGATTTGTCAAATTGCTTGCCGCGATCGCAACCGCATAAGTTTACAAGCTGATTTGATGGGCGCTCATGCTTTAGGCATAAATAACATTTTAGCTTTAACTGGCGACCCAGTAAAAGCAGGCGATCATCCAGATGCCAAAGCAGTGTTTGACTTTGAAGCAGTGCGACTGCTGCAACTGATCCGCAAGATGAATCAAGGTGTTGATTGCAATGAAAAACCCTTGACTGATGGAGCCTTAGATTTATTTGTTGGTGCAGCAGTAGATCCGCAATGTAAAAGTTGGTCGGGTTTGCAAAGTCGATTTGAACGCAAAATCGAAGCCGGAGCGCAATTTTTTCAAAGTCAGTTGATTACTGATTTTGATCTGCTAGAAAAGTTTATGGATAAGATTGCTGCTGACTATAAAAAACCGATTTTGGCAGGAATTTTTCTGTTGAAATCGGCAAAAAATGCCCAGTTTATTAATAGATGTGTTCCGGGTGTAAATATTCCCCAACATATTATTGATAGATTGGCAAAAGCCAAAGACCCTTTTGAAGAAGGCAAAAAAATTGCTGCCGAGCAAGTGCAGATAGCACGGCAATTGTGTCAAGGGGTTCACATGATGGCGGTGAAGCGTGAAGATGCGATCGCACCAATTTTAGATTTGGCTGGTATTGCTCCAGTTAATCAGTTGGTATCTATGTAAAAGGGAGAATAAATATTTTATTAAAGCAGATGGTTATTCCCATCTGCTTTTTTTTGCTGAAACAGACGCATGTTTACTATTTTTGATAGATTTTCTATATCCAATTTTCGCTTTGCGTCTAATGTAATCAGCAAGTGCATATACGCCCATGCATTTCCAAACCTGGGTTACATCTTACCGTGTTGTAGTACTTGTTGTAGATGTTGGCGAATTTCTTGTGCGTGTTCAATATCAGATTGCCGCAATTTTTTGAACAACTCTACACAAGGCTGAGAACCTACTTGTTCTGCATCTTTGATGTAGGTATCATAAGCTTTAACAGCTTCAGCCTTATTGTGCAAAACGGTGACAAAATCATATTCCAAGTCGCTAATCGCTGTTTGAGATTGTCCGTTACCAGTATTTGTAGCCATTGTTTGAACCTCTTTTCAGATTTCTAACTAACGTTATACTCACCCTTAAAGAGCGATTCATCTTCCAAAAAGAGTATATTTCAATACGTCGGAAGTACCTTGTAAAAGTAGGTTATACCCTTTTAGATTTTATATCCATCCAAGTTACTAGACTTCTTGCATAAGTCGGTAAAAGGGTAAGGGGGAAAGGTTAAAGGAACAATAAAAACCTTTTCCCTGGTTGGTGAGCTTGCCGAACCATAACCTTTCCCCTTTTCCCGCCTCTTGCAAAAATTACTTTTGCAAGAGGTCTACTGATACAGTGTCAAACAAAAGAATGGAGAGTAGTAAAATACTTTTTCACCACTCTCCACTACAGACGCGATTAATCGTGTCTCTCCCACTCCTCATTTTCATAACAATTTATCCAAGCGGTTGATTCTCATCACATTGACGTGAATACTGTAATTCCAACTCGTTTTGCCGTTCTCTACCTCCCCTATACACAACCGGACAAAACTTAGTATTAGCACTCATACAATCCATGTGTGGTGTCTTAGCACATACCACGAGTAATCCACCCAAAACAAACAATAAACCACAAATTGCAAGCGTATTAACCCAAGAAATTTCCAGCGCTCCGTGAACTACTACCTCTCGCAGTAGAGATACAATTGTTACCTCAACTGCCACTCCTACAGAGATACTATGTTCTTGCAAATAAACCATTAATAGTCGAAATAACTCGACTAAAATCAACACAAATAGTATTTTTGCAGTCACATGTTTATAATCTAGTGGCTGCGTGAGGGCGATAGCTATCCCCCACAATTGGATTAGCATAACGGCGAACAAACCCAAACACAAAACAATCACGATTAAGTCTTGAAAGGCTTCCATATTGCGAACAATGGATTGCCGATCAAGCCAGCGATCGCTAAATAAAAATCGACTCTTCAGGCGCTTTTGCATGTACGTTTTTCCAATCGGGACAACTTCAGACAACACCAGCGAGTCAACCCAATAGTTTTATGTTATGCAATATTAAGCGTTTGCGCCTCAGCGAGGTTTGTAATTTAAATTTTGTGCTTGTTGCAACAATTGCTCGGCATTTTTTGCCCACTGAGGATTTTTCTGAGCATTATATAAATCTCTAGCAAATTGCAATACTTGTACTGCATCTCCATATTGCTGTAACTGCATAAAAACTAATCCAGCACCATAATAAGCATTGGGATAATTAGAGTTAGCCTCGGCTGATTTTCTAAAAGCCTCTAATGCCTCTTGCAATTTACTTTGCTGAAAAAAAATTGAGCCGAGATTGTAGTAAGCTTCTGGATACTTGGGATTAATTTTTAATGCTTGATAAAATGCACTTCTGGCTTGATCGAGTTTACCTTGCTGGAGATAACACATCCCTATATGGTAAGGAGGTTCTGGTGCATTTTTGCTATATTCTATGGCTTTTTTAAAAGATGCGATCGCTTGCTTACAATCTCCTTGCTGTTCTCGCACCAACCCCAAGTTATAGTGGGCAAATCCGAGTTTGGGATCTAGTTCTAAGGCGTGTTGCAAATAATCGTTAGCTAACTGTAAATTATTGCCTTCTAATAACGCACCGCCTAGATTGGCAAAAGCTGGAGCAAATTTCGGATCGGCTTGCGTCGCTCGATAAAATGCATCCGCAGAGGGTTGCAATTGTCCCGTTTGTCGGAATGCTAGCCCTAGATTATAGTGTGCTGGTGCTAATTTCGGGTCTAATTTAGCTGCTTGTTTAAAGGCGGCGATCGCATCTTGTACCTTTCCCGCCTGAATTGCTTGTAAACCCTGGTTTAACCAGTCTATGGCAGTTTTAGGATTAGATTGTGCCAACTTGGAGGCGAGAGGAGGAGATAGAGCAAGAGAGGGGGAGGAAATACTCATAATCAGCATCAAACTTACTAACCCTGCTATACGATATTTAAAGAATGATAATCTCATCGATTTTCTAACTCACAACACTTTCAGTTAAATTTACTTCAGAAAAAGTTTTTTACAAAAATTTTTGATTCGGCATAAAAATTTTTGATGCTTAATTTTTCTTAAGCTAAATCTTACGACAGGCTACAATTTTTTTAACTTCCAATTAAAGGGAGGATAATAACGAATTAAAGAAGGGGTAACTTTGACTCCAGAGAACCATTTTTTATCAAATAGAATTCAGGAATCAGGAGTTAGAATTCAGAATGAATTTTTACGACTGGTATCTGAATAAATGGGTTTAAGGCGGTAGCGAGTCCGCAAACGTCTTGATTCTTAATCCTGAATTCTGACTTCTGGATTCTTCTTTAACCCTTGATATATACAGAATCATGCGGTTATAAAAGACTTACCGCAAGGGGGGTTTTATGAACGAAAAAGTAAAATCGGGTTCGCGGAACGTTGCAATTGTTGGGCCTTATTTAAGTGGAAAAACCACTTTACTAGAAAGCTTGTTATTTGTCACAGGGGCAATTTCTCGCAAAGGCAGTGTTAAAGACAGTAATACAGTCGGAGATAGTGCAGCCGAGTCGCGCGATCGCCACATGAGTGTAGAAGTCAGCGCCGCTAGCACTGAGTATAACGACATCCGCTTCACCTTTATTGACTGTCCGGGAAGTGTAGAATTTGCTCAAGAAACTTACAATGCTTTAATTGGAGTCGATGCAGCAATTGTAGTTTGCGAACCCATCCGCGAACGAGTCCTCACCCTTGCCCCTCTATTGAAATTCCTGGATGATTGGGAAATTCCCCATCTCGTCTTTGTTAACAAAATGGATCGGGCAAATATTCATGTTTTAGAAACGTTACACGCCCTAAAAGCAGTATCTAGCCGTCCTTTGGTAGCGCATCAATATCCGATCATGAACGGGGAACAACTCACTGGCTTTATCGATATGGTGAGCGAACAGGCATATCAATATCATCCAGGCGCACCAGCAGACCCCATTCCCTTCCCCGAAAGTTTAAAAGAAGAAGAACATACAGCACGGGCAGAAATGCTTGAAGCCCTAGCAAATTTTGACGACCATTTACTCGAAGAACTTTTAGAAGATATCGAACCTCCTCAAGAAGAAATCCTCAAAGATTTAAAAATGGAATTAGGGGCAGATTTAGTAGTGCCCGTTTTCTTTGGTGTCGCAGAACAAGATTATGGTGTTAGACCTCTATTAGAAGCCTTGTTACGGGAAGCCCCCGAACCAGAAACCACAGCAGAACGTCGTTTAAAAAACATAAAAGGTGATACAGCTTTAGCGCAGGTATTAAAAACTTACTACACTCCGCAAGGTGGCAAACTCTCTCTCGTGCGTGTTTGGCGTGGCAAATTAACTGATGGTATTGTCCTCAATGGCATTCGCACTGGCGGGATTTACCGCCTCATGGGACAACAACAGCAGTTCGTCAATGAAGTTGCTGCTGGTGAAATTGTCGCATTGAGCCGTTTAGAAGGAATCAAGACAGGCGATACAATCTCTACAGAACCTCAGGCGGCGATGGAATTACCCAAAGCTGTACAGTTGGAACCAGTGTATGCTCTAGCTATTACACCAGAAAAGCGCAACGATGAAGTCAAACTCAGCAGTGCTATTACCAAGTTGTTAGAAGAAGACTGTTCACTTGCTTGGGAACAACACGGCGACACCCATGAAGTTATTCTGTGGGGTCAAGGCGAGATTCATTTGCAAGTCACCCTAGATAGACTGCGCCGCAAATATAATTTGCCGATGACAACCCAGTTACCGCAAGTGCCTTACAAAGAAACCATCCGTAAAACAGTGGCTTCAGTTCATGGGCGCTACAAACATCAAAGCGGTGGTCACGGACAGTTTGGTGATGTTTTTCTCGACATCAAGCCTTTACCACGCGGTACAGGTTTTAATTTTAATGAAACTATTGTCGGCGGCGTGGTTCCCAAACAGTACATTCCTGGGGTGGAAATGGGCGTGCGGGAATTTCTCACACATGGGCCTTTGGGCTTTCCAATAGTGGATTTAGCGGTAACTTTGACTAATGGTTCGTATCATAACGTTGATAGTTCTGAACAAGCCTTTAAGCAAGCTGCGCGATTGGCAATGCAAACGGGGATACCCCAAGCGGAACCTACCTTGTTAGAACCAATTCTGCGGGTGGAAGTAACAACACCGAGCGAATTCACCTCCAAAGTGCTGCAACTGTTGAGTGGTAGACGGGGGCAAATTTTAGGCTATGAGGGGAGAAACGATTGGCAAGGCTGGGATAATGTCTCTGCATACTTGCCACAAGCAGAGATGCAAAACTTTATTGTAGAGCTGCGATCGCTCACCTTGGGCGTTGGTTCTTTCCACTGGGAATATGACCATCTGCAAGAAGTGCCGGAAAAACTCGCCGAACGAGTCATTCACAGTAATGGCAATGCTGGTAACGGCAACGGCAAGTAATTTGGGATTTGTTGGAAATCCATTAAGTTTATATTTAAGGACACCTCTTCTGGGTGTCCTTGATTTTACACAGATTTTTCTTCTTTTGTAGTGTTTGCGATTGATAAGCAAGGATTAATATTATGTCCGTTTAATCACTTATCAAAAAACTCCCTGCGTCGAGGCGAATATTAGCGATCGCTCAAAGATCGGGTCTTGTTTGCTAGGCTAAAGCGGAAGATTTAAAATTTAGATAGATAATCAAGGCTAAATACTCTCTATGTGTCACTCCATTATGTTAACTCTTTATACTTACTAACTATAATGATGCATTTTAAGTTTTCACCTAAAATTCTGCAAAGGCTGGGAGAAGAACTCATTCCAAATCCAGACCAAGGAATCATCGAATTAGTTAAGAATTCTTATGATGCTGATGCTACTGAATGCACAGTAGAACTTATCAAAACTAACGCTATAGGTGGCTCGATTATTATTTCAGATAACGGTGTTGGTATGGATAAAGATGCCATTAGCGAGGGATGGCTGGTGTTAGGTCGCTCAAAAAAAGCTATCCGTAAAGTAACTCAATTAGGTCGCTCACCTGTAGGTAATAAAGGATTAGGTAGGTTAGCCGCTCTACAGATGGGTTCTCAAGTATTCTTAAAAACTAGACCTAAAGATGAGCCAGGAGTTGAATATTTTTTAACGATTAATTGGGATGATTTTCAGGAAGCTGATGTAGTAGAAGATGTTGCTTTTGATGTCCAAAAAAGTAGCACAGATAAACGGTATGGAACTGATATTATAGTTAGCAATCTTAAAAATATATTTAATAAACGTGATATCCAAAGACTAGCTAGGGAACTTTTACTACTAGCAGATCCATTTGAAAATCATGTAGGTTTTCGCCTTAAACTTATTGCTCCAGAATTTTCTGAAATTGAAAAACAAGTAAATAATGCTTACTTTGATGATGCAGAATATCAATTGCAAACTAGCATAAATGAACTTGGGATTGCTGAAGCAAGATTGCTAGACTGGCAGAAGAACGTAATTTTTCATGCAAAACATAGTGATATTTCTCAAGAGCCTTACAAAACACCTGCAACAGAATTTGATCTGTGGGTATTCTTTCTAAATCCTCAAACTTTTTCAGCTAGAAAGACTTCTGTTTCTTTCACACAAGTTAGAGAATGGCTTGCTCAAGTAGGGAATGTTCGTCTCTACCATAGAGGTTTGCGGGTAAAACCCTATGGAGATCCGGACGATGATTGGTTGAACTTAAATTATGCACGAGCAAGAAATCCAGAGGTTCGCCCTTCAACAAAAACAGTTATTGGTAGAGTAATTGTTAATGACCCGGAAGATATGTTACTTCAGAAAACTGATCGGCTTGGTTTTATTGAAAATGAAGCTTTTTTAGAATTAAAACGCTTCGCAATTGATGTGTTGGAATGGATGGCGAAAGAAAGGCTTAAAGTCACTGAAACTCAAAGACAAAGGGTTAAGAAACTAGTTCCTCGTGATATTACAGAAGCTAAAGCCAGAATTGAAGAAGTTATTGAAGCAGAAGTTCCTCAAGAATCTCGTCCTAAAGTCTTAGAAGCTGTTCAGCAATACGAAACTGTAACAGAACGTGAAACCAAGGTATTACGTGAAGACCTTCAGTTGTATCGTAGTCTAGCTACAGCCGGAACAACCGCAGCAGTTTTCGCTCATGAATCTGGCAAACCAGTGACTTCAATTGAAAAAATAGCTAACAGAATAGAAAAAATGGGTAAAAAATTTCTGGGAGAAAAATATGAACACTATTTAGGAGACCCAGTTAGAAAGCTTTATCAAGTAAGTAAGTCATTACAACGCTTTTCCAATTTTCCCCTGCATCTGTTGAAACGAGAAAAACGTCGTGCAGGTGTTGTAGATGTCCATAGTGTTATTGATGATATAATTGCACTTTTTCAACCTTTTTTTGATGAAGGTGAAATTCAAGTTATTAAAGAAAAAGTTGATACTAAACCTTGCATTTATGGAAGCGATGCTTTGCTAGAAGCAATTATTACAAATTTTTTAACAAATGCTATCAATGCTTTTAATATTGAAGGTGGACGTATAGAAGAACGTAAAGTAATTATCAGAACTGAAATTGAAGGAAGTAATTTAAAAATTAAATTTTTAGATAATGGTTCAGGAATTCATAATATCAAAATAGATGAAATTTGGCTACCTGGTAAAACTACTAGGGAAGGTGGTACAGGTTTAGGATTGACAATTGTCAGAGATTCTGTAACTGATCTGGGAGGCTCGGTAGATGCAATTCCAAAGGGTAAATTAGGTGGAGCAGAATTTATTGTAGAATTAACACTTATTAGAGAGTAAGTTTTATGAGTATGACACAAGTTGTGAATGATAGGAAAATAGCTATAATTGATGATGATAAAAACCTAGCTGAGGTAACAGCTTGGGAAGTAGAAGAAGCAGGCTACCAACCATTTTTATTAGACAATAGACATTTTCGCAATGTCAGTGACTTGGTATCACTTATTAGAGAAAATACTCAAGGTGCTGTGTGCGATCATCGATTGAGTAATTCTGGATTTGCTAATTTTTATGGAGCAGAATTAGTTGCAAATCTTTACGATTGTAAATTTCCATCATTGTTAATAACTCAGTATACAGAAATGGATACATCTTTTTCGATTAGAAAATGGAGACATAAAATACCTGTACTACTAAGTCGAGAAGAAGCCGATGCTTCAAGTATTGCTAAGGGAATAGAAGATTGTACCTTAGAACTTTCTGGTAAAATACCTAGTACTAGAAAACCTCGTAGAACGATAGTTAGGATTACTAATATTGATGAAGAATCTCATGAACGTGTTGTAGATGCATTTGTTCCAGGTTGGAATCCCCATAAGGCTGTTCGTTTTCCAGCTTCTCTGATTCCAGAAAATATTAGAGTTGTATTAAAACCAAATATCCGTTTATTTGCTCACGTAAACACAGGAGCAGAAAAATCTGATGACCTGTATTTTGAAAAATTTGAATTAGCACCTGAACCAGATGAAGATGATGGACTCGCCTGAACTGATTATTTTAGATGTTGGACATGGAAATTGTGCGTTAATCAGAGATGTAAATGGTGTAATCGTTATTGACTGTCCACCTGGGGGTACGTTGGCAGAAACTCTTGAGCATCTATTTATTAAAGAAATTTTACATATCCTCATTTCCCATTCTGATGCAGATCATATTGGAGGTATGATTGACTTACTCTCAAATGAAGATATCAAAATTCACAACGTACATATAAACCCTGATGCAATTAAGAAAAGTGCAATTTGGTTAGACTTACGTATTGCTTTAGCAGATTCAAAAAAACGTTTCGGAACTGTACTTTCTAAACTAACGACAACAGAGACAGGAAAGTTTAATATTGGCTCAGTCAATTTAGAAGTACTTGCACCAACCTATGAATTAATACTTGGTGGTGCAGGTGCAACTGATTTAAAAAAAAGAAAATTGAATTCTAACTCAATATCAGCGGTGATTGGTATAGTCCATGATTCTCATAGAGTAGCTGTACTGGCAGGAGATATTGACGATGTAGGATTTGAGAATATTGTTGAAGACATACATCATTGTCCTGCTGACATACTTGTTTTTCCTCATCATGGTGGAAGACCAGGGAGTGCAGATCCTAGAATATTTGCCCAGCAATTTTGTACTTTTATTCAACCAAAGTTAATAATCTTCTCAATTGATCGTAATCGTTTTAATAATCCCCGCACAGAAATAGTAGAGGGTATTATTTCTTCAGTTCCAGATGCTCATATTTTATGTACTCAATTATCTCAACAATGTACTACTAGTCTTCCTAGTTCAAAGCCTACACATTTAACGACACTTCCTGCCAGAGGGCTTAATAGTAATAGCTGTTGTGGAGGAACTATTACTCTTAAAATAGATGGTAGCAGGACAACTTATGCTGAGATTGCTTTACATAAAGAGTTTATTGTTAATCAAGTAGCTAGCCCAATATGTCGAAAGTTTTTATCTATTGTTAAACCGGATAAGTAGGTCGGTGCAAAAACTACTTATAAAGAGCGATCGCTCACCTTGGGCGTTGGTTCTTTCCACTGGGAATATGACCATCTGCAAGAAGTACCGGAAAAACTCGCCGAACGAGTCATTCATAGCAATGGAAATAGTGGTAATGGCAACGGCAAGTAATTTTGGATTTATTTAAAATCAATGCCCTACACATTACCTGTGCAAAAGTAGTATAGCCAATGCCATTGCTCTAAAAGGCTTTTGGATTTTGGCTTAAGTTCGTGCCATTCACTGAGAAATTTTTCTCTAGCAAGAGTAATAAAAAGTTTTTGATATTTGTAACATCCACACGTAATAAGTGAATTAAAAATCAGGTAAACTCAAGCAGCAAAAGCTTTGTTGTCTTTCAGGTAAGCAATTAACAGCGCCATAGCAGCTTGGGAGCAAAACCGTTGTGGATGAACAACTTAAAAAACTTATAGATGAAGTGTGCTGTTACCCAGATCCCAGTCCAGAGAGGCAGAAAGCACTAAATAGAGTGCTTATACTCATTCAACAACTACCAGGGATTTATAAGTCTGGACACCAAGACTATTTAGAAGCTTTGAATCAAACTTGGGAATGGGTGAGCCGGAAGATTTGCGAGTTTGAAGTGCGTTCACGAAGTGACTCCGTTCGCGTAGCGTCCCGAAGGGAAGGAGTATCGCCTTCGTTGCAACAAAGCATAGTAACTTGGATTAATGGCTATCTTAAGTGGCGCATTAAAGATTTATATATACCAGATAGCAACTATACAATCAGTTTAGACAGACTTACCCGCAACGATGAGGGTGACGAAACAACCTTGTTAGATATCTTGCCAGATCGGCAGTCAGAAACTATTTCTTTAAATCTGCTGGATATCAAAATTGCCCAAATCCAAGAAACTGAGCGCCAGTGCCTTGGCAAACGCATCTGGCAATATATTGAGCAAGACGAAGAGGGTAAATTAACAGCTAGCCATCCCCGCAAAAATCCCGAATGCCATTGTCACTTATTGGCAATGCGCTTACTTCTCCAACAACCACCTCATAAAATTGCTGATATTGCTAGAGAGTTAAATATAAGCAATCAAACTCTTTACTCCCACTGGAAGAAAAATTGTCTTCCTCTGTTAAGAGAAATTGGTATGAATTTCGGATCTGACTAATGAGTAACACACAACCAGATATTTTAAGCGTCCCTCTCCCCAAAAATGCCCACCGTTGGGCTGAAGAATTTGCCGCCCAACAAGATAACCCCCAAAAGGGAAAACAAGTTTATCTCAATACTCTGGCTGTTTATGCCGTTCACAGCTACCTGAAATGGCTGAACATCAAAACGGCACTAAATCAAGGCGATAGCTGGCATCGCGGTTTTAGGGCAATTTTTGATGTTGCTGATTTAGTGTTGCCGGATGTTGGCAAACTCGAATGTCGTCCAGTGTTACCGGGTGAGGTTACGATCGCTTTGTCTCCAAGCATGACACAAGACCGCATTGGTTATGTAGGAGTTCAGTTTAGTCAGCAATTAGATTATGTAGAATTGCTGGGATTTCTTCCCGTAAGAGAAATGACTGAATCACCAGCAATACTTCAAATAGCACAACTGCAATCCTTTGATGCTTTGATTGAGATTATACAGATGCGAACGCGATTAATAAATCTGCGTCAATGGATTACGGGAATCTTCCAGCCAGATTGGCAATCCCCAGAGTTACTGCTTGCTAGCAATTTGAGAAGCAGTAGTACAATAACTCGCCCCTCAACTAACTCCATCAGTCGGGCAAAGGTGATTGATTTGGAAAGCCAAGTACTCTTATTAGTGCAGTTAACTCCCACCGATAGTGCAGTTTTCGACATTCGCCTGCGGGTTTATCCAGGTGATAATGCTATTCATCTACCACCAAATTTACAACTGATTGTTCTGGATGAAGCAGGAAACACCGGGATGGAAGTGCAATCAAGAAGTGCAGATGACTGGATGCAACTAGAGTTCAGTTGTCAACACGAAGAAAAATTCAGTGTCAAGATAGTGTTAGGGGAAACAAGTCTGATGGAAGAGTTTGTTGTTTAAGACAAACAAAAGGAGACAGCAATGGCAATCGTCAACTTGAAACTCAGGCGCACCTCAGATGAGGGATTTTTAGTAATTCTCAGGGCAAAGAATTTGGATGAAGAAACAGAAGGGTTTCTACCTCCATTACTACCAGAATTAGAATCATCTTTCAATAAATGGCAGTCAGCCTATCGTCAAATTGAGGCTGTGCGTTCTTGTGTTGCTCCCGCGCCAGGGTTACGTCTTACACCCAAAAGTATCACGATTCATTCTCATGCTGAACATACAGGAGCAGTCAAAGATTATCTAAATCAATGGCTCAACTCTGGAGATAGCAAGTGGCAACCAATCCGAGATAGACTAATTGCGATCGCTCAACAATTGCATCAGTCAAATGATGAGATTCGCGTGATCATTGATGCCAAAGATATCGATTTACGCCGCCTTCCTTGGCAGGCATGGAATTTATTTGAAGAACACTATCCCAATGCCGAAGTCGCCCTCAGCGCACCTAAAAGCTTCAATCCCAAGATAAATAAGCTTGTTCCTAAAAGTACAAAAGTCAGAATTTTAGTTGCGGTTGGTAGGAGTAACGGTATTAATACAAAAGATGACTTAAAGGTAATTCAAGATTTAGAGACAGATGGGGTAGAAGTACGCTGTTTAATTAAGCCTAGCCGCAGGGATTTGTGCGAAGCACTTTGGGATGAACAAGGCTATCATATTTTCGTTTTTACCGGGCATAGTGGAAGTCAAGAAGATGGGCAAATAGGTTGGATTGAACTTAACGACGAAGAGAGTTTGACTATTGAAGAATTTAAGGAAGCTTTGAAGCAAGCTATTGATAAGGGATTACAGTTAGCAATTTTTAATTCTTGTGATGGTTTGGGATTAGCTAACCAACTTGCACAACTACATTTGCCTCAAGTTATTGTCATGCGGGAACCCGTGCCAGACCCGGTAGCAGTGGATTTTTTAAGGTACTTTTTTAAAGAATTTACCCATAATAATAAGTCACTATTTACTTCTGTCAAAAAAGCACGCAAACGCCTAGAACATTTTAAATCTGATTACCCAGGTGCAATTTGGTTGCCAACAATTTGTATTGAAGCCAATGTTGAACCGTTGACTTGGCAAGGGTTGCGTGAAAGTTCTCCGCCAAAGCTGACTCCAATCAAGCTAGAGGATTCAACTCATCAACCCAAGAAAAATATCAAGTCGTGGTTATTAATTGGTTTACTGGCTGTGGTTGTCAGTAGTGGTGCAGCATATTTAATTAGGAAAAAAGTCAACTCCGATTTTAGTTCTGTAACTGCTCCTGAAGGAACATGGTTATATGGTGGTAGCACATCTTGGGCACCAATTCGACAATATGTAGATCCTGAAATCAAAAAAGCTCATCCGCAGTTTGAGTTACGTTATACCGATGCGATTAATGCTACACCAGGTTCCGGTACGGGAATTCGGATGTTGTTGTCAGGACAACTGACGTTTTCTCAATCTTCCCGTCCGATCGCAGACAGAGAATATCAACAATCTCAACAACGGGGATTGAGTCTCAAACAAATTCCAGTGGCTTTGGAAGGATTAGCGATCGCCGTTCACCCCGATCTCCAAATTCCAGGGCTAACCTTAAGGCAAATCAAAGATATTTACACTGGTAAAATAACTAACTGGAATCAGGTTGGTGGGCCTAACCTCAAAATTACTGCCTACTCTCGTCGTTTTGAAGACGGAGGCACTGTCGAGTTTTTAGTTGACAATATACTCGGTAAAGAAAAGCTAGGAAGTAATGTAGTATACGTCCAAGATACAACAGAAGCCCTGAGAAAATTAGCAAGCGATCGCAGTGGTATTTACTACGCTTCCGCTCCAGAAGTCGTCCCACAATGTCATATTAAGGCACTGCCAATCGCCAAACAAGGAAACAATTTTGTACCTCCTTATACAGAACCTTTGATTAAAGCCGAGCAATGTCCAAATCACCGCAACAAGTTAAATATCAATGCTTTCAAAACAGGTGAGTATCCAATTACACGCCAGATGTTTGTCATTGTCAAACAAAATGGCGGTCTAGAACAACAAGCAGGCGAGGCATACGCCAATATGCTGCTAACAAGCCAAGGGCAAAAACTTATGAATGAAGCTGGATTTGTGCGTATCCGTTGAGTACAATATATTACTTTGTAACTAATGTATTTTGACCTCGGAAGAATTCAGCACCCAGGAGTCAGAAGTCAGAAGTTATCAGGAGTCTAAAATGATTGAGATATTTATTTATCAAATCTTTTTCTGATTCTTTAACTCTAATTAAAAAATCTTTTGAGGGGCATTTATTATGCTTCTGCTCCTCAAGTGATTAATCAATGTAGTATCACTATAGGACTCATATTTGATTTAAAAAAGAAATTCGGTATACCTTAATCTTCTGAAATCCTATTACCTATTGCCTATTGCCTATTGCCTATTCCCTATTCCCTATTTCCTATTCCCTATTCCCTACCCACGCAAATGATTTCAGTAATCAAACCGGATTTCTATAGGTTAATTTCATAAAAGTATTTGGGAATTATGTGATTAAGTATATTCGTCTTAAGCACAGACAAAAACTTATGGGCTTTATAGTCTCTCTCTTAACTAGCCTAATTGCAACTCTTGTTTATCTCAATATTGGTAGGATATCTAGCGAAAAATCACGTTTAGCAATAGGCACAATTACGATATTGATTGGTAGTATTGCAGTACTGAATTCTATTTCTAGGCTTTTAGTGATTGTCCCACCTGGTAATGTCGGTGTCGTCAATTTCTTTGGTGAGGTTTCCGAAACTACTCTTAATCCTGGTGTCCACTTGCTTAACCCCTTTAGCAAGGTGCTGAATTTTTCCACTCGCCTTAAGGATGTGAAGGAAAACGTAGATACAACATCCCAAGAAGGTTTGAGCCTAAATCTTGATGTCAGTCTTCAGTACAAGCTCGATCCGCAGAAGGCAGCTACAGTATATAAAACAATTGGAACTGATGAAACACAACTGGTGATTTCCAGATTCCGCTCTACTGTCCGCGCCATCACGGCAAATTACCCAGCCAGTGCTATTTACTCTACCAAACGCCAAGAAATCGCGCAGAAAATTGACCAACAACTCACCCAGGAGATACCCGCTTTAGGTTTCATCGTTGAGGAAGCTCTTTTACGAAACGTCAAAATGCCTGATACTCTACAAGCTGCAATCCAAAACAAACTCAAGACAGAACAAGAAAATCAGCAGATGAAATTTGTTTTAGAGAAAGAGCGTCAAGAGGCAGAACGAAAGCGTATTGAAGCGCAAGGCATAGCCGATTCCCAAAAAATTATCTCTGGTGGACTTAGCAACCAAATGCTACAATTACGAGCCATTGAAGCCACAGAAAAGTTAGCTCAATCTAATAATTCTAAGCTTGTAATTATTGGTTCTGAAAAAGGCGCAGTGCCTATTCTGATCCAGCCAGAAACAGGAACCTCAAAGCCTTAAAATTTTCTAATCAGCGATCGCAATCGACAGAATTGGTTCACTAATGTAGTCCATAGCAATCCTAAAATAAATTATCAACAAAAAGCTCATCGACTTCTTAAAGAAGTCGGCGATCTGAGCGTCTTGGTGGAAAGTAAATAAAAAAGGAGCCTAACTTAGGCTCCTTAATAAAAAACTAGTAATGGAATTATGACTACTTGATAGTCACCTTACCGCCAGCTTCTTCGATGCGCTTCTTAGCATCTTCAGCAGCATCCTTAGCAACACCTTCTTTAACTGCCTTGGGCGCAGCTTCTACCAAGTCTTTAGCTTCTTTCAGACCCAAACCAGTCAATTCCCGGACAATCTTCAGTACGGCAATCTTCTTATCAGCTGGTACTGATTCGAGAACCACTTCAAACTCAGTTTGCTCAACAGCTTCCTCAGCCGGAGCACCACCACCACCACCGCCAGGCATCATCATCATACCGCCAACAGGTGCAGCAGCACTCACGCCAAAAGCTTCTTCAATTTGCTTGACTAACTCAGAAGCTTCCAGCAAAGAAAGGGTTTTTAGTTGTTCTAAAATTTGATCGGTTGCAGCAGACATTGATATAACTCCTGTAATTTTGATTATTTGTTAGTCATTAGTCATTAGCTTTTGACTGTTGACTGATGAACCATGAAGTCTATTCAGCAGCTTCGGTGCTGCTATCTTGAACAGCAGCTTCGGTGCTACCACCACTTTGCTCTTGATCAGCCACAGCCTGCAAAGCACGAGCCAGTGAACCAGGAACTTCGTTGATACCCACAGCAATCTTGGTTGCCAAGGCGTTGATAGCCCCAGCAATTTGAGCGATGAGTTGTTCCTTAGATGGCAAGTCTCCTAATACCTTGACATCAGGTTCTTTGAGTAGGCGACCTTCCAATACACCACCACGAAGTTCTGTTTTCTTGGTGGCTTTTTGGAATTCTTGGTATGCCTTAATTGCCGATGAAAAATCTTCTTTTACCAGCAAAAAGGCGGAAGAACCGTTGAGCAATTCCGACATAGGCTGCCATTTTTCATCATCTTTAATGGCAATGCCCATTAGGGTGTTCTTCGTCACCTTACAAACAGTACCACTAGGACGCAGCCGCCGCCGTAAATCGCTAATTTCAGCAACAGTTAGTCCCTGATACTCTATTACCAGTGCCAGAGTTGACTTACTCAAAGTTTCTTTGAGGTCGGCTACTATCTCTTTTTTATTTTCTAGTGTTCTACCCATTCCAATCTCACCTCCTTAAAATAATCGGGGAAGTGCCCTACTTGTAAGTTTCTTCTAAATCTGAACCCAAACAACAAACCCCAGCTAACTTAGCCGGGGTCGAGTATTAAGACTCTTAACGCCATAGTTATCACACCTTTAATGGTGGTAATTCTGACTATTAGAGTTTTAACCTCGGCAGGATATTTAAGCTATTAGCACCTGCTGTCTCCGGCTTCGCCTATTTAATTTTGTTATTTATCATTTGTCCTTTGTCTTTTACCCTTTGCCTTTACAAATGACTAATGACTAAGGACAAATGACTAAAAATTAACCAGCTTCGCTCAGTTTCAAATCTCGTAGGGCGGTGACATCAATTTTAATCGATGGCCCCATTGTGGCTGACACATAAAATGTGCGCCAATAACGACCTTTAGCCCCTGAAGGACGGTTACGGTCAATCGTCTCTTGTAATGCCTTCAGGTTGACTAACAAATCTTCAGGCGAGAATGTTGTCTTACCAAACATAACATGGACAATGCCAGTTCGGTCAGCTCGGAATTCTAATTTACCAGCTTTGAATTCTGCGATCGCACCTGCTAAATCAAATGTCACAGTTCCACCCTTGGGCGATGGCATCAAACCACGCGGCCCAAGCAACTTACCCAGTTTTGCCACCTGTGGCATCACATCGGGTGTGGCAATCAGCTTGTCAAAATCCAGTCTACCTTTCTGGATTTCGTCAATAAGTTCTTCTGACCCAACTAAATCAGCACCAGCACTGCTAGCTTCGTTTACTTTTTCGCCTCTGGCTATCACCGCCACCCGGACGATTTGTCCTGTACCTTTGGGCAATGCTACCGTTGTCCGCAACTGTTGGTCTGTATATTTGGGGTCAATTCCCAACCGGATGTGCGCTTCCGCAGCTTCGGTAAATTTAGCTGTTGCTGTGTCCTTAAGAAGGGTTAAAGCCTCTAGAGGATGATAGTCCTTGTCTTCTACTTTTGCTTGCAGTCCCTGCAAACGACGGGATATTTTTGGCATTTTTTCTCCTGGGGTAATTCCGAAGCCTCGCCTCTCCCCCGATAATTTTTAATTATGAGTCCATTGCCATTTGTCTTTGTCATTTGTTGATTTTTTACTAATGACCAATGACCAATGACTAATCGGTGACTGTTACGCCCATATTTTTAGCCGTTCCTGCCACAATCTTCATTGCCGCGTCGATATCGTTGGCATTGAGGTCGGGGAGTTTCGTTTGGGCTATTTCTTGCAATTGTGCTTTGGTAATTGACCCAACTTTCTTTTTGTTGGGTTCATTCGAGCCTTTTTCAACTTTCGCTGCTTTCCGAATCAGCACTGATGCTGGCGGAGTTTTGAGTACAAATGTAAAACTCCGGTCTTCAAAAACCGAAATTTCTACAGGTATCACCATTCCAGCTTGGTCTGCTGTTTTGGCGTTGTACTCTTTACAAAACATCATGATGTTAACACCATGTTGACCCAAGGCGGGCCCGACTGGCGGTGCTGGGTTGGCTTTTCCAGCATTCAAGGCCAGTTTAATGACCGCCACTACTTTCTTCGCCATTTGTATTTAACTCTGTTTCTCTACCTGATTAAATTCCAATTCTACTGGTGTATCCCTACCGAAAATTGAGAGCAAAGCTTTGAGTTTACTCCGCTCTGGAGAAACTTCAATTACCTCGCCTTCAAAATCTTTAAACGGCCCAGAAAGCACCATTATCTTATCACCAGTAGCCATGTCAATTTTGACAACAGCTTCTTGTTCGCTGGTTTGTTTGAATATACGTTCGACTTCTGAAGCACTCAGTGGTATGGGGTTGACATGACCGCGACCCTTACTGCTACCACGTTTTTGTTCTGAACCGACAAAGTTGATTACATGAGAGGTGTTACGTACCACCTGCCAAGTATCATCATCCATCATCATCCGCACCAGCACATAGCCAGGGAAAACTTTTTCTTCTGTATGCTGGCGACTGCCATCTTTGCGGATTTTCACCGCCGGCGTCTGCGGAATTTCTACTTGAACAATTTTGTCAGCTACATCAAAAGTTTGAATGCGTTGCTCTAAGTTAGTCTTTACACGCTTTTCACAGCCTGAGGCTACTTGCACTGCATACCAGCGTGCTTCTTTGGACGCTGTTTCTGCTGTTTCTGCTGTTTCCTCCGACTGCAACGTTGAGTTGCGTGGTTCATCTGTTGCAAAAGTCATCAGAACACCTGTTTTGCTGCCCAGTGAAACAATCCATCGACCAAGTATATCAAAGATGCGGAGAGCGCTACCATTAATAACACAGCAGCGGATTCGCTTACAATCTGTTGCCGACTGGGCCAAACTACTTTTTCAAGTTCTTCTTTGGTTCCCTGTATGAAGTTGCCAAAGCTAAATCCGTTGGGAGTTTCTGGCAATTCTGCTTCACTTTTTTTGGCCACGACCGTTTATCCCCTTGTTTGTTACTCTTTGTTCGTCCAGGTTTGCAGTTTCGACTCTATTCCACTCAATTGAAAGCAAAACAACTGCAAATACAATAATTTTACCCGAAATTATTATCGCTAACTGCTATATTAGCAGTTGCGTAATTATTTCGGGCTTTGTTTTTTGCTCTTGAGCGCGCCCTGGAGGACTTGAACCCCCGACATCAGGTTTTGGAGACCTGCGTTCTACCAACTGAACTAAGAGCGCACAAGCTGTTTTTGATTCACTGATTGCGCTGAACTAGATTTCAGTTTAACGCAATATGCGATTTTTATCATACCTCAATTTCGCTGGGAAAACAAGTCAGCGGCAGATGCCGCTTGAGGCTTGAGATTTCTCCCATATTTTTGAAGGACGAATCACAAAGGGCGGTCAAACCGTTGCTTGATCCGGGTTGCTTTACCTACGCGATCGCGGAGATAATACAGTTTAGCACGGCGGACTTTACCACGACGTAATACCTTGATGCTGTCAATCCGGGGAGAATGCAACAAAAATACCCGCTCAACGCCCACGCCTTGAAAAACCTTACGGACTGTAATAGTTTCGTTGATGCCGCCATTGCGCTTGGCAATCACTACTCCCTCGTAGGGTTGTACGCGGTATTTTTCGCCTTCCTTGATTTTCACTCCCACTTTTACAGTGTCGCCTACATAAATGTCGGGTACATTTGATTTTATCTGTTCCGCTTCAATGGAGCGGATAATCTCTTGAGCGTTCATAGTCTTTCTATCTGCTTAAAAAAAACTCACAATCATCAATGATAAATCGATAATCCTATTTCAGTCTAGTTGTTCGGATTGATAATTTTACTGATACAACAGCCTGCATATCAAAGCTATATTGCAGAATGCTGTACCACAGGGGTGAAATTTATGAAATTTAGCGTCGTCATCAGTACCTATAATCGCTTGAATTTGCTGCAAAGAGCAATTGATTCGGCTCGGAACCAAACAATCGAGTGCGAGGTGGTTGTTGCCGATGACTGTTCATCTGATGATACCCAAAGCTATCTCAAAAGCTTAGGGGACAAGGTTGTTTACCATCGTAACGAAGTCAACCTTGGTCATGCAGCAACGGTAAATGCGGGAGTTGCCAAAGCTAGCGGCGACTGGATCAAGTTTTTAGATGATGACGACTATTTAGCGCCCAACTGCATAGAAAAGATGGCAAAGGCGATCGCACTTCGTCCCGATGCTGTAATCTGCTCTTGTGTGGCGGCTCAGGTAGATGGTAATGAAGTTGAACTCTCTCGCACCCCCCAAGTTGGGCCCGGTTTAGCTTTTTATATCCCCCAAGCCGATATTCACTACGGTATGCTTTTAGAGCTTGTACCCTTTGGCACACCTGTACAAGTAGCTTGTCGGCGTGATGCTTTCCTCCAAACTGGTGGTTGGGACTCCACACTCGATGCTAACTGCGATGACATCGATTCCTGGATTCGGATTGCTCAGTTTGGCGATGCTATTTTCTTCAACCAGTGTCTTGCTTACCGGACTATCTGGCCGGGTGCGTATAATCAAAAGTTTTCTTTGTCTCGGCGGTTGGCAACAAATATTTTGATGAAGGAAAAAATTTACGCCTTGGTAAACGAGCAACATCGCTCAAAGATTCCCGTCTTTGAGGATATAAAAAATTACCTGAAACTTCATTGGATTTTAGTAGCACTAAAGCAAAAAAATCTCAAGAGTTTTCTTTCAATGATAGATTCGTCTATACTTTCTCCTCAGTCTTGGAAGTTTTTGCTAACTGCTACCTCATCACGCCGTTCACAGGGAAACAATTCTCAGGTGCGTAAACTTGTATTGATTGAGTCGTAATTATGATATCTGGCAAAATACCCAGAATAAAAGCACCAGTCGCCAGAATTTAATTTTAAATCCTGGCGACTGGTGGACTTCAGAGTGAGTGTTAATTTGAACTCCGAACGCTAGACGAGGACATTACTACCAACTACTAGATTTGTCGCAGTGAAATTATCCAAAGTCACCAAGGTATAAAAATAGTAACTCCCACTACCGTAGTTAATCTGAACTTGTGTAGAAGCATCTGATTGCACAAACCGCAGCTTGCCATCTGAGATGGGGTTGCTGCCACTGTAGCCTTGACTCTTCAACACATCAGTCAGGACTAACTTATCCTCACTTTGATTAAAGTCAGTGATTGTATCAGTGTTATACTTCAAGGCTTGATAGATGAACTGGTCACGACCGCCACCGCCAGTCAGGGTATCGTACTCTCCGCCACTAATAAGAATGTCATTACCAGTACCTCCAACCAGGATGTCACTACCATTACCTCCAACCAGGGTATCGTTACCAGCACCACCAATGAGCGTATCATAACCGTAATCTGCACCGCCGCGTAGTAGATCGTTGCCACTCTTGCCGTCGATGCGGTCATTACCACCCTGACCATTAATGACATCAGCTGAGTTGTCAAAACCATTGACATTGTTGTTCAGGTCATTAAGAAAGGTGACTGTGTTTTTGTTGAAGATTGTGTTTTGGGTAGAGTTGGCATTGAAGACATCAAAGCTGTCACGAATGCTGCTTTGCCCATCAAATAAGATATTGCCAAGTGTCAATAGGTTCTCTAGGTTTTCCAGAGCAAAGTTTTGCAAGATTACTTTGTCATCAGCCACCCCTTCAAAAGTAAGCTCTAGATTATTACCATTCTGCGTGAGTAGCAGATTTTGGGCAGTCAATCCAGCACCTTGGAATTTGAGGGTATCCAATTCGCCAATGATTGCTGGCGAGGGATTTGAGCCTTTACCTAACCCACCAAAATCAGTGATGATATCAACACCATCACCTAAATTGTAAACAAATTCATCTTTGCCACCGCCACCAGTTAAGATGTCGTTGCCTTGATTACCTGTGATGGTATCATTCCCGGCTTGACCGTTAATTATTTCATTAGAATTATTGCCCACTAGATTATCAGCGCCATTGGTTCCATTCACCCCGTTGAACTCTAAGGCACCAATATCAACTGTACCCTCAGATATTCTGTCAAATCCAGCGCCGCGTTGGTCGGTGGTTATACCTGTTGGAATCAGAGCATTATTGCCTGCATTAATGGCGGGGCTATCTCCAATTAAGGCATTAGTAAAAGTTGCACCGCCGTTATTTTGCAAGGGGCTGAGTCTAGGGTCGATAGGGTTGGCGCTGGTGCCTACGAGGGTGCTGGTAGTAAAGCCAGTGCTACCAGTGTTATTGCCAATCAAGTTATTGCCAAGGTCGGTGAAGTTTCCTTCAACGTCGGTGGAAACACTACCTATTAAGTTGCCTGCAATAATGGTATTTCCAACGATAACAGTGCCATTAGATTCATTGAAAACGCCTCCATTTTCAGCATAACTGTAGTAGCCACCTGTTGCCTTGTTATTGGTAATAGTGTCGTTGGTGAGGGTGAGGGTGCCGCTGTTGTTATAGATGCCACCACCTCTAATATCTACATTATTATCAGAGACAGTACTGTTAGTCAGGCTAAAAGTACCATCGTTAAAGATGCCACCGCCGTCTCCTGCTCGATTACCAGAGATAGTGCTTCTCGATATATCGACAGTGCCGGAGTTATAAATGCCACCACCATAAGACGGGTAGATATTAGGAGTACGGTACTCCAGACCTTTGGCATATGCTGTATTATTAGAGACAGTGCTTCCTGTTATCTTAAGGGTGCCCGTGTTAAATATGCCGCCACCGTAGGCATTGAATGATCTGTAAATGTATGCACTATTACCAGAGACAGTACTGTTAGTCAGGCTAAGAGTACCTGTGTTAAATACACCACCGCCTAATGATGACCCCTGATTGCCGGAGATAGTAGTGTTGGTCAGGCTGAGGTTGCCTCTGTTAAAGATGCCTCCCACGGCTCCTTGATTGCCTGAGACAGTGCTATTAGTCAAGTTGAGGCTGGTATTGCTATCAAGAAAAATACTGCCATATATCGCATCATTAGCATTGGCAATCTTCAAGCCATCAATGCTGACATCTGTCCCTGTCCCCGCGATCTTGAACACACTAAAGGCATTATTACCACTGATGGTCAACTTAGATGCTCCAGTTCCGACAATGGTTACATCATCAGTAATCGTCAGTTGGCCAGAGGTAAGAGTGATGATATCTGGAGTAGCATCAGTGAACACGCTGCCTGCAAAGGTAATCGTATCCGCCCCAGCAGTTGCATTGGCATTCAGGAGCGCCTGCCGCAATGACCCTGCCCCAGAATCGTTGGTATTAGTCACCACTGTGTCAGTGTTAACAGGTAGCGGGGTGATGGGAGACTGGACTTCATAAGCACCGATATCAACTTTACTATTGAAAAATCGGTTAAATCCAACACCTCTTTGGTCAGTGGTGACATTAGCTGGAACTAAGGAATTATTGCCTGCGTTAATGGCGGGACTACCTGCAAGTAAGGCATAAGTAAAAGTTGCACCACCGTTATTTTGCAGAGGGCCGAGTTTTGGGTCAATGGGGTTGGCGTTTGTGCCCACTAAGGTGCTGGTGATAAAACCAGTGCTATCAATCCCATTACTACTTTGGCTAATAATGCTACCAGTCTGATTACCAATTAGGTTATTGCCCGAGTCGATGAAAGTGCTACCGGACACGTCGGGGTTGATATCGCCAGAGCTAGATTTGTCGAAGTTGCCTGCAATAATGGTGTTGCCCACAACGGCGAGTGGGTCCTTGTATGAACCAAACTCACTACTGAAAATGCCACCACCGTCACCAACACCATCACCGTTTGAGTCAGCGGTGTTATTCGTAATCGTGCTATTGATGATGCTAAGGTTGGTAAAGTTATAAATGCCACCCCCATTATCTAATGCCTTATTGCCAGAGATGCTGCTATTAGTCAGGGTAGCTGTACCGACATTAAAAGGAAGATCATCTCCTCCGTTATAAATGCCAGCCCCGTTATTCGCCGTATTGTTAGAGACAGTGCTATTGGTCAGCTTTAAGTCGCCTTCGGTATAAATGCCGCCACCGATGGAGGTTGTTGTATTGCCAGAGACGCTGCTTTCTGTTAGGTTGAGGACGCCTTCGCTATAAATGCCGCCACCGCTGGAGGTTGCCGTATTGTCAAAGATGCTGCTTTTAGTTAAGCTAAGAACCCCTTGATTAGAGATACCGCCGCCGTTGGAGGTTGCTGTATTGCCAGATACATTAGTATTGGTGAGCTTAAGAGTGCCTTTGTTATTGATACCGCCGCCGTTAGAGGTTGCTGTATTGTCAGATACATTACTATTGGTCAGGCTAAGGAGGGTATTGTTATTAACCAAAATACCGCTATCATTACCGTTAGCAATTTTTAAACCATCAATACTGACATCTCTTCCTAATCCCGATATCTCAAACACCCTGGAAGCATTATTTCCACTCACGGTGAGCTTGGATACCCCAGTCCCCAAGATGGTAAGATCATCGGTAATTGTCAGTTGCCCAGAGGTGAGGGTGATAACATCTGGGGTGGTATCGTTGAACACTCCCCCAAAGGTAATGGTATCATCTCCAGCAGTCGCATTGGCTAAGTTTATTGCTTCGCGGAGTGTAGTAATACCGTTGTTCGCATTACCATCATCTGCGTCCCCGGTATTATTCACCGTAAATGTCGCCAATACTCCCACGTAAGCTTGCTGCGTCGTTTCTGCAAACGCTAAACTCACTTCCATCTCGGCAGTGCGTACTTCCAGTTCCCAGTTACCTCCTAATGCCGCACTACCTATCATCTGACGCGAAGCAGCAATATTTGCCCCTGTAAGTTGGTGCAGTTTGGCAATAAATTCTGCTCCCACATCACCGTCAGCGACGTTGCAACCATAGATGAGTAAGTTGGTTACTGTTGTGGCAGATGTAACTAACGGTTTAACGATTTTGGACGAGGTAGAAAATATTTTTTGCCATTGTTGGAGTTGCTGGCTATGGTATTCGAGGGTATCGAGTTCCAAGTAAGTGTTGCCCAATTGCAAGCTACCAGGGGCACCGTGGCAAACAATATGAATACTGCTAATATTCTGGTCAGCATGAGTTGCCAAAATCTCCGTAATTTGCTCAACACCGTTCTGTGTCGGGTCAATAACGAATACTTCGGTGTTGGAGATAACACCGTTAATTAAACTCTGATAGTCTTCAACTCTCGTGTCAATGAAGACCAGGTTATGTGTATATAAGTTGGGAATTACGGTATTTAATTGGAAGTGTGGAGTATGTAACGTTGCCATTTTGTTACCTCAAATTAAGGTTATGAGTTCAACTCAAACTGACTGAAGCTTTGCCATTACAGGGTTTTCACACAATTATTAACAGTAATAATGAATTATTTGTTACTATTAATTTCCTTTTTTATCATCAGGCAAGTTGCTATTTTTGTAAAGCAGTATTTCAGGAGTGCTGATAAATGAACTGTTAACAGACTCTTGAGAGAAACACGGGATTGAAACAAGGACGCGATGCTTGACCTGCTTCAATCTAGAGTACTTGTAACTCAAAATTAAAAGACTTTTATTCTCTGTTTTGGCTGCTGTATTGAATGGGATTTATATATCTGCTGTGCTGTATTAGAGTTCGATGTCAGGTATTGGGAAATAGAAAATAAGGCTGTAGCGACTTAAGATAGCAGATTCAGTCTTCAGAATTTTGAAGTTTTACCCCGATTTATTGAGCCGTTACTGAATAAGTCTTTAAGCTAAGTAACTGGTTATAAACGCTCTTAATCAGTAGAAAGTGGTCAATTTTACGCACTACTGATCACTTTTGAGTTGTCGCTGAAGACTTCAAAAATTATGTTGATTTATACTCAGTTACTTATCTTTATTTTTTATACACATCTCAAAAATTATGCGAATCATACATATTTTGAACCACGTTCAAGAAATAGGTAACGGTATTGTAAATGTGGCTGTGGATTTGGCTTGTCTACAGGCAAAATCTGGTTATGAGGTAGCGGTTGTTTCTGCTGGTGGGGAATACGAGACTTTACTAGATATTTGTGGTGTTAAACATTACCAATTAGACCAAAGCAGGAAACCGATAAATACGATCAAAGCAGCTATATGTTACCGAGCGATCGCAGCTGAATTTCAGCCGGATATCGTTCATGCCCACATGATGACGGGGGTAATACTAGCACGTATTTTTAAAGGAAACAAATATGCTTTAGTTTCCACAGTTCATAACGAATTTCAGCGTGCCAGTCTGCTGATGGGTTTAGCTGACAGGGTAATTGCTGTCAGTAAAGCTGTGCAAGATTCTATGATTAGGCGTGGTATTCCAGAAAATAAGTTGCGGGTGGTATGTAACGGGACTTTGGGCAGTCCCCGTACCCGACAGATACAAGATTATCAACCTTTACCATTACAGCATCCAGCGATCGCCACTGTTGCCGGGATGTATCAACGTAAGGGAATTGCTGAGTTAATTGCTGCCTTTGAACAAATTGCCTCAGATTTTCCCCAAGCCCATCTCTATTTGGTAGGAAATGGCCCTGATAAACAGCTATTTGAGGCACAGGCACAAGCAACTTCTGTAAAAGAACGTATTCATTTTGAAGGTTTTCAACCGGAACCTCAACGTTATCTAATATCTTGTGACATATTTGTGCTAGCTTCCCACCGCGATCCTTGCCCTTTAGTACTTTCGGAAGCTAGGGAAACTGGAACTGCGATCGTTGGTACTCAAGTAGACGGGATTCCTGAAGCTTTGGATAATGGGCAAGCTGGGCTTTTGGTGCCAGTAAAAGATAGTAATGCTTTAGCTGGGGTTTTAGTACAATTACTTAGTAATGCCGAGATGTTGCACGAGTGGAAACAACGGGCAAATAAAAACCTAGAAAGGTTGAGTGTTGCCCGTGTCCATCAGGAAACAATGACAGTGTATCGTGAGTTAATTACAGAATGAGGGCATGGGATATGGGGCATTGGGCATTAAAGAAATTCTTTCCTTGTCTCCCCAGTCCCCAGTAACAGATTTAACAGAGCGATCGCTTTAGTTTTAAAGCTACGCCTAAAGTACCAAAGACTAGTACACCCAAAACGTTAGTTGATTCAGGAACGGCGGTGTAATAAGCAGCAACTCTGATCGGCCCATCTTTATCCTCTTGCTCTGCTGGTATTGGTGGAATAATTCCACCACCTGGCGCGAGATTGGGTAGGGTCGCAAATGGGTTGTAGAATATGCTTCCATTTCGGATTACACCACCACTAAAAGTGATAGTACTACCCTTGATGGTAATGTCTGTAAAAATATCCTTCAGATCGGGGTTAATAGAGTTGCCTATCTTCCCATCTCCATTAACATCTCCCCACTCCACTGTTTCATTCTCAATTGGTGGAGTAGAATCTGGATTATTATAGGACAGCGTTTTTAAATCAAACACCAAGCTATTTATATCGTAGCCAGTTGAATTTAGAAAGTTATTAGCTACATCTGGGACACCATATTCTATTACTTGCCCTGGTTGATAATCTTTAAGGATTCTTGGGTTTTTCGTGTTAAGTATGTCTTGATTCACAGTCGTCACGATTGGTTCTACAAAGATGACGGCTCTGGCTGGTGTCCAAGATAAAAAACTAATTCCTGCTGCTCCGAGAACAGATAAGGCTATTTTGCTTGCAATTCTAGTCATATTTGTGTCCTTTCGATATTGATTAACAGAATGCTATACCGCGTGGGTTAAATCAAACAGCAAAAACTCACTTGTTAACTGCTATCTACCTGCTAGATAAATAGTGGTTAATGTGTGCCTGGTCACTGAGTTGATATCTACTCATAGGTTGATTTATAAAGCAATTCTTGTAATGCTTTATCACGATAATTAGTAATTTCACGCAATCTTTATAAAAAATCCAAATTAGAACTTGTGCATTGACAAATTCGATAATGTATGCGTTGTAAGCAATTATCCTGACCCCTAATGAACTGTGGTTTATTACTGTCTTAACGGAATGCCACATATAGGAATCCGCTTTGATTTCTGAACTGATTTACGCTGTCAGGCAATAGGCAATAGTCAAGAAGGTTTCTTAGTTCTACTGAGTTTTTTCAGAAATCAAATATGAGTCCTATAGAAGGCTGGAGATGAAATGGTTGTAAGATTTAGAGACTATGACAAACGGCTTGCTGATTTTGAGCAATAAATTTTAGTTCGTTGTCCCCAATGCGATGCCTACGGTGGGCTGCGCCTACGCATTGTCAAGATATTGACTGTAAACTCTGAGCAATCAAGTTTCAGTTCCATCAAAAGAATTACCTGTCACCACTGTAGCTATACAAAACAAAAACCAATTGCGAGAACGCTTGCCAGATGACTCATTAGGCTGGCACAATGGCAGTCTTGCAGTCGCCTACCGCGATGGATCAAGTTGACGCAGCATCGGAAAAGGTTTTACAGAAAATTCAACAGTTAAAGCACAGGTTGTAATAAAGGCTTTAATCCTGTTGATGAGCAAATTTATAACCACCCCAGAGAGAAAGAGCGATCGCAACCGCCAGCAAAATCGGTATGCTGTACCAAGGAAACTGAGACAGGGGTAAATGGGCAGCTGCACGCAGTCCAATGCTGGCGTAGGTTAACGGTAACAGGTAAACTACGACTTTAAGGGCTGCTGGTAATGTACCAGGGTCAAAGAAGGTTGCCCCTAAGAATGACATGGGGATAATAATAAAGTTGTTGTAGAGTCCAACTGATTCGAGCGATCGCACACTCAACCCTACAATCACCCCCAATCCAGCAAATACCGCACAATTGAGCACCACTAACAGTAAAAACAGTGGGTTGACAAAATTCCAGTTTCCACTCAACAGCAACGCTACCAAAATCACGGAACCGGAAGTCATTAAACCCCGCACGACTCCCGCCAGCATTTTACCGATGTACAACGCTAAGGGATTTATGGGAGTCAACAACAATTCTTCAAAGGTTTTGGTAAATAATCTGTCTCCACAAATTGAAAATGTCGTTCCAGCAAAGCTAACCGTCATCGACGACAGTGCCACCATTCCCGGTAATATAAATTCCAAATAGTTGTTATAGTTACCACTAATTCCCGAACCGGGTTTGATGGAACTACCTAAACCCAAGCCAAAAGCTAAAATATATATCAGTGGCGATATTAAACCTGATGCCGCAACTGGTAAAATTCTCACGCGTAAATCTAGCCAATCTCCCCAAAAAATAGTCAGACTATCAGCCAGGAAGATTTGAAGTTGCGAAGTCTTGAACCTCTTGCCCGAAGGTAGCGCTCTTTGAGATGTCACTTGCTTTCAATTAGTTATTAAAATTTAATTAAATCTTAATTTACATTGTTTTACACATCAATTACTAGTAGTCTGCCAACCCAAAAATGCGCTTGTGAGGATTGGGGAAAGGGGAAAGGGAAAAGAGAAAGGGATTTAAACCCTTTCCCCCTGCCCCCTTAACCTTTACCCCGCTTGCGTTCCCTTGGGGTACTACTAGGGGAAACAAAAATATCTCATCCGAAAAATTGAAAATTAACAACAAAAGTTAGATAGTTTAAGCATTATGACTAGATCAATTGTGAGAGTAAATATAGGAATGCGCTTTGATTTCTGAACTGATTTGCGCTGTCAGGTAATAGGCAATAGGCAAGAAGGCTTCTTAGTTTTACTGAGTTTTTTCAGAAATAAAATATGAGTCCTATAGCTATATCTGATAACAATTAAAAGTCTTAAAATTTTATGCCAATATCTAGATAAACTAGTATTTTTCTCATTTAACAAAAATATTGCAGAGAAAATCACAGGCAATTACAGTCAAGAATAGGCATACTGAAAGAGGGAGAAAAAACTTTAGACTACTCCCTTCCAAATTGGCGTGAAGGTGATTAAGCAACAATGAGACGTAAATCTACTGGTAGATCGGCTACTACTTCTAAACCCTCTATTTTCCAATCCCCTCTATTTAACTTCACCACCATCGCAATTATGGGAGGAGTGTTGATTTTGGGGATTGGGATTGGCATTGCTTTTAGTTCTACAACCACATTGGCCCCATCAAATGTAGCTTCCCGTGAATTTATAGACACCAAAGCACCAAACCCAGAAATTTGTGTGCAGTACGGAGCTAGTGCGATGGTAATGGACGCTAGACTGTTCGTAACTCTCAACCCCTTCAATGTCTATGTTTCCCAGCCTAGTATGCGTCCTGGATGCGTGCTTCGACAAAATAACTGGGCGCTTTTAGAGCAACGTAAGCTAGTGACATCCGATCAGGTAAGAGATTGCAAAAATCGTCTGAACACTTTTGGTTTCACAGGGAACTTGGACAGTGATAAACCTGATATTAGATGTATATATCAAAATGAAGCTGCTCAAAACTTCTTCACTGCTCAACCGGGAGCAGTTGGCACACCTCAGGAAACGGATAGATTTTAGATTTGGGGATTGGGGATTGGGGATTGGGCAAAAAAAGCAGAGGGGCAGAGGGGCAGAGGAGAAAGACTTACTACAACTTCTCCCTTGCTCCCCTGCTCCCTTGCTTCTTCCCCAATCCCCAATCCCTGCTCCCCTGTGATCGCATCTGCCTTCATCACCTCACTCGTACTCGTCACGGATAATTGTTAAACCTAAAGCTTTGTAAGCACTCAACATATTATTAGATACTGTCGGTGCTGTTACTAGGTAAGTCAGGGCATGAATGGACTCCACGAGATAAGGAGCAGCCGTGTCTAGTTTTTCTGCTGTGACTAATCCGACTACCTCAGCCGATCCAGCAATCATCGCTCGTTTGACGTGGGCTTCGTCTAGGTTAGGTACACTAATCCCAACTTCTGGATGCAAACTGCAAACTCCCAACATGCACAAATCTGCACGAATCATCCGTAATGTCTCAATTGTGACCGTACCGACGTTCACCAAGGCTTTTTTGTAGAGTTGTCCACCTAACATCACAACTTCTATATGGGGATGTTCTGCTAAAGCAACTGCTATTGGCGGACTATTTGTGATCACTGTTGCGTGCAAATCTAAAGGCAAATGACGGGTTACTTGGAGAGTTGTTGTACCTCCATCTAAAATTACCACCTGCCCTGTACCAACTAATTTTGCTGCTGTGCGAGCGATCGCTTCCTTTTCTTTTGGCGCTTGCTTTTGGCGATCGGCATAACTAGCGGTGGCTGGAGATTTCAGGAGCGCTCCCCCATGAACGCGTTGCAATAGTCCGGTTTGTGCCAGTTCTCGCAAATCCCGGCGAATCGTATCCTCAGAAACTTTCAAAACAGCACTAAGTTCTGTCGAAAGTACCTTTTTATCACGACGCAGAATTTCTAAGATAAATTGTCGTCGTTCAGCAGTTAGCATAATTAATTTTCCTGAAATTGCGTTTTTTAACTTGAAATTGCACGTTTGTGAGTTTATACTTATTGATATGCAAGTCTCTGTACGGTAATCCGTAACTTCAATTGAATTCAAGCACATTCATGCACAATTGCATGTATTGATTTTGGCATTTGATGAAATCGCACGGTTCCACAATGGTTCTGAGTGGTTGGCTTGAGCTTGGATAATTGTTGCCCAATGAGGGTTTTAACAATTTTTTTGTAGTGCGATCGCGCATCTCATCTCAATACGGTTCGGTTAATGTGCTTATTCCTCGAAGATCCCCCCAACCCCCCTTAAAAAGCAGGGCTGTTTCGTCCCCTAAAAGGCGCTGATTTACAAGCGTTTCAAGCAAAAAAATCAGGTGACTAAAAAATCTGATTGGACAAGAAAATGGCGATCGCACTTAAATTTATCCGTTGAAGTGGTAATTTTTCTTTTTCCCACTTCCCTAAATTTCTCGCTCATACTCTTGACAAAATCATGATCTTATCGAATGAAACAGCCCTGCCCTTAAAAAGGGGGCTTCTGACCCTCTTTTACCCCCTTTTTAAGGGGGTCGCCATAGGCGGGGGGATCTTATCCGAACCATATTGCATTCCAATCTGTTCAAATTGTTTTTTATTCAATCAATAAACCATGACTATTATGAATACCCAATTTCCAATCGATCTCGGTGCTTACAAACCTTTAGCGCTCAATCCAGCAAATTCCAGTCTCACTGCCGAACAACGAGATACTCTCAAAGCGAATATTCAACTGTGTAGAGATGCGATCGTTTTTTTTACCGCGACTGGCGCTGCTAGCGGAGTCGGCGGTCATACCGGCGGGCCATACGATACAGTGCCAGAGGTAATGATTCTTGATGCCTTTTTCCGGGGAGCATCGGAGCAATTTGTGCCAATTTTTTTTGATGAAGCAGGACATCGAGTCGCCACCCAATATCTGATGGCAACGTTGCATGGTGATTTACCTGCCGAGCAACTTTTACATTATCGGCAAGCACATTCCAATTTACCGGGACACCCCGAATTAAAACTAACTCCTGGTGTGAAATTTAGTTCTGGGCGCTTGGGTCATATTTGGCCTTACATCAATGGTGTGGCAATGGCGAATCCAGGCAAGGCTGTTTTCTGTCTCGGTTCTGATGGTTCGCAGCAAGAAGGTAACGATGCTGAAGCTGCTCGCTTGGCTGTTGCTCAACATCTCAACGTCAAACTGCTTATTGATGACAACGACGTAACGATCGCTGGACATCCTTCTAAATATTTACCTGGTTTCAGCGTCGCCAAAACCTTAGAAGGGCATGGTTTGAAAGTACTTCAGGGAGACGGGGAAGACTTAGACGATTTATACCGTCGGATTTGCGAAGCTGTAAATACTCCCGGAGCGATCGCTATTATCAATAAACGCCCGATGTGTCCTGGTATTGAAGGTTTAGAAGGTTCTATTCATGGTCATGATGTCATCTCTGTAGATTTAGCACTTAAATATCTAGAATCTCGTGGACAAACTGCGGCTGTGGAATACCTTAAAAGTATTGAAAAACCCAAGCAAACATATACATTTCTGGGTTCTGGCGATAAATGGGGCGCTAACCGCAGTGTATTTGGTGAAGCCGTGGTGGGTGTCCTCAGTCGCATGAGTGAAGCGGAGCGTAAAGAAAAAGTCAAGGTCATTGATAGCGACTTAGAAGGCTCCTGCGGTTTGAAGAAAATTCATGAAACATACCCAGAAATATTTATTTCCTCTGGCATCATGGAACGGAGCAACTTCTCTGCTGCGGCTGGATTCGGGATGGACGAGGGCAAGCAAGGTATTTTTGCGACCTTCAGCGCCTTCTTAGAAATGTGTATCTCAGAAATCACAATGGCACGGCTAAACTATTCCAATGTTCTATGTCATTTTTCCCATGCGGGTATAGATGACATGGCAGATAACAGCTGCCACTTTGGTATAAATAATATGTTTGCCGACAATGGCTTGGATGATGGCTACCCAACACAGTTGTACTTCCCAGCAGATAATAATCAAATGACAGCTTGTGTAGAAGCTGTATTCCATGAGCCTGGACTGCGGTTTATTTTCTCCACCCGTTCCAAAGTGCCCAATATTCAGGATAGCAACGGCAATGACTTCTTTGGAAGTGGGTACAAGTTTGTTCCTGGTAAAGATGAGGTTATACGAGAAGGGACGCAAGGCTACATTATCAGTTTTGGCGATGCTCTCTACCGTGCCGTTGATGCTGTAGAGCGTCTGAAACAAGAAGGACTGGACGTTGGTTTAATTAACAAACCAACTTTAAACACCATTGATGAAGAAATGATTACCAAAGTTGGTAACGCTCCTTTTGTGCTTGTAGTAGAACCCTTCAACCGTCGCACTGGCTTAGGTAGTCGTTTCGGTTCTTGGCTACTAGAGCGGGGGTTGACTCCCAAATATGCCCATCTTGGAACTCATAAAGAAGGTTGCGGCGGTTTGTGGGAACAGTACCCATATCAAGGTATCGATCCAGTCGGCATCATCAACAAGGTAAAGGAGTTAGTTGGAGGAAAGTAATTCATTTATTAGGGCATAGCAGGGGAGCAGGGGGAGCAGGGGAGCAAGGGAGCAAGGGAGAAGTCTTTCTCCTCTGCCCCTTGGTCACTGAGCGTAGCCGAAGTGCTGCCCCTCTGCACCTCTGCACCTATGCCCCTCTGCCTCTTCTCCATACCAATTCCCAATTTTTATTTAGTTTTGGGTAAAGGTTGACCAAACTCGATTACCTGGGCTTCGGGAGCATTGGGGATTGTTGGAGTTGGAAATTCCGACACCCCTAAAGGAAGAATATTATTTAAATTACTGGGTTGATTTGGGAAAGAAGGAGGGGGAAGACTCAAAGCAGGTTGTTGAGAGGATGTATTTTGATTTAAAGGAGGTACGGTGACAAAAGGCTGCCCTGAGTTAGTAGTAATTGTTGAGGGCAGTTCATTGGATGGAGGCGGAACTGTGAGTAAGGGCAATTGTGAATTAGTAGTTACGGGTGGGTTACTAGGCGGCTTTTGGAGTGTTTGAGGTTGTTTTTTGGCTGAAATTGCGGACTTTCCTGGTTTTACGGCAGTAGTTTTACCAGAAATAACCGGACGTAATACCCAGCGAGTGGAGTTTTTTCGGGAAACTGGCAGCAGTTGTACCTTTTTGGGATTAAAAATAGTCCCTGCCGCTAAATCTAGGACAATACGTGTATCGTTTGCGTTGAGTTGAGAAATGCGAATGCTTTTGATTGCTCCAGAATAATTTTGTTGTGTGGTAACTTTGCCCAACTTAGTATTGGGTAAATCTACAACCAGACGAGAGGGTTGGGCCAGGTAGAAATAACGAGGGGTTGTGGCTGCTGAAAGAGTGATTTCGAGTTGCTGTGTCTTGGGAGAAAAACGCCAATTATTTAGCTTTGCCCCTGGTGTTGCAGCAGTAGTGAAAGTTTCGAGGGCGATCGCTGCATAAAAACTTAATATACTGATGCTAAATAGCTGCTTGCCCCATTGGCAAAATTGCCTAGTCTTTAGTCTTTGATCCATTCTTTTTATTTGCTCCATAAAACCCATACAATGCGCTCACATTGCAGTAGACGCGATGAATCGCGTCTCTACAAACGTGATAAATCGCGTTTTTCCCCACTCCTCAATTCAATTAGCTTTTTGGGGCACAGCAGTAAATTTCAGAGTTTGTGGAATGCCCTTTACGGTTAATTGACCTGTCATATTAGCTTTATCCACAAGTTGCATTTGAATTGTGACTGAGGTTAGAGGATCATTTTGGGGGCGAGGAATATTACAAAGGATTGATTTACCAACTTTTCCAGATAAATTTAATTGTTGATTTCTGAATATACCTGCTAGAGAGTGCTTTTCGTCAGTGTCGGCGTTAGCGTTTGCCGATAATAGAGAGGCATTTAAGTAAATACCTGACTGCTCAATGTTTAACGTCAGGGTATCCGATTTTTCACAGTTAGGCAAATTTTCCGCTAGGGTTAGACGATAGCGACCGTTAACTGGCAAAGGAGCCTTGAGATTATTTTCTCCGTAAGCACTGACAGTTTTAAACAACAGTAGCACTGAAATTATTGCTACTCCGTAAAAAGTTAAAGATTTGAAGTTGAAATGATTCATAAATTTCAACTCCTCAATGTTGGCTCTTGACTACTAACTTCAGGAAGCATAGAGGCAAGGTGAGCGGTGACTTGGCTGTAGCGGCGGGTAATTAGCAGGGAGGAACGACATTGGATAGCTAGTTGATCTGTATATCTTCCTAGGGTTTGGCGCTCGATACCCCAAGCGCGGCTGGTGCCAGCAATAGTTAGATCAACACCTTCTGAGGCTTGAATTACGGCTTGGATTGGTTCTGGGGCTTCGATAATTTTGATTTCAATGCGATCGCGTACACTGGTGGGCAATTGCTCCATCATCGTGTTTAGTTCGTAATTCAATTCTTCCTTAGCCTGATTTGCTACGATCTGTAATATCTGCAACACACAAATCTCACGATTGATTAGCAGTCTTAAAGCTAGTATTAGTGCTAAATCATCATGGATATTGGCAGAATAAGGTACTAATAAACTTTCTAATTGCTCTTTGCCTTTATCTACAAACACTGCTACATCTACTGGGGCAGTGGTAAGCATTTGTCCGACTCGTCCACCTAAACGATTACTACTAAAAGCTGGTCGATGCCAACCTACGAGAATTAAATCAGCTTGTTCTGATGTAGCAATCTGTGCTGTTTCGCGGGCAACGTTGCTAGATATGCGAACAATCGGATGCACACAAGAACGAGTTTCTGGCGGTTCGAGAGTATTAATTAAGTCTTGTAGCTGGTGGTGACGCTGGGCGATTAATCGGTCTGCTTCAACTGGGGTACTTTCAAAGGCATAGTCTTCTTGAAATTCAATCAGGCTGAGGGGGTTAACAATGGCAGGATAGCGGTAATTGAGAGCGATACCAGCGGTGGTCACTGAGCTTTGCCGAAGTGCGGGCTGCGCCAAGGCTACTGCTAACTGTACTAAACCTTTTTGGGTATTTGGATTAGCCACTGGCACCAAAATTCGGAAAGGATGAGGGGAAGTTTCACTTTCAGCAGAGGTGTCTATACCTGTTTCTGCTTCCAACTCTGGTTCCACCACATCTAGCCTGATCAGCTTTTTCGGATATGTCCATTCCAGCAGTGGCGAGGTCATGAATGTAGTTACCAATGCCATAATTACCAGCATGGTAAATATTAAGGGGGAAATTACCCCTAACTCTAAACCAATGTTTAGCACGATCAACTCAGTCAAGCCGCGAGTATTCATTAACCAACCGAGTGCCGAGGCTTCCCGTTTACTAATGCCACTGACACGCGCTGCTACATAAGTACCAACATATTTGCCTGCGATCGCTACTCCTAATACCAACGCACACAAAAGCCACAATTCGGGACGGTTGAGCAAGCCAATCTGCGTTTTTAAACCACTGTAGGCAAAAAATATGGGCAGCAAGAAAATTAGGACAAAATCTTCTGTTTTTATTGCCAATTCCCGCACTAAATCTTCATTTTTGGGCATGGCTGCTCCCAGCAAAAATGCCCCAAAAATTAAGTGAATGCCAATTAGTTCGGTGATCAGTGCTGATGCAACTACTGCCATATAAATCCCAGCTAGCAGTAATTGGCTGAGTCGTCGCGCACGGAGGTAGTGTTTGGCAAGGCGTTGGAGGAACCAGCGACCTGCTGTTAACATCAAGCCGATATAAACTATACTGGCGATAATTGTGGGTATAGCACCAGCAAAGTCACCAGTTCGAGCAACTGCGATCGCTACTGCCAAGAGACACCAAGCTGTCACATCATCCACTGCTGCACAGGTTAACGCCAGGGTTCCTAAACGCGTTCCTTGTAAATTGTTTTCAGTAATGATTCGCGCCAACACTGGAAAAGCAGTAATCGACATCGCCGCCCCTAAAAATAAAGCAAAGGCGGTGAAAGATACACTTGCATTGGAAACTAGGGGATAAAGGATTAGCGCGAGCAATGTTCCTAGAGAAAAGGGCACTAAAATGCTGACGTGAGAAGTTAATACTGCTACTTCTAATTGTCCGCCGAGGTATTTGGGATTAAGTTCTAGCCCAATCAGAAACATGAAAAATATTAGTCCCACCTGAGACAAAACATTCAGAAAAGGAAAAGTTTCTGGTGGAAACAAGGTAACTGCTAGATGGGGAGCAACTAAACCCAATAAAGATGGGCCAAGCATAATTCCGGCGACAATCTCACCAATTACCAGTGGTTGCTTAATGGAACGAAATGCTAGCCCTACGAGCCGTGAAAGTCCAATAACAATCAACACCTCAACCAGAACGAGAATAACTATGTGCATGGTTTCCTCAAAATTAACTATCTGGTTTCCCTAAGATAATTCTTTAAAAGACTGGAAAATGTCAAGCTTGTGAGATACAACCAAGAGTAATTTGTGCTTAGTTGTTATATAAATTATTGTTACGATGCAGTTGCAGCCTTGAAACATGAATTCTGATGAAGAAGAATTCAGAAGTCAGAATTCAGAAGTCAGAATCAAGACGCTCTCTACGAGACTCTAAAAGCGTAGCTTGCTTCTCTGAAAAAGTACGCAGACTCGCTTGCCGCCGGCGCTATCAGTCGGGGATTCAGACCAGGGCAGGAATTGTTGCACCACCACATTTTCTTGTTTTATGGGGGTGCAAAAACTCCGGTTATTCATCCGCAGTCATACAGAAAACATTGCTGAATTCTGACTCACCTCGACTCCTTTCGACTTCGCTCAAGGCAAGTCGCTCGGCGGCCACCTGACTCCTGAATTCTGTTTGATGATTTTAGGAGCTATATCTTGAATAACCGAGAGGTTCAGATCCCCGACTTCTTGAAGAAGTCGAGGAGCTTTTTGTTCATAACTTATTTAGGATTGCGATCGCCAAAGTTAAAACAGAGAATTTTACCCAATTACTAGGTAACTAATTTCATATTTGAATTTACTTAAGTGGCAGATTTTTCATAGCTTGTACCATGCAATAAAAAGGCAATCAGTGGTGATGCCATCAGGGTAGTAATGACTGCCATAATCACCATTATAGTGAATAAAGTTGGAGTAATTATACCTTGCTCAAGACCAATATTGAGGATGATTAACTCCATCAAACCACGAGCATTCATTAAAGCGCCGATAGTTGCAGATTCGCGCCAATTTTCTCCCGCCAATTTTGCAGCTAACATACAAGCAACACCTTTACCGAGAATTGCGATCGCAATAATTAATAGTGTCACTCCCCACAAAGTAGGTGTGTTTACCAATCCAATTTGAGTGTTTAATCCAGAGAAGACAAAAAAGATCGGTAACAAAAAAGAAGTAGTTAAAAATTCCGTATATTGGCGAATTTGTTGGGCAAATTCCCCGCGTGGTGTCACTGCTCCCAGCACAAAAGCACCGAATATTGCATAGATGCCTGTAACATCGGTAAACCATGCACAAAACATCAAAATTATCAACATTAAAGTTAGGGTTTGTCTGTTTACACCTTCGCGTTTTGTGATACGTGTAAACGTTCTGAGTAGAGGTTGTCCGAGAAAAATCGCAAATAGCACATAGCAAATGCCACCACCAATTGCTAAGATGGCAATGCTTAGAGAATTTTTCACGCTAGCAAGCACAATTGCCAGCAAACACCAAGCAACTCCATCATCTACCGATGCAGCACCTAAAGCTAAAGTACCGAAGCGGGTTTGTGTAAGACCGCGTTCGTAAAGAATACGAGCTAACATCGGGAAAGCCGTAATTGTCATCGATGCACCCAGATACAAAGCAGCTGACCAAGGTGTTACCTTTGGTTGAAAGAAATCGCCATTGTGATAAAACCAAAAAGATGCGATCGCTCCTAAAATAAAAGGAGTGATAATCCCAGCAGCAGAAAGCAAACTTGCACTTTTGATATGATGTTTTAAGAGTTTGGTATTGAACTCTAAACCAATCAAAAACATATAAATTACTAACCCAATCTGGCTGATAGCATATAAAATCGACATCGATGGATTGGGTATCTTGAGTCCGACAGCAGTGATGATAGGAAGCTTAGGAAATAGCCATTGCTGAAAATCTGGTGCAATCAATCCTAAAAGTGATGGCCCTAGCATTACACCTGCAATCATTTCGCAAACAACATCAGTTTGACCTAGATAGCGGCGTCCTATAATCGTAACGATGCGACAAGTCGCTAAAATAACTGTGAGTTGAAGAAATAGCTGAATAACCAGATCAAAATTTGACATTACACTACCTTAATTTGCGTCTCTGCATTGAAGAATCCCCCAAACTTCAAAGCTTGTCCTGTTAAACTCATATATGACTACTACATCAGCACAAGTGTCAATTTTGTAAACCTAAGATAGCTATTTTAATTTGAGCAGATACAACAGACAATACGTTGCTTTGGTTTCCCAAGTTTAGCAACTGCCATATTGTTCTTAGGAACACACACAACTGTACATCAATACAAGATATTGCATTCAAACTAAAACCGCCATATATGATTTTTTATGATTTGTTAATTTGCGCTTTATAACCTTTGTCATCTATTTGAACTCAAATAAGTTGTAGGAATGCACATCTGTGCGTTCCTACATTACTGTTTAATTCCTTGAAAATCACTGAAGTTTTTGATTAAATTAATTTTGATAATTTCAGATTTTACAACCACTCCCCGCCCCGGAAACGCCAACGAAGGAAGATAATTCGCATCAAGCTTTGGGAAGTAATAAAAACTGCTAGCCAGACGAAACTATAGTGTAATAAAAAAGTTCCTGCTGACAGTTCTTCTTTGGGTAAAGGTATTGGTAAGAAGCCAAGCAGTTTAACTCCAAAAAATACAAATGCTAATTCCCATATACCAGCTAAAAGTTGATAAACTGCGGGCCAATCCCTGTCCCAACGCGATTTTTGCAGATAGTCATAAAGCACATCCCAGCCTAAGCCAAAAATAGCGACATAACTAAGTATCCAAAAATAAACCGAGTTAGCACCAGGGCCAATCCAACCCATTGCAAAAGGTAAAGATACAAGTACACCGACAGTTGCCAGTAATAATAATCGAGTTTGCCAGCGACCAAATAAAGTTGGCGTCATAAGACTGCTGAGTTAGGAATAATGAAAATAGAGAAATTAGAGCTTTTATAAATTGATTTGACTCAGTTTTATTAAAAATTCAGGAAAATAGTGGTGCTTTTGCGAGGTTCGCAAATACGAGAATATCAGCTAGCCCCAAAGCACCAACACATCTATATATTATTAGGATGGCTTAAGGTGATAATCGAATTGAGAATGATAAGCTGCATTAGCAAAGTCTATTGTTCGCCTAGCGTCTGTCTGCGACACGCTGCGCGAACGTAGAGAAGGTATGGCATTCCAATTGATTACATCTTCTAACAAAGCTTGATAACCTAGTGTATTGGGATGAAGTCCATCTTCACTCAAGCGTTTGAGCCGCCAACTTTCACCACGTTCTATCCATTGCTCAAAAATATCTAAATAGGGAATCTGGCGTTCGGTGCAAGCAATTCGAGTTGCTTCTTTGTAGCGGTACTGGTCGGCATGATTATAGTAAAAACAGTCTAAAAATGGCATCTTGGCTTCATCCACTGGCACCATACCCACAAATAACACAGGACAAAGTTGCTGTGCTAAATCTAGCAGAGACGCAATTTCCTTTTCAAATAATGTAAAATCTGTGTAACTTCGTCCATCGGGACGCGCCAACCGTGCGGAGTCATTCACGCCTACGGATAAAATAATCAAATCGGGAACGCGATTTCGCAGCTCACCCCGGTGACGAAATTCAACTTCTAGCCTTTGGGCTACTTGTTGCGTGCGATCGCCTCTCACCCCTAAATTATAAAGAATATGACCAGCACTATCCGGCAACATCCACCATCGCCGTAGTTGCTCAATCCAGCCTCCTTTTTCCGGGTCGCCGAATCCATAAATTAAGCTGTCCCCCAGTGCGACAATCTTCATAGGCTGAAAGTGAGTTGGTGGTACAGACAGCTGCATTGAGGAAGAAGCGAGAAATGTGTGCATTTAACAACTATATTTTATATCTTTACAAGATTCTATACATTTCTATACCATAAATGGCTATCTTTATTGTGCAAACACTATGAGGTTTCTACTTGTTGATATGGTTGCAAGGTTAATATTGCCGCAATTGAGCCTTTGAGAGTCAAGTGTCGAGTTTGGAATTTAAATGTCTACGACGGGCTTACGCCTACGCGGTTTTGAATCTCAGTACAGTCTATAGCGATCGTATTGACCTCTCCCCCAGCCCCTCTCCGAAGCGGAGAGGGGAGCCGGATTTATCCCCCTTCCCTGCAAGGGAAGGGGGTTGGGGGGTTAGGTCTGTGTGCAAAGTGCAAGGATGCGATCGCGCTGATAGAATGGTCAATTAGGTGAAAACATTGTTATCTTTGTACTCCTATACTCCTAAAGCTTGACTTAAAAGGACATCGATGAAATCAATAAATTGTTTATTTAATCCTATAGTTCCAAGTCTTAATAGCTAAATCAATATACCATCCCAAATTTGTAGGAGTATTTTTTTCCTGTGACCTCCACCATTCCCAAATAGAATCATCAAAAGGACGGGTAGCACCTTTCAGCAGATAGATAAATAAATCTAAAGTATTTATTGAACCTATCGAGGCTTGAGATAAATACATATTTGCACTTGTCCATTTCGCCATACCATGCCTATCAAATGATAAACAAATCTTATTGTTAGGTTGATCTTCAAGATTAACAGTAGTCTTAGTACACACCAACCATTCAACTACAGAATCTTGAGCAAAATGGCTGTTATTTGCAGCTAATACAAAACCAAATCGTGCTACTGGAATTTTGATTTTAGTTTTAACTGTAGTTGGCAACCAAAGAAACAACCATATTCCTTTACTTGTATTAGTTATTTCAGCTAGTTTCTTATGATTGTTTCCTTCACCAGTACCATACAGTATTTTTCTATAAGTAGAGCTAACCATTTCCTTTATCTTTGGTTGAGCCATAAAAAGCTCTCTGATAATTCTAAAATTTTGATGAGTATCTACAGGCAAGTTACTTTTAAAGTTATGAGTAAAAGCTGGTAAGAGTTTACTTTGCAAGTCTTCATTTTGTAAGCTGCCAGGTAAGCCAAACACAGGGTAAAGAATATCATAGTTCTTACCTTCTAATTGGAACTTAGCACCTGTTGTCTCATATTCAATATGGAATTTCCAAAAATATATATCATCTTCAAATTTTGATGCTTCTTTATCTGTATAGTTATCTTCATGAAAATTAGGAGCTATAGCGATTAACTTTATCGGTAATAAGTAATTAATTTGATCGGCGAAAGATTGATTTTGTAAAATTATTTTCCGATATCTTAATAGCTGTGATATTAATCCTCTATCTTCTTCATTTTTTAATTCAATAATGACTGCTTGTTTATCTAATTTGCTACAGCAAAGTAAATCACATCGCTGCATTTTGATACTATACTGACGTTTAATTAAAAGCAATTCTGGGAATATTGTCTCAAAAGAAGCTTCAATATAATCTTCTAAATATTGTTCAGACTGAAAGCGGATTTCTCCACCGATGTAGATTAATTTACGATTCGCTTTGTCTGACTCCTCATTCCGTTTCTTCGAGTTGATTGTTAAATGTTTCGATTTTAGGTAGGGCATGAAGATTTTTAAATATAATAATCTATATACAAATTATTAGATTCTTTATACTGTTATAGATGGTATAAATACTGAAATATCATCTATTTTAACAGACTCTCAACTTCCTCATCAGTAAAACCAAACTGGCGAAAAATACGCAAAATATAACCAGGAGACATTTCTCTTGCACCCGTATCTATAGGAACTATTCTTCTTTTACCATCAACTTCACGAGTATATAAACAATGGTCGCCTTTTCCTTCTCTATGAAATCTGCAACCTGCTTGTTCTAAAAGTTTAATTAACTCCTTTGGTTTCAGGGAAGGTATATTTTTAGGCATAAACCTTCCTTAATTCATATATTTCTGAATCTTGTTCTTTCTCTTCAAAAAATAAAAATTCATGTAACTCATCTATTGAAATGGGAGATTTATAAATATTACTTTCAGACTCATAAACAATTTCAAAAGATTCAATTGCTTCTTTCAGTTTTTTAATTGCATCTTCTTGACTATCTCCCTGCCCGACAATGCCGTTTTCTAAACATAAAGCAACCCAATAGCCAGAATTTTTTCTAAGTACGACAGTATAAAAATTCATTCTTGTTTTCAACCTAATAACTATTTTTTAAGATTTCTTCTAATGTAAATGGAGATTCTTTTGGAAATAAATTTAATTTAATTCCTGTTTCGTCAGATGCTTTTACACGAGCTTTTTGATAACAATTTTCAAATACTTCTGCAAGTAGAGGTTGCAAACTCGGACTATCTTCTAATAATGTTTCAATACAGATACGCTGTTCAGAAATGGTACTGTGCCAACTTTCACTACGTTTTTCTGGTTGATATTGCCATTTTAAAAAGTGCATTAATAACACAATTAATCTATTTTTTAACTCGCGTTTTTCACTCCTACCCATGCTTTCAATTTCTTCAATTAGATTAGGTATATCTATTCCATTAAAATTATTTTCTTTTAACTGCTGGGCAATTGTTTGTGTCCACAAGTAAAAGTCTTGTTCATAGAGATTTTGTTCATTTATAAAAGATGGACTAGTCATTAATATTCCTCTTGGAAACGCTAAATATTAGGTGGGTATAACACCCACCTAATTAAACTATACCAACAAAGCCTCCTCCTCCTTAGAAATCACGCGCCCTTCATCCTCAAAACCGGCGATTTGATCGAAGTTCAAATACCGATACAAATCATCTGCAAAAGGATGAATTCTACTCGCTACAATATCTAAGTATTCCTGCACTGTCGGCAGGCGTCCTAGTAACGCACAAACTGCGGCTAATTCTGCTGAACCAAGATATACTCGCGCATCTTTACCCATGCGATTATTAAAGTTGCGGGTAGAGGTAGAAAATACTGTTGTGCCATCAGCAACTCGCGCCTGATTACCCATACACAAACTGCATCCTGGCATTTCTGTTCTAGCACCCGCAGCCCCAAAAACGCTGTATACACCTTCTTCTTTTAATTGGTGTTCATCCATGCGCGTTGGTGGTGCTATCCACAAGCGAGTTTTCACTTCACCTGCGCCTTCCAAAACTTTCGCTGTTGCCCGATAATGACCGATATTCGTCATACAAGAACCGACGAATACTTCTTGTACTGGATCGTTAGCAACTTCCGATAATAACTTAACATTATCGGGGTCATTGGGAGCAGCAACAATTGGTTCTTTGATTTCGTTTAAATCAATTTCAATTATTTCGGCATACTCGGCATCAGCATCACCTTCTAATAACACGGGATTTGCTAACCATTCTTCCATCTTTGCCACACGGCGCAGCATGGTACGCGCATCATCATAGCCCCGTGCTATCATATTTTTCAGCAACGCTACGTTAGAACGCAGATATTCTGAAACTGTCTCTACACTCAGCTTAATTGTGCATCCGGCACAAGAACGTTCGGCACTAGCATCGGTGAGTTCAAAGGCTTGTTCGACTTTTAAATCTGGCAAACCTTCTATTTCCAAAATTCGCCCAGAGAAAACGTTTTTCTTATTCTGTTTCTCTACTGTCAGCAAACCTTTTTGAATTGCTACGTAAGGAATGGCATTTACGACATCGCGCAGGGTGACACCGGGTTGCAATTCACCTTTGAATCTTACCAAAACTGACTCTGGCATATCTAAAGGCATCACACCCAAGGCGGCTGCAAAGGCTACCAATCCAGAACCGGCGGGGAAGGAAATACCCAAGGGGAAGCGAGTGTGAGAGTCGCCGCCAGTTCCTACCGTGTCCGGTAGCAGCATCCGGTTTAACCAAGAGTGGATGATACCATCACCGGGACGCAGGGCGACACCGCCACGAGAAGCAAAGAAATCGGGGAGTTCGTGATGGGTTTGGATGTCTACTGGTTTGGGATAAGCTGCTGTGTGGCAGAAACTTTGGATAACTAAGTCTGCACTGAAACCAAGACAGGCGAGTTCTTTTAATTCGTCGCGGGTCATGGGGCCTGTGGTATCTTGAGAACCAACGGTAGTAATGATGGGTTCGCAGGATGTGCCGGGACGCACACCAGGTAATCCGCAAGCTTTACCGACCATTTTCTGGGCTAGGCTGTAGCCTTTGCCTGTATCAAAGGCTTGCTGGGGACGGGTAAAGACGGTGCTGGGTTCTAAACCTAGTGCAAGACGAGTTTTATCGGTGAGGGTACGTCCAATAAGTAGGGGGATGCGTCCACCTGCGCGAACTTCATCAAGGATGGTATCAGGTTTAAGGTCAAAGGTGGAAATAACTTCGCCTGCTTCGTTTGTAATTTCACCTTTGTAGGGATGAATGGTAATTACCATGCCGGTTTCGAGTTTGGTGACATCGCACTGAATAGGCAAAGCACCGGCATCTTCAGCTGTGTTAAAGAAGATTGGCGCGATCGCACCACCTAAAACATAACCTCCAGCGCGTTTGTTTGGCACAAAAGGTATATCATTTCCCATGTGCCACAATACTGAGTTGATGGCAGATTTACGCGAGGAACCTGTACCAACTACATCTCCCACGTAAGCTACAGGATGCCCTTTTTTCTTCAGTTCGGCAATGGTTTGTAAGCTTCCCGGTTGCCGTGACTCTAACATCACTAAGGCGTGTAAGGGAATATCCGGGCGAGTTGTGGCGCTTTGGGCGGGGGATAAATCGTCGGTGTTGGTTTCGCCAGGAACTTTAAAAACGGTGACAGTAATCGCTTCTTTTACTGTGGGGCGCATGGTAAACCATTCAGCTTCCGCCCAAGAGTCAATCACCTGTTTGGCGAAAGGATTGGTTTTAGACAACTCTAAAACATCGTGGAAGGCATCATACACCAAGAGGATTTTGCTTAAAGCGTTGGCGGCGTAAGCGGCGATGGGTTCCTTTCCTTGTCCGCCCATTACCAGAGGTGTTTCGGAAGAGTCAGAGAGGGATACGGTGGGCCATTGCAGCAGTTCGATTAAAGATTGCACATTGTAACCACCTACCATCGTGCCCAGCAATTGCACCGCTTCTATGCGCGAAACCAAGGGACTGGTGATTTCCTTTTTAGCGATCGCAGTGAGAAATCCAGCTTTGACATAAGCTGCTGGATCGACACCAGGAGAAACGCGATCGCGCAATAGATGTAATAATATATCCTCTTGACCCTTTGGCGGATTTTTCAGTAATTCGCACAGTTCAGATGTTTGCTTTGCATCTAATGGTAAGGGGGGAATTCCCAGTGATCCTCTTTCGGCAACGTGTTTACGATATGATTCCAGCATTCTTAACTCCACTTCAAATATTTAGCCAAACAAAGTTTTAAGTGTGTATCATCACTTTTCTAGTTTCAGGAGGATTTAACCTCCCTAGTCTTTACAGGTGGAATTAACAGCAAGTGAGTCTCCTTACTTTAAGTTTTTTGTCTAGCAAGGACTTATAATTATCACTGTATAACTATTTTTTCCTGATAAGGCTCTTTGAAAATAATTCTCTTTTCGTCTTTGTTCACTTGGTAATGTGCTTATTTATCAGATAAAATAACCTTCTTGTCCACCGAACTTCTGAACGGCCCAAGCCTGAATCTCTAAAGTTCTCGTTGCGTCACACTTCCTTTGTATATGTCCAAAATTTACACTGTAGAAATTAATCACCAAGGCAAAATTCATACTTTGCAAGTTCCCGAAGATGAAACGATCTTATCAGTTGCCGATGCTGCTGGTTTGGAACTGCCGAGTTCTTGCAATGCTGGTGTTTGCACAACTTGCGCCGGTCAAATATCTGAGGGAACTGTGGATCAAACTGATGGCATGGGCGTTAGTCCAGATTTACAAAAGCAAGGTTACGTATTGCTTTGTGTTGCCAAACCCCTTTCTGATTTGAAACTTGAGACAGAAAAGGAAGACATAGTTTATCAGTTACAATTTGGCAAAGGCAAATAATCTCTGAACAGTTATCAGTATATCGGATGATGATTTATAACTGAATAACTGTTCACTGACATTACCAAATTTGATAAATAACACAAGTACATCGCAACTGACATCAGCTATTCTAGAAACTACAAATTAACAGGATTTACTAAGATGACTACTCATTTTATTACCGCAGAAATTGATTTACAAGAAACTCCCGCAGAATTACTAGAAGTAATTGAAACAGAGTTAAAGAAACAAGGCGAACCCCTCCGTTGGGCTGTTACCTCTGTAGACGTTGACGAACAAAAAGCGACAGTTGAAGCTGTGGTAACGACAGTAAAAAGTTAAAAGTCATTCAATTTTAGATTTTGAATTTTGGATTTAAGGAAAAATCTAAAATTGACAGAGTTAGGAGTTGATGGCTTCTGATTCATAAATTCATCACTCATAACTTAAAATGAATCGTCCCTACACAGCTATCTTAATTGTACCAACTGGGGTTGGGGCTGCCATTGGGGGTTATGCAGGAGATGCTTTACCTGTTGCTAGAGTTATAGCACAGGTTTGCGATCGCCTAATTACTCACCCCAATGTCCTGAATGGCGCAAGTTTGTACTGGAATCTCCCTAACGCTTTTTATGTTGAAGGTTACGGACTTGACAAATTTTCTTCTGGATGCTGGGGTTTGCGTCCAGTTCGCACCAATAAAGTAGGTTTGCTTTTAGACCAAGCCATTGAGCCAGAGTTACGGCTACGACATATACAAGCAGCAGATGCAGTTAGAGCAACCCTGGGATTGACTTTAACAGATTATGTAATTACTGATGCGCCGTTAGATGTAGAATTACGGACTACCGCATCGGGAGCTAGTTGGGGAACAATTGGCAACCCAGATAGTTTATTACGGGCAGCTGAGATATTAATCAAAAAAGCGGGAGCAGAAGCGATCGCAGTTGTTGCCCGTTTCCCCGATGATATGAACTCAGAAGCAGTACAGAAATACCGCCAGGGTGAAGGTGTCGATTCTCTAGCGGGTGCAGAAGCCGTAATTAGCCATTTGCTAGTGCGAACCTTTCAAATCCCTTGCGCTCATTCTCCCGCCCTTTTGAGCGAACCACCACAACCTGATTTATCTCCGCGTTCTGCCGCCGAAGAATTGGGCTATACATTTTTGCCGTGTGTACTTGTCGGATTAAGTCGTGCCCCACAATTTATAATAGAGAAAAGACTGATTGCATCAGAGAAAGAAGATATTTGGGCAGATGAAGTGGATGCTGCGATCGCACCTGCAACTGCTTGTGGCAGCAGTGCTTTACTGAGTTTAAGCCAAAGACGATGCCAAATAATTACAGTAGAAGAAAATAAAACTCTGATAAAAGTTCCTCCAGAACCTTTGGGGATCAAATCTATACAAGTAAACTCATATTTAGAAGCAGTGGGTATATTAGTAGCACACAAAGCAGGCATCAATCCCGATGCTCTCCGTCCCAAATTATTACCTTTGCAGTCAATTAGTCATTAGTCATTGGTCATTGGTTATTAGTCATTGGTCATTGGTCATTCTCCCCCTGCTCCCCTGCCCTTCCCCTCTCCTCTTAAAACCTGTGATTGAACAAAAAAAGCAAGAGCCAGAAATTCCATACCTGACGCGCATCCAAATACTTGGGGCGATGGGAGCGACTGCAATTATTTTGTTGATAGTCGCCAAACTTTCGTTACACTTTGGCAACTTTTCTCTATTTTCTTGGAACTTTAACCAAAGAGAGTTGCTGCTAGGTGTAGGGTTGGGGTTTGTCATCACTGCATTAAGTAGCTTAACTTATCGCCTGTGGGCTGCCTATCGTAAAAGCGCAGATTATTATCTAGAAATGGTGCTGAAACCTTTAGCTTTACCAGACTTAATTTGGCTGGGGTTACTACCGGGGTTGAGCGAAGAATTATTATTTAGAGGTGTGATTTTGCCAGCTTTAGGCTCTGATTTGACAGCTGTAATTGTATCCAGTCTTTGCTTTGGCATTTTGCATTTTAGCGGTTCTCAACAATGGCCTTATGTAATTTGGGCAACGATTGTCGGCATGATATTCGCATATAGTGCCTTGCTCACGGGCAACTTATTAGTGCCGATTATTGCTCATATTATTACGAATTTGATTTCTAGTTATTTCTGGAAAATGTGGCAATTGGCGGCAATTAAAAAATAAATAATTTTCAGTACTGAATATGCTAAATTAATCTACGAAAAGGTTAATTAGATACAAGCTTTTTAAAATACTACGAAGTAAATATATTTAATACTCCGCACTATTCTCATTATTATTCAAAATAGTTTGAGTATTTTAACTGATTGGTAAAAGGGCAAACAAAAGATATTGCTAAGATAATTTTCTTTGTTATCACATCCTCTTGGTAGCCAATTTCCAATACGGTTCGGTTAAAGGGGAAAGGTTTTGAATACATCCTTTACCCGCAAACCCATTCCCCAGACCACAAGGAAAATGAAAAATGCTTATCCGAACCGTATTGAGCCAATTCTCATTCATAATTTTTTGAGAAGCAGAATGCGATCGCAATTTATGTCTAGTTTTTAGGCATTGGTTACATTGGATAACATCAGGAGTTGACAACTGGTCTAATTTATTGTTGTAGCTGGGCAAAAGTTCAACTTTTTTTGCTTTCTAGTTAGCAAACTGTGCGCTGCAATGCTTCGATGCGTCCATGAGGGCGCTGTGCTGCACCGGACTATTAACCAGGAGACTACAACAATGATGAAAGCTGAAGATATCATGACCAAAGAGGTAGTTACCATTCGTGGTTCGGCAACTGTTGCTGAAGCGGTGGAGCTGATGAAGGGCAAAGGATTACGGGCACTGGTTGTGGATTGTCGTCATGAGAATGATGCTTATGGTATTGTCACAGCAACGGATATTGTCTATAAGGTAACAGCCTACGGTAAAGACTCAAAGCAAGTACGGGTTTACGAAATTATGAGCAAGCCCTGCATTGTGGTCAATCCTGATTTGGGTGTGGAATATGTAGCGCGATTATTTGCTAACACTGGCATTCATCGCGCACCAGTGATTCAAGGTAAGCTGTTGGGTATTATCTCAATTACCGATATTTTAACTAAAAGCGACTTTGTGGAAGCGCCAAAAGGGCTATTGCTAGAAGAGAGAATTCAAAAAGCAATTGAGCAGGCTCGTGCTATTTGCACTGAACAAGGTGCTTATTCTAAACCCTGTGCATCTGCCTGGGATGAGGTAGAAGAACTTCAGGCAGAAGCAGCTCATCAGAAAGCTGAAGGTATGGTATCAGCCAAAGTCTCTTTTGAAGAATACTGCAAGGAAAATCCAGATGCACCCGAATGTCGAAATTATCACCCGTAATTGAGGTGGGGGATGAAGATCAAAGGGGCATTGGACATAGGGAAAGGGGAAGGGGTAAGGGGAAAAGGGGAAAGATTAAATTTATTCCTTTTCCCTTTAACCTTTAACCTTTAACCTTTTCCCCTGCCTCCCCTGCTCCCCCTGCCTCCCCCGCTCCCTCATCCCCCATTTCTCCAACTTTCTGGCGCTAATAGTTGCGATCGCACCCTTTCTTTCGCTACGATCTGTAAGCTTTAGGGTATTAGGCCAAAAAGCTTGGAATACAGCACTGAGATTGTGAGCTATGCTGCCCAAACCCAAATTAATCATATTTTACCGGAAAAACGAAAAACGATGGCGAAACGCGTGCAGTTAGTTTTAAATCAGGATATCAGCAAGCTGGGAAAATCTGGCGATTTAGTGGAAGTAGCTCCTGGCTACGCTCGTAACTATCTGATTCCCCAGAAATTGGCAACCAATGCCACTCCTGGTATTCTCAAGCAAGTAGAACGCCGTCGCGAGCAAGAGCGTCAACGGCAATTAGAACTAAGACAACAAGCTCTTGAGCAAAAAGAATCTTTAGAAAAAGTTGGCAGCTTGACAATTGCCAAACAAGTTGGTGAAAACGAAGCAATTTTCGGTACTATCACCACCCAAGATGTTGTAGATGCAATTAAGGCAGCCACCGGTCAAGAAATCGATCGGCGTGGAATTACCATCCCCGATATTAACCACCTTGGTACCTATCAAGCCGAAATCAAACTGCATTCAGAAGTAGCGGCGCAAGTCGATATACAAGTAGTCGCTAGCTAACTCAGCAGAGGGAGAAAGGGACGCAAAGATGTGGGGGATGAGGATGAGGGAGCAAGGGAAGTAAAAGTGAATAACTTCTAACTCCTGTACAGACGCGATTAATCGCGTCTCTAGCAAAATCTCAAAACTAAAATCGTTTATGGCTGAAGAATTGAGTTTTCAAGGCGATGGTAGCGATGCCTACGGCGGTAAACTACGCCTCCCCCCACAAAATATTGAGGCGGAAGAAGCAATTTTAGGGGGTATTTTGCTAGATCCAGAAGCGATTAGTCGAGTTAGCGATCGCCTCCTTCCCGAAGCTTTTTACATTAGCGCTCACAAAGATATTTATCAAGCAGCTGTGAGGCTCCACACCCAAGGGAAACCCACAGACTTACTCTCTGTGACAAGTTGGCTGACCGACCATGAAATGCTAGCCCGGATAGGTGGTAGAAATAAATTAGCAACTCTGGTCGACCGTACAGTGTCAGCTGTGAATATCGACGCCTTAGCAGGGTTAGTCATGGAAAAATACCTGCGGCGACAGTTAATTAAAGCTGGCAATGAAATTGTACATCTTGGTTACGAGACAGAAACCGAGTTACCAGTTGTTCTAGATCAAGCAGAACAGAAAGTATTCGGCGTTACTCAAGAGCGTCCCCAATCGGGTTTAGTTCATATTTCTGATACTCTAATTAATAATTTCCAGGATATTGAGGATCGAAATCAAGGCATTGCTTTACCTGGAATTCCCTGCGGATTTTACGATTTAGATGCCATGACTAGCGGCTTTCAGCGTTCTGATTTAATTATTATCGCCGGTCGTCCATCAATGGGAAAAACGGCCTTTTGCTTAAACCTTGCTCATAATATTGCCGCTTCTTATAAATTACCAGTTGCTTTTTTCAGCTTGGAAATGTCCAAAGAGCAATTGACGCAACGGTTATTAGCAAGTGAAGCCCAAATTGAAAGTAGTTATTTGCGAACTGGCCGCCTCAGTCAAACACAGTGGGAGCCTTTAAGCCGTGCTATTGGTATCCTCTCTGAGATGCCAATTTATATTGATGACACGCCGAATATTACAGTTACACAAATGCGTAGTCAGTCAAGAAGACTGCAAGCTGAAATTGGAACTGAATTAGGATTAATTGTAATAGATTACCTGCAATTGATGGAAGGAGCAGGTGATAATCGCGTACAAGAATTATCAAAAATTACGCGACAACTCAAAGGTTTAGCGCGGGAATTATCTGTTCCAGTTATTGCCTTATCTCAGTTGAGCCGAGGAGTAGAAGCGCGGACTAACAAACGCCCGATGTTATCAGATTTGAGAGAATCCGGTTGTTTGGCAGGCGATACTTTGGTAACATTAGCTCCAGATGGACTGCAAGTACCAATTAAGGAATTAGCAGGTAAATCTGGTTTTGTAGTTTGGGCGTTGAACGAAGCTACAATGCAGCTAGAAAAAGCAATTGTTAGCAATGCTTTTTCTACTGGTGTAAAGCCTCTGTTTACTTTAACAACTCGATTGGGCCGAAAAATCCGTGCTACAGGTAATCATAAGTTTTTAACAGTTAATGGCTGGAAAAGACTTGATGAATTAACTCCTAAACAACATCTATGTTTACCAAGACATCTCCCTAGTTCTAGTAAACAAACCATGACTTATGCCGAAGTTGCATTATTAGGGCATTTAATTGGCGACGGTTGTACATTACCACGTCATACCATACAGTACACTACTAAAGAAATAGATTTAGCTCAGAATGTTGCTTTTTTGGCAAGAGAAGTTTTTGGAGATTCAATTGTTCCTAGAATTTCACCTGAACGTGGGTGGTATCAAGTTTACTTATCCGCAGCACAACATCTAACTCATCGTGTGAGAAATCCAATAGCCAAATGGCTAGACTCTCTCGGTGTTTTTGGTTTAAGGTCTTATGAAAAATTTGTACCTCAAGAATTGTTCTCACAACCTCAAGAATCAATAGGTTGCTTTCTAAGACACCTTTGGAGTACAGATGGCTGTATAAAATTGGTTGCAGGAAAAAACTTAAGACCTGTTGCATATTATGCAACGAGTAGCCAGAGACTAGCTTTTGATATACAAACACTTTTGTTAAGACTTGGCATTAACGCAACACTCAGGACAGTTCCTCAAGTTGGGAAAGGCAGAAATCAATATCATGTAATAATCACTGGTAAGCCTGATCTCCAGTTATTTATTATTCATGTTGGAGCAGTCGGAGAATATAAGTTACGTTCACTCCAAGATATTTTCCAACACCTTGAAAATAGTATTCACAACCCTAATAGAGATATAATTCCGAAGGATGTTTGGAAAATAGACGTTGTACCTGCGATGCAGGCTATTGGATTCACCACACGGATATTACAAGCCTCTATTGGAGTTTCGTTTTGTGGCTCTACTCTTTACAAAGTAAATTTAAGTCGGGAAAGAGCTTTAAAAGTCGGCAAAGTTGTTCAATCATCTAAACTGGTTACTCTTGCCAAAAGTGATGTTTATTGGGACGAAATAATTTCAATTGAATATAGCGGCGAGGAAGAAGTCTTTGATCTTACGGTTCCTGGTTTGCATAACTTTGTTGCGAATAACATCATAGTTCACAATTCGATCGAACAGGACGCGGATTTAGTAATAATGTTATACCGCGACGAGTACTACTCTCCCGATACTCCCGATCGCGGCATTGCAGAAGTTATTATAGCTAAACATCGCAACGGTCCTACAGGGACTGCGAAACTTTTGTTTAATCCACAATTTACTAAGTTTCAAAATTTAAAAATTTAGCTATTGAATTGGGGGCTGGGAACTGGGAGAAACCAATACCCAATGCCCCAATCCCTATTTAACTCCCAGCAATTCCACATCAAAAATTAGAGTTGCATTGGGTGGAATCACGCCACCAGCACCACGAGCGCCGTAGCCTAACTCTGGGGGGATGATTAACTGACGACGACCCCCTACTTTCATAGTGCTAAGTCCTTCATCCCAACCTTTGATTACCTGTCCAGCACCGATTTTAAAGCTGAAGGGTTGGCCGCGATCGCGTGAACTATCAAACTTAGTACCATCTTCTAGAGTGCCGACATAGTGAACTTCAACCGTTTGTCCCGGTTTAGGAGTCGCCCCAGTCCCCTCTTTTAACTCCACATACTTTAATCCAGAGGGAGTGGTTACGGTATTAGCATCAGGCATAGTATTACTCGCTATTAAGATATTGTTTTCAGTTACAGTTGTGGAGGCTGGCGGCGTTTGGGTTAACTCGGCAGCAATGGCAGTATTCTGTTTACTACTTACTTGCCCTACAATCAAAAGCACAACACACACCAGCATGAAGGCCACGCTGAGGAAAATTGGTTTCAAAATCAGTTCTCCTTACTTAGGTATCCTGGCAAAAAGATTACCAACAGAACACATTTAGTTTAAATCAGAAAGGGCATTCTAACGCCAAAGCTTATTTTCTAAATCGCGTAATTGACGCTCTAAACGGTCAATTCTACCCCTCAGTTCGTCCACTTCTGACTGACGAGCCACCCCCAAATCCTGCATCATGTTTCGCATTTGCCGTTGCATTTGCACATCAAAGTTTCCCTGTTCCGACTTTAACTGCTGGGCAATATCATCTATTACCGCCTTGGCTTGCTCAGGATTAAGCTTACCGTCTTTAACTAAATCATCGCTGACTTGCCGCAGTTTTTCTGCGACTATAGACGTTGTGCCAAGGCCCACCATCATTAGCTGTTGCAACCAGTTGTTGTTGTCCATACTCCCTTCCTCTTATCTTATTAACCAGCCGACCCTTGCTCCTGAGTTTAGGCAATCAAGCTTCTTAAAGCGTAGTTATTCTAGCCTAGCGCAAAACACGTATTTTCAGTACTTTGAGTCACTATTCTCTTAAAAATGCTCACATAATGTTCAAATAAGCTATTTTGAGTGTTTAAAGTCAGTTATTAAGTATAAATTAATACTCATTATTGATGTTCAAACTATGCTCACACATTCATTATCTCTAAAATACTCCAACAACTTATCTAAGTTTATTTCACTTCTTACTGCATAAGCGTTCTAGCCATTTTTGGCATTACCCTCTTTGCTTTTATCTACCAATACCTTTCTTCATTCACTTGCTACCATTGAGTTATAGAGCATTGTAGGGATAAGCCAAGGAACGGTGAGAATTATTCTCACTCATTACCGAGAATAAACAAATATTTGTCCGTTAGGCTTAAAGTTGTTAGATAACTTATACAATAACTTTGAGAAATACGCAAAAAAAGGTAGCAACACATTTCTTTTTTGTCTTGCTACCTTGAGTTTATTGTTAAAAATAGTAAAACAATGGTAACAATAAAATACCCAAAAAACGAGAATTACTCTAATAACTTTGAAGAAATATACAAAAAAGACTCTAGGGAGAGTCTTAGAATAATTATGTGACCTAGAAGCTATTCACCAAGTAAGTCTATGACTTCCTCTAGTTTCAACTTTGCCCTATAAAGGTTAACTAGCCTCTGCTGCTCCCATGCCTTCGGTGACTCATAGAATCTACCTTCCAAACTAAGCTTGATTAGCGCTGATTGTTCATCGGTTGGGGAATCCATCTGATCCAAAGCAACTGCTAAATTCTGATACATCTCGAAACTTAACCGTCTTAAACCTCTGCGCTGTTGTAGCTGATTTAGGGCGATCGCAGGGAATGCCATCAGGGTCGTAATGTAGCTGGTTTTGTATCCAGCGTTTCCCGTTGGCTTGACACCGTACTTACGACACATATCACGAAGTTCAGCAATAGTCTTTATTTCAAGCTCAGAACGTGTAAACATAGAGTAGCCATTCCTTAAAAGTGGTATCGGTAGGTAACAGTTTTCCAGACAATTTACCTACCGAATTAACACTGTATCGATGATATATCACTGGTTCAAGTTATATTTACGTTTCTACATAAATGCCTAACCCTAAAGGTACGCCGGAAAATTTAGAACCGGGAAAGAGAAAAGGTGAGGAGCCATTAACTGAGTATTTACATTTACGAGTTACCAAGGAAATGAAAGAAGAGGTCAAAGCGCAAGACGATCCACCGCAATTTTGTAGAGACGCGATACAAGAAAAATTAGATAAACAAAAGCAATAAAAAAGTTCCCTGAATCAATAGGGAACTTTACCAGCAGAAAATAATTACTTATTCTTCTTCCTCTTCATAATCATCATTGTTTTCATCTTCAAACTCTGCTGTTACTTCTTCCTCATTCCTAGCAGCAAATAATAATTTGTCAAAAACTGGCATAGATGGACATTCTGGATTAATACCTTGTACCCTCAAAAATTCTGCTGTTAAATTCCATTCTCTCCGAAGTTTGATTAATTTGACAATTAATTCATCACATTCTGATTGCAGTTGATTCCTTCTGGTGTAAAAATTTTGAGAAGCACCACCAGAATTTTTTAATTCGTCTCTTAATTCGTTGATTACATAATCAACATTTTCATCAGTAGCTATATCAGCAACGATAGTAATGGTTTCATTGCGAGAACTATCAGCAAATGAAAGTTGTACTGTTTTGATTTCCATATCTTCCTCTAGTTGTTCAAGAACTTATTGGATAACTTTAGACTTCTGCTAACGTTCACTTGATAGTTAATTTTCTACCTCTCTCACTTTTCTCATATTGGATGCCGTGAATAGATAGCATTGCTCGGTCTATTCTTTGGTCAACGTTTCCAGTGCGATAACGTGCAAATTCCAACTTCACTTTAGCTATCTGCCGCAATACTTCAGCATTCTCAATGTGATTTAACCCTACTTTTGGGGAACCTTCAATTACTTCTAACTCTCGCAACTCTCTTGCAGTTTTCCCACACACTGCTAAGGTAATTTTGTCGTGTGCTACAGATTTCACAAAAGTATTGGCAGTACAGCAATTGATAAAACTAGCATGAGCATCTCTCAAAAATCCTCTGGATTGTTCCCATGTTTCACGACTATGTATTGACTCTTGCTCATACTCCTGCTCAGTCTTCACTTGACTAAAAGCTTTATCACATCTACGTTTTAAAGTTTCTTGAACACAAGCTTGGACTAGTGACTGAGCTTTGATGTTTCCCTTGAATGCTTGATCCATCCAGAAGGCAGAGGCAATATCGATGGGAATAATTGATATTGGATTGTTGTTGCCTCCTCTGCCTTCAGAATCATTTAAACTAGGGATTTTGTGACTTCTATAATCCTTATACAGCTTACCTTCTAGCCACATTCTGTCCAAAAAACGCAACATCAAAGAACGGTGTTTTTCAACCGCTAATGCCACCTGACTCTGACTCATCACATACTCACCATCAGGTAATTGAAATACCTCTACTTCATTCCCTGCGATTTTAATTGTTGCGCGTCTTGCTTTTTTCATGTGTCACCTTTCTTTTTGTAATAATAATGTCGCGAACCTTTGAAATAAAAACACCTACCTAATTTTGTCCAGCCTATAGTAAGCCTGGTAAATAAAGATTCAAGCGTTTGCTTCTTCATTCTTTTTTCCTGCATATTGATTTACTAATTCTTTAATATCGTTTTGAGAAAAGCCAGTAACCATTTTGACTGCCTCACCTATAGCAGCACTGGCTATAATTTCAGGATTAAATGGTGTTACTTTTTCTAATGCAGTAAGAAGAAGTTCTGCAACTAGACATCTTGTCAAAAATTCTTCATTTGAAAGCTGTACACCATCATCGACAATCTTTATATTTTCCATTACTTTACCTTTGCTTCATAACTTAATACCTTTTCAATCTCTTCATCACTCATTCTTTCAACGATTGAAGCAGCTAAAACTACAAGAGATTCAGCTATTTGTTCTTTACTTTTTGGCAGCATCTCAGACAATGCCTCAGCACCTAAAGCTACTGCAAGTGTTCTAGCTACAAACACTTTCTTGTTAACTTGAATTGTTTCTTGTTGCATTTAAAACACCAGTTTTTCAATTACTACATCAAGCTGTTCATCCTTCAACCCATACCATGCAAACTCGCCCTCTTCATTACCTTCAATACTTGCAACAATGCAATGACCAACTATTACATCATTCTCAAGCTTTAAAGAAGGTTGTAAATTTTTAAGTTTCCCTTCTTCATCACAGATAATATCAATACCTTTGATATTGAAAAAACTCGTTCTTTCAAAGTAACTACTACCGTCTGAAGTGCCGATATTTTTCTTGATAAATGATTCTGCTAGTTCAAAATCACTTACTTCGATTGCTTCTATTTGCCCTTCAGATAAAACTTTAATTATTGTTCGCATCATTCCTTTCCTCTACTTCAATTTCAGAAACACTAAGACAATCACCAAAATTAACTTTGCTGTGACTTGCAACTATTTTCTCAATAGTTTCTCTGTTCATTTTATCTAGTTGGTTGTTAGCTTCTTCTGCTACGTATGCAGCCCATTCAACCTGAGAAAAAAGAGACATTTTAGAAAGCATGTCAACAGTTAATCCTAGCCCAATTACGTTAAGCACGTATTCTTCTTTGCTTACCTGAACAAATTCATCACTCATCTGTTTTCACCACTTTCAAAAAAAGTACTTAAATCTTTCTTGCTTTCATCTGTTAAATTGAGATATCGCATTTCTGCGCCATCTTTCAACATAAGTAACCATTCAGCTTGTGATTTATTAGTCATTTTTTCTAATATTTCAGCAGCAGTAATCACCGCATCTAATATTAGAAAATGAGTTCTAAACTCAATCGTTATCATCTCTTTCATTTTTTTTCTATCCATCCTTTACTTGTAAGTCTCCAGCCAAGCTTTGACATAATAAAAATAATGTCCTGCTGTCTTAGATTAATGTCTAATTCACCTCTTGCATGATGGTACGCAATTCTGTTTTTTAACTTTTGAGGACTAATAATCAACGTTATCCCTGCCTTATCTTTTTCGGCTAATTGTTGATTAAGAGTTCTTTGCATTCCTATCTCTTCCTCAATGAATGCTTTTAAATGCTCTGTAGTTGCTCCTAGCTGTGAAAAAATATGCTTGTTTGCAAACTCCCAATAAGCATTCACGTGATTTATTGCTTCGGTTGGTGTTTTCCAAGCTCCAGTAACTAAACCAGTAACCATTAAATCTACTGATATTGTCCACTGGTTACTACTCATTGTGTGAGTAAAATCTTTTTTTCCTTTCCTAGTAAGTGCAGCACGATATTTTGGATAAAGTTTACAATTCTCAGCATCATTCCAAAAAGAGTAAAATTTATCTTCGATTCCATCCCAATGAATAGAATCAATGTCTAATTTGTCAGTAAAAATGTCAAAATCCTCATAAGGTTTTCTTTCATCAAAAGTAAACTCTTCAAAAGATTTATGAGGGATAACTAGCAATCTTCTGTGTAACTCCTCAAATTCTGCATAGAGATGAATATCATCAATACTGCTGATTATTTTCGGACAGAAAACAAAAAACTCTTTATTGCTTCCATCTGGTTGAGCGATAGATATTTTATCACTTGCTCTTGAATAGCCAAATAGCAACATTTGATAAATGCGTTCATCCCTTTTAAGCGTGGAAATATGAATGTTATCCCAAGCCAATAATGCTCCTTCTTTTTCTAAATCTTTTTCTGTTGGGTCTATCCATCTCATTCCATCAAGTGCATTACGAATAGCAGAAAAAGTATCAGTAGACGAAAAAGTTTGATTTCTTCCGTGCAACTTATTAGCGAAAATTGCAGTTGTAGATTTCCCTGAACCTTTACCACCCCAACTAAAAAGTATTGGTAAAATTAATGCCCACTTACTAGGAATGAGAATATAGCTTGTAAGTATTGGCAGCATTAAATCTTTTTGAGGCAATAGAACTGACTGTTGAAGAATGTTATACACATTCTCATAAAGACTTGCGTCGTCATTCCATAATTCTTCCCATGACTCCATTTCTTGACGGTAGAAGTCATTAGGGTCAAGGTATACAGCATCCATTGAAATTTCCTTTGTATTTATAGTTCTTAGATAAGTTATCTAAGAACTTTAGACGTATAGCTAGTACATCAAAGAAGTGCAAAAACCTATTATTTCTTTAATTCCTTGTGGATTTTCACTAGCTTCAATGACATCAATTAATTGAGCAAAATTTTCTACTTGAATACCATCACTAAATTTGTTGACTTGCTCACAAATAAAAGTCAACCTATCTTGTAACTTTTCTTTTTCTGTTTGCGCTGGTTTACCACCATAACCACCACTTTTACCTTTGTAGTTTGGTGGTTGCACATCTTCAGCGCTGATATGCACTGGTGCTTCTAATAATGGAGATAATGAAGCTGACATACTCATCATTTGAGCTAATACACCAGGGTCGATAACCTCACCTCTCATTCCTAAGCCAGTAACAAAAGTTTCACACATCAAATCATCTTTAAGGCTTAAAAATCCAGAGTAAAATTGTTCTTCCTCTAGTTTGTCAAACATGAAACACAACCATTTTTCAAGTCTGGATTGCTTGACATCGAGTTTAACCTTATCCTTGTTTTCTTTCTGATAGTCTCTTCTTGCTACCTTCATCTTGATAAGTTGTGGCTCAAACTTCCAGTTATTATCACCAAATTTGTTAATTTCAGTGAACCTTGTAGCGTATGCAAATAAATGATAAAAATCATCATCCTTACAAAAACCTAATTCTGAAAACTCAAAGTTACTGTAAGCATTTGTCCAGTCAGTACAACCAACAAGAGCATATTTATCATTTTGCTTTGGTTCAATGTAAAAAAATTGTTTCACTTGACTTGCTCCAACAGGACTTACGCAACTGGCACAGCGTGATCGCTATTTTATAGTACATAAATACTATAAAATAGCGATCACGCTGTGCCAGTTGCGTAAGTCCTGTCTTCCTAGCAAGATACCTTTAAGATTTGACAGGGGAAAACTCTCAGCATATATGAAAGACCCCAAACATGGTTTTGACCATAAACGACATTTTTTAGTACGTACTGAGGCTGATGCTATAAAGCTTTTTAGTGCTATTTATAAATGTATTGATAAACCATTTGATGCTAGTAAGTTAATGATTTTGACTCCTGAAAAGAATTCTACAAAATCAGAAGGTACTTACACCGTCTACGGGGAAACTAGAAAAAAACCAGGATATAGACCTACTGCGACACTTCAATTTAGGTATGCTTACGTTGAAATTCCTGGGAAACCTAGACCAGTATTTTTAATAGACACTACTTATTCAAAAGGAGCTATTCTTGATTTATAAATCAGTTGGAGTAACAAATAACAATCAATCAACTGTTGTTTTAAGTTTGGATTCAATCAGTGTTTTTTTAGCGATACTTGTTGCATTAACTGGACTAGCTACTTTTTTCTGGAAGGTAGTTAGTAATTTTAATAAAATAGCTTCTGATATTAGAGATATTAGAGAAGATTTATCAACTCATGTTAATGCAGAAGGTCACACAGGAAGCTTGCAGCACGTTAGGATTTTGCAAAAAGAAGTGGCTGTAATTGACAAACAGTTTGCAGTACATCAAGAAAATTATATTAACAGAATTGCTACTGTTAATATGCTTGTTGCTCAATTAGATGAGAAAATAAATAATAGAAGTGAACGCTCGGAAAAAATGATTGAAGAAGTAGAACGAGAAGTAAAAGAAGTACAAGGATTTTTAAGAAAGCATGAATCTTTTGTAATTAGAAAAAGAGACGATTAGTTAAAAGTTGTTCAATAAGTTATCTAAGAACCTTAATATATGCTTGGTAAATTACCGTATTGTGCTTTATCTTTTGGTGGTGGTGTTCAGTCATCAGCTATTTATCTAATGTTGATGCACGAACCTTGGAGATTGTTGGAAGTAATGGGAGAATTGCCAGATAAAGTTTATTTTGCTGACACTGGGGCGGAAACTCAAAGTACTTATAAAGCAGTTGAATATATGCAATCTTTTAAAAGCCTTACTTTTAAAATTGAGGTAGTAAGTAATGGGAATATTTTAGATAGAGCATATACTAGCGGTGATTACAATCCTTTATTTCCATTTTTTATTAAGCAAATTAATGGGAGCATTGGAATGGCAAAACGACAATGTACAAGTGAGTATAAAATTCGTGCGATTCAAAAAGCTTGTAGAAAGGCTTTTAAATTAACTAATGTGAAATTGAAAACACCAACAATTTCTCAATGGCTTGGTATATCAATTGATGAACCTGAGAGAATCAAAACCAGTGAAGGTATTGCTTTTATTACTCGATATCCACTTGTAGAGTTAGGTTGGGATAGGGATAGATGTATTGATTATTGTTTGAGATGGAAGTGGACACCAACTAAATCTCGTTGTTTTATGTGTCCTTATCAGAGCGATGCTAATTGGTTAGATTTAAAAGTAAACAGTCCTGATGAATTTGAGAGCGCTTGTTTGGTAGATGAAAAAATCAGAGAAACAATGTTGGGTCGTGATGCAAGTAAAAATCAAACTGTTACTTCAAAGTGTTATTTACATCGTTCTTGTATTCCTTTAAGAGAAGTACAGTTTAAAGGTGAGAATGATTTATTTGCTGATGAATGTCAAGGGATTTGTGGAGTTTAAAAAGTTGATAAATTTTAAATAAAATAGTATTATTAATTTAGTTAAGTAATAGGAGTAATAAATGAAACATATTTAATTAAATAAAATAGTTAGGACAGAGGTTTTTCAACCTGACTGTTCAATCCTTAACCTAGTTGAAAAAAAATAATATATAAATATATATAATATATAAGTTATAGGTAAAAAGTTGATAAAGAAAAATTAGTAATAAAAAAATCCTCTGAAATCTTCAGAAGATGTCTATAGTTATTAGATAACTTATTCAAGAACTTTGAATGCTATTTTTCTTTACTTTCAAGTAATTTTCTCATCTCTTCCATCTGTAGTTGTTGCTGTTTTAGTTGCTCTTTAAGTTGGTCAATCTCTGATTGTTGCTGATGAACTTCAGGATTAATTCTTCCGGCGAATATTGCAACATCCTGATAATGCTTATTTGATACTTCTATTTGATGACCACACCAGTTACTAACTATTTTGTCATCTATTCCTAAATCAAAAACTGCATGAGTAATGAAAGTATGGCGTGTGTTGTAAGGCTTGATATATTTAGTGAGTTTACCTTGTTCAATTAATGTAGGGATTATTCCCTTACATTTTCTTGACGGGAAGTTAGCACCACGCCAATAATTACCAAAAGTATCTGAGTTAATTACTTTTCCAGTTTTGCTTTTAAAAACAATTTCGTTAGGTTCCCCTTGTGGAATTGATTTTAAAAGGTTCCACAATTCACCATCTTTAGGCATCGGAAATTTACGTATTAATTCACCTTTGTAGGTTTTATCATTCTTTAATGGATAAAATTTTTTAGTTATTTTGTCGTATGTTCTGCGAATTAAAATCCTTTCTTTCCCCCAGTCAACGTCACACCAGTACAATCCTGGCACTTCTCCAGTTCTACAACCAGTAAGAAATTTAAATTTCAAAAAATTGTACCAATGAGGACATTTTTTTTGTACATATTCAAGTATTGTTTGTGCTTCATTCCATGTATAAGCTTTTGTTCTATCTAAAACATCATCATCTGTTTCTGTTTCAACTTCATTTTGAGCCTTCCCTTGCGCTCCTTTGCTGATTATTTCTTCGGACATTCCTTCAAAGGGATTATGAATCAATAGTTTATTTTTTGCTGCTATTTTATAAGCTTTTGATAAGCAAGAAAGTATTTTTTTGACATGATTCAAACTTCTATTTTCTACTAACCAGTTCCTAATTTTTAAAGAATCCTCTGACTTGGTAGCTTCTATTGCTGACTGAAGATAATTTTTATATTGTCCCTGAAAAGTATGTTTATAATGACTCTCTCTTAATCCTTGTTTTTTGTACTCACAGTACATATCCCACACTTCCATCAAGCTGAGTTCTGGTTTAGGTGGAGATTGATCATCTGAGGTTACGGCACTCTTAAGTTTTAAATCACTTGTAATACCATACTTAGCTAGTGTTTCATCAAAACATCCATCCTGTAAGTCGAGAGTCATTCTCTCAGCTAGTCGTTGCGCTCTTGCCATATTAGCTTCGTTGGCTTCCATCCCTAAAGCTATTCTTGGCTGTTCACCTCCGAAGTACTGTCTAGGTAGTCTAGCCTTAATCCTGTCTTTCTCAATATATACGGATACTTTACCTTTGGATGTCTTACCAGTTGGTGTTTTGCTGCTGTTTGTCATGATGCTCATTTAATGCTCAAAAGTGAATAATTAGTTATTGGATAACTAATTAGCAAGCATTATAATGTATTAAGCGTAGTTATTCTAGCCTACAGCTCTATTTTGGCAAATTGGCAAGCACAAAGATAAGGATCAAAGGTCGTGATTATACAACTCCTCAAGTTTAAGGTTGCCCAAATTTATCTATTTTGCGATGTCACAGGCAATTCCCTATAAATTACAAAGCTCACACTCACCCCTGGCGGTGAATGTGAGTAGTTCATGGGAAGATTTTATCTAGAAGGAGGTGCAAATTTGGATAACAGCGATCGCTGAATATCTCAGATTTATCGTTAAAGGAGAAGTTAAATTTGTGTACGCCATTTCTGAAAAGCGATCTCGTCATCCTCTGATTTACTTTGATAAACACTCCACCAATGAAAAAATAATCCTAACCCCCATCCTAATACTGGGAAAATAGCCCAAAAATAACTAGGACTAGTGATTAAATTTAAAAGAATCAGGAATAAATTCACCGCTACGAAAGAAACAAAGTGTGTCCAAAAGGCTCTGCGTCGGAAAGTATTAAATGTGTGTCGCGAACGTTCCTCTTCTTGTTGAACCAGCCACTTTTTTTCAGTTGCTTCCAAAATATTAGAAGAAATACCTAACTCAGATGCCATTTCTAAAAGCTGTTCTCGTGAAAATTCACCTTTGTCTTTACGAGTGAGTGCTTTTTGCAGGATTTGTTGCACATCTTCTGAATCGTAAGTCATTTTAATTACCTTATAAGTTTGTGTGTAAATGCGCCTTTGATTTCACGAAATTATCGATTGGCTTCGTTCAATTCAGTTAGCAAATGCATCCACATTTTGCACCCAATACTTAGTGATATTCACAACACTATTATTTTCTCACAATTAATTTAGGGCTACTGTATTTGTCAATACCTCTATAATTGCTTTGATGAGAGCGATCGCTATTACGGCATTAAGGCCAAGATTGTCATTATGAAGTAAAGGAGGCTGGTAGTTCGATTCCAGGTAAAGCTCCAACTACATATTGCTGCCTCAATCGAGTAGACATTACTAAAATCAATCTTTTGTAATTTCCGAAAATATTAAATTTAATGAAAGATTTAAGATATCAACAGGGGTGTACGCTACCTAGTAGTCTGTCAAGTTTAATTTGATAGGTTCGTAGTTTGTGCTTTAGCGCTAACTACAAACATATTTCTTGACAGACCAGTGGGAATGCGTCAATAGAGGACTCAATCAATGGGATATGTAATTGCTACTGCCAATATGAAAGGTGGCGTTGGTAAAACCACCCTTACGGTCAACTTAGCTACCTGTTTAGCAAAAAATCATGGCAAGCGGGTGCTTGTCCTTGATTTAGACAGCCAAATTAGCGCCACACTCAGTTTGATGTCCCCTTTAGATTTTGCCAAGCGTCGTAAACAAAGCAAGACATTTAGGTATCTGATAGATGAAGTTATCAATCCAGATCCACAAGCAAAACTGACAATTCAAGATATTGTTCAATCCCAGGTTTGTAATCTTCCAGGACTAGATTTATTACCGGGAGATATCGATTTGTATGATGAATTTGTTGTTTCAGAAATGCTGCATAAACAAGCAACTGCTTTGGGAGAACAAGATTTTGAAACAATTTGGAATCGCTTTGAAAGAGTCTTGATCAATAACATCTTAAAACCAGTACATCAAGAATATGATTTTATCCTTCTCGATTGTGCTCCAGGTTATAATCTTTTGACTCGGAGCGCTTTAGCTGCAAGCGATTTCTACATACTTCCTGCTAAACCAGAACCATTATCTGTAGTGGGTATTCAACTGTTAGAAAGACGAATTGCCCAATTAAAAGACAGTCACGGGCATGAAACTAAGATAGATATAAAAATGCTGGGAATTGTATTTAGTATGTCCAGTGCTAACCTGCTGACTGGCAGATACTATAAACAAGTAATGCACCGCGTTGTTGAAGATTTTGGTGTGGAAAAAATTTGTAAAGTACAAATACCAGTTGATGTCAATGTTGCCAAGGCTGTTGATAGTTTTATGCCGGCTGTTTTAAATGCTCCCCAATCAGCAGGCTCAAAAGCATTCTTTCAGCTAACTCAAGAGTTGTTGCAAAAGCTATAGCTCTACTTAATCATTCATGAATAACACGATTTCCGACCTATTTTATAAGTCGGAAATCTGAAGATTTCGATTTTTATAAAGGTCTGAATAAAAATAAATTATACTAGCTTTATTACAAGCAAGCTACATGGAAAAAATCTCAAATCATAAATTTAAAATTCTTTATTCAAGAAAAAATCTTCAGGCATAGAGTCGATCTAAAATTTCAAATTAAGTAACAACTAAGTTATTCTTTTCTAAAGTTCAGCAGTAATACTGAGGCTATAAACAGCGAGATTCAGCTATTGAGTGAAAAGGCCAGTAAATCTCACTAAGAAACAATGGTTAGTAACAATTCTGCACGAGCAGAGAATAATCAGCACTTGCTAATGCGCCTACCACGGACTCTGAGTTATCTCGAAACCTGGGGGTTTGGGTTAACAGGTCATGTTGGATGGATTGGTACTGCCCCCATCATTCATGCAGCGTTAGGGTCGAAAGCTATCTTAGTTTGGTTTTTTGGGACGATTATTTCCTTTTTACTTAACTTGCAGGTACAAAGTCTAGGTAGACATTGGTCAGATGTCGCTGGAGGAACACCAAACTATATCACAAGGCTATTAAAGAACTTTCCTGGCTTAGGCCGTTACGTAGCTTTAGGATACTTTTTTAGCTGGGCAGCAGCACCAGCACTGTATGCAATTATTCTTACTAACCTAATTAAAGTCAATTTTGAAACATTAGGTATTTCTTGTCCAGAAACTTTCTTAAAAGTTTTATTTACAGCGATTCCTTTTATTTTAGCGTTCAGTGGCACTCGTGCTTTAGCGCTCCTGCATTTATTCTTTGTATTCCCAGCGATTTTATTACTGTTATTGTTTTGCGTTCAAGGTGTATTATGGTTAGCCTTCTCATCTGCTAGTTTTACATTTCTCGCAACTAGCACACATAGCCTGAGCTTTCAAGAATGGGCAAAGTGGTTTTTTCTAGCTAGCTATTCAATTTATGCTTGTGAAACCACTTCTTCTTTTGTTGCTGATAGTCGCCACCCATATAAAACTTTAAAATTTTTAACCATAGCTGCTTGGGTAATTCCTCCAGTCTTTTTAGGTGGTTCTTGGGTATTAATGTGTTCGGCTCCAAATCCTGCAATAGGTGACGATACTTTCTTAAATTTGGTAGCGGCTTCTAAGCCTTTTTGGGGTGAATCTGCCCCCTTTTTAGTAACACTTTTGATTACTATATCTTGCCTTCTCAGTTCTGCTACGGCAGTTTCCAACTCTCCTCGGATATTATACCAACTTGCCTTAGATAAACAGCTTTCTCCCATCTTTGCATTAGTTTCCCATCAAGGTGTTCTTGGCCCTGCTATTTTAGTAACCTTTATACTCAGTTTGCTTTGTCTAAATTTAGGAAATGTATCTCAACTTGTCACAGTAGCAGGCACTTGTTATCTCATGTCCATTATGGGATTACATTTAGGATTATGGCTGTGTCGAGGTAAACCACACGTGTTATGGCCTTGGTGGTCACTTGGTTTTTTCTTAGTAGAAGCTGTAGTTCTTATAATGGGAGGTTTAGCTTGGAATTGGAGAGATTTCTTAGTGGGATTATTATTACCGATAATTCTAATGAGCGCAGATGTGGCGCTACGTCATTTAAGCTTTGCGCCATTACACCCAAGATGGTGGACACAGCGTTATGATAGTAAGTCTACTAGAAATAACCCCGACTTTGTAGTATTACAAGTGAGTGTTTTAGTATCATTAATTTGTACTACCGCTACAATCAGTTGGGTTATCCGCGATTTTTTAGATAGACTTTCTAATAATCCTCAAAACTCTTTACTCGCTATTCTGTTAGTGACGCTTTCTTTTACAGGAGTAGCGATCGCTTGCTGGACAACTTTACCACAAATTATTGCTATTGATGAAGCACGCAAACAAGCAAGAAACCTATTTATCACTACTCTCGATACCGTTCCAGACACTGTTTTAGTCTTAGATGAAGACGGTACAATTTCTCAGACAAATGCCGCAGCCGAAGAATTATTTCAAACAAGTCTTCAGCAGTTGCTTGGGCAAAACTTGAGCCAACTTCTAATATGCTATCGCGGTAAACCGGAGCAATGGTCTATTAGAAGTGAGCAAACCTTAAAAATTAACCAAGGTCTACGAATTGTGGAATCGACGATTTCACAGCCATTTAATTCCCAGCTACGGGAGTATATTGTTATTGTCCGTGACATCACTAAGCGGAAGCTAGCAGAGGAAGAATTAGTCCAGCACCGTTATCAGCTTGAGAAGTTGGTGCTAGAACGCACTATTGAACTTATTAGGGTTAATCAACAACTTCAACAAGACATTGTTAAACGTCAAGAAGCACAAGACCAATTACTGCATAATAGTCTTCATGATGGGCTAACTGGATTACCGAATCAACGATTATTTCTGGAGCGGGTGCAGCAGGCAATAGAACATAGTAAACAGCAAAATAATTATTTATTTGCTGTACTTTTCTTAGACCTAGACCGCTTTAAAGTTGTTAATGATAGCCTTGGACATCTATTGGGAAATCAACTTTTGATTGCAATTTCTCATCGGCTAAAGTCAGTTCTGCGAGGTGGAGACATAGTTGCCCGTTTTGGCGGAGACGAGTTCACAATTCTAATTGAGGAAATTGAGGATATCGACACCGCAATACAGGTAGCCGAGCGAATTAAAAAGGTGCTAGCTCTGCCATTTCAATTAGATGAGCATCGGGTGTTTACTAATGTTAGTATTGGCATTGCTTTAAGTAGAGCAGATTATGAGCAAGCAGCGCAGATTTTACGCGATGCTGATGTGGCAATGTATTGTGCCAAATCACTTGGTAAGGCACGTTATGAGGTTTTTGATCCGAAGATGCATGAGGGTGCAGCTTTGCTCTTGGAGTTAGAAACTGCTTTACGTCATGCGCTACTCAAGCAAGAAGAATTTCGCCTTGATTACCAGCCAATTGTTTCACTCACAACTGGCAAAATTATTGGATTTGAGGCACTGATACGTTGGTATCATCCAGAACGAGGACTTATTTCTCCTCAAGATTTTATTCCTCTGGCTGAGGAAACTGGGATGATTGTTAGTATTGGACAATGGGTGCTTTATGAAGCCTGTCACCAAATGCACACATGGCATAAACAATTTCCTACCTCAACCCCTCTGACAATTAGTGTGAATTTTTCTGGTAAACAAATCACGCAACCTGATGTGTTTAAAGAGGTTAAACATATTTTGCAGCAAACTGGACTCGATCCATGCTGTTTGAAATTGGAAATTACTGAAACCTTGTTGATGGATAATTTTGAATTGGCTACCACTGTGCTTTCTCAGTTAACAGCGCTGAATGTCGAGATGCACATGGATGATTTTGGTACTGGTTATTCATCCTTGAGTTATCTGCACCGCCTACCAATTAAAACCCTTAAGATTGACCGCTCTTTTGTCACCAGTATAGGTAGTCGAGGAGAAAATTTAGAAATTATTCGAGCGATCGTGACATTAGCCCATAATTTAAATATGTCTGTAACAGCAGAAGGCATAGAAACTGTAGAGCAATTAGCACAATTGAAAGCTTTACAATGTGATTATGGACAAGGGTATTTTTTCTTACCACCTATGGAACGGACAGAAGTAGAAATACTACTTGCTGCTAATTTGTGCGGGAAAAACTTTTTAATGAGATAAAATCTGGGGATAAAATTCTATTTTGAGAAACACCTTGTAAAATCAGACGATTAATTTCACTTGAACATCTATATTCAGTGAAATACTGTCTGTAGCTGGAAATCCTGTGCATTATTAACTAACCCTTCTTCTAATAAAAGTTCATTAACAAAAGTATCGATTTTCTGCCGATCAATATTTTGCATGACTACAATATGTACCCAGTTCTCAAAAATAGCTAACTGCCACTTTTTAATTAACTTCTGCGAAGGTTTTTGAAACACCACGGTATTGGAAAATTTATTGAGCATACATGGATATTCTCTGATTTTAAGTTGTTGGAAAAGATATTGAGCATTATCAATACAGGTATTTGCTTCTCTAGCTAATCCGTCATAACCTCTTGTTTGGATTGCATACCAGAGAATTAGAGGGGTATGACCGTTTCTCGATCCCAGAATTGTTGTATCTGTTGAACCAATATATTCAATTGCTGTTTCAACTTTTTCTACCCATTTTTTCTTAGTTAAAACAACACCGCAAGGCAAGGGAGAACCAATGAATTTAGCAGAAATAGCTATACTATCTATGGGTTTTTGAAAGTTAACTTGCAAAGCGCCATCTATAAACGGTAATATTAATCCTGAAAGTGCGGCATCACAATGAATGTAGTAATCTTTAATCTGATGGCGCTCTAAAATTTCTAGAACTTTGTCTAAATTATCAATTGCACCTTTAACAGTAGTCCCAATGTTTAAATTTACGATCGCTGGATAATTACGATTTTCGCTAATTAGTTGTTCAAAATGCTCGTAATTCATCTCTCCATTAATTTGCGAATTAACGACGTTATGTTGAATGCGGAATAATTTGGCTGCTTTGGGTATTGAGTAATGAGAGTCTTGTGATGAGTAAAGAATCCCATTAGAGTAGATTTCTCTTGCTAAGAATATTCCATATAAATTACCTTCAGTTCCGCCAGCAGTAACATAACCCCAAAACTGATTTTCTGGAATCTTATAGAGGTGAGCAAAAAAAGCTAATACTTCTTGCTCAAACTTACGAGAATGAAGACCAAAATCTGGCTCAATATATGGATCTCCAGCATTATTCAACAAAAAATTGAAAAATTTGGCGATCGCACTGTAATCACAACTTAAATTATATGGATAACCTGCGTGAAACTGCGATCGCTGTTCTATTTGCAGCAGAAAATCAGCCAATTCCTTAGCAATTGTATTTGACATATCTCTCTATCTCTTAAATTTTGAGTTAATGGATGTTTTAAACTAAAATATACGTATTAATCCATACCTTTATAGTTTTTTAATAGTCCTGCTTTTTCCCTGTTATTTCGAATAAATTCCAGTAATAATACGGAACATTTTTCAGTAATAATACCATATTTTTTTACCCATAAGTATATTACCCTTAGACTTACGTACAGTAAAAAATGACCAATAATGTGTATTACGCAAAATTTCTATTTCAGGCGATGATTCAAAAGACCTCTAAGAAGGTTTTACTACGTAAAAACTTCCCTCTCCGATTCGGAGAGGGAAAGATTTGAACTTTAGTTAAAGGTAGGGAGAGGTTCGTTGAACTCACATATATTTACTAGAACTTTCCGGCTAAGGCTGCAACACACCGTTCGCAAATTAAGGGATGTTCTGCTGATTCTCCCACATGAGTAGAGTAGTTCCAACAGCGATCGCACTTTTGCCCATCTGCTTTTACCACTCCAATTCCCCAGTCTTCCGTCTGCGCTGTATATTCTAATCCTTGCAATCCTTCAGCAGAATCTAATAATTCCACTTGGGAAGTCAGCAATAAATACCGCAGTTCGTCGATACCGTTACCCTTAACCGGGTTAAAGGCTTTGATAGCATCGCCTAATTGTTTGTGAGGTATATGAATCAAAGCTTTCGCCTCCAGGGAAGAACCAATGAGTTTTTCTATCCTGGCTTGTTCCAACACTTTATTAACATCGGTGCGGAGTTGTCGCAGCACTTCCCAAAATTCTGCTAACTCAGGATTACGCCATTTTTCTTCAACCTGCACCCAACCGGCTTCAAATACCGATTTGTAAGGTGTTTTGTAAGGGAGATATTGCCAGATATCTTCGGCAGTGTGAGATAGAACTGGAGCGATCGCTCGTGCTAAATTATCTAAAGCTATCTTCAGCACTGTTTGACAACTGCGACGGCGGAAAGCATCTTTTGCACTGATGTACAGCCTATCTTTGGCTACATCTAAATAAAAGTTGGATAAATCCACCACGCAGAAATTCTGCACTGTTTGGAAAAAGCGGAAGAATTGGAAACTCTCAAAGGCTTCGGTAACTTCTTCAAATACTTCGGTGATGCGGTGCAGCATATAACGGTCGAGTTCTGGCAATTCTTCAAAGGAAACTGCATCTTTTTCCGGGTCAAAATCATCCAAGCTACCCAACAAAAACCGCGCCGTATTACGAATTTTGCCTCTAACATCATTCATCTGCTTAATGATGTTTTTCCCAATGCGAACATCGCCGGAGTAGTCAACCGACGATACCCACAATCGCAATACATCTGCACCATAAGGCGGTTCTACTTTTTGATTTTTCCCGCCTTCAATAATTGTATTGGGGTCAACCACATTTCCTTCTGACTTACTCATTTTCCGCCCTTGTTCATCCAAAGCGAAGCCGTGAGTTAGCACAGTTTTGTAAGGCGCAATGTCATTTACCGCTACACTAGTGAGCAAACTTGATTGAAACCAACCGCGATGTTGGTCGGAACCTTCCAAATATATATCAGCAGGGTAGTGTAACTCTGGACGCTGTTGGACGACAGCTGCCCAAGATGAGCCAGAATCAAACCATACATCCATCGTGTCTGTACCCCTGCGGTAAGACTTGCCATTATTACGATAAGATTCTGGCAATAATTCCTCAACCGAAAGTTCCCACCAAGCATCGGAACCCTTTTCGGCAATAATTCCTTGAACGTGGTTGATAGTTTCCTCATTCAGCAGTACTTCCCCAGTGGCTTCATCGTAGAAAACGGGAATGGGTACACCCCAAACACGCTGACGCGAAATACACCAATCGGAACGTTCCGCCACCATTGGCGTGATGCGATTTTCACCTTGGGCTGGAATCCATTTTACCGTGGCGATCGCCTTTAATGCTTCTTCTCTAAATCCTTCCACAGAAGCAAACCACTGTTCAGTGGCGCGGAAAATCGTCGGCTTCTTCGTCCGCCAATCATAAGGATATTTGTGGGGATATGGTTCTTCTTTCAACAAAGAACCAGCCGTATTTAATGCATCAATCACCGCTTGATTCCCATCACCCAGCACATTCAACCCCGCAAATTGTCCCGCTTCTTCGGTAAAATTGCCATTGTCATCTACTGGTGCAAGGATAGGTAAACCGTAGCGTTGACCTACGATGTAATCTTCTTGACCATGACCGGGGGCAGTATGTACTAACCCCGTACCCGATTCAGTTGTGATGTAATCACCGCCTACAACAATCGGACTTTCGCGGTCATATAGAGGATGACGATAAGTAGTATGTTCTAAATCATTCCCCTTAAACGTAGCTTTTACAGTTAACTTAACTCCCAACGTTGAAGATAAACGTTCGACTAAATCAGCAGCAACAATAAGATAGCGGAACCTTAACCCCTCAGTTCCCCTCTCCGTTAACGGAGAAACTTCCTCACTCCCCCTCCCTGCAAGTAGGGAGGGGGTTGGGGGGTGGGGTTCCACTTCCACCACTGCATAATTTAAATCTGCATTTACCGCCACAGCCAAATTCCCTGGAATTGTCCAAGGTGTAGTTGTCCAGATAGCCACACCCAAATCTGACTGATATTCCGCCAACACTGGTTTTACAGTTTCCGCCAAACTTGTTATTGCAAAAGCTGCATAGATACTGCGGGAAACGTGACCTTCTGGATATTCCAACTCAGCTTCAGCCAAAGCGGTATGAGAACTGGGACTCCAGTGAACCGGCTTCAAACCGCGATAGATGTAGCCTTTTAAGAACATCTGACCAAACACGCCAATTTGAGCCGCTTCATATTCCGGCTTTAGAGTTAGATAAGGATGTTCCCAATCACCCCAAATACCGTAGCGTTTAAAATTTTGGCGCTGGTCGTTTACCGTAGCTAGTCCAAATTCTTTCGCTTTCTGCCGCAGTTGTAAAGACGTTAAATTTTGCCGTTCTGCTGACTTCATGTTCTGCAAAACTTTTAACTCAATTGGCAATCCGTGACAATCCCAACCAGGGACGTAGCGAACTTTACGCCCTTGTAACATTTGGTAGCGGTTAATAATATCTTTGAGAATTTTATTTAAGGCATGACCAATATGGAGTGAGCCATTAGCGTAGGGAGGCCCATCGTGCAGTATAAATAATTCGCCGGAGTTATTTTCAAAAAGGCGATCGTAAATTTTATTTTCTTCCCAAAATTTTTGGATTTCAGGCTCACGCTTGATGGCGTTTGCCCGCATATCAAAGTTAGTCTTGGGTAGGTTTACAGTATCTTTGTAACTTCCTGATTCGGTCACAGTCTCATGCCTAGAATTAGGTGTGCAGGTTTTATTAATTATAGAAGATGCTGTCAATCACTCCATCCTGCTTAACGGTTGAGGATGGAGCTTTCAAGAATTAAGTCTTGCGTCCACTATGAACTTAACGGATACCATCATTATCAATGGCACTGTAGCTGTCGCTGGGGAAAAGACCTAACCAAGGGTCAGAACTAGGAGTTAAAAATAGTTGGGCGTATACTTGTTCATTGAGAGCTTCCACACTCCTTGTTTGTTTACCCTGCATAAACCATTGATGAATTTGGCTGTGGAGCATATATTCATTTCTAACTGTATCTAAAGCCATTGTGGCTTCAAATTTTTTCACTATTATCGGCAAATTATCTTCTTGAGTGTTGGCAGACTGAGATTTTTTAGCTTTGATTAAAGAGATACTGTTCTGATCTAGCTTGACATCATCGGCATAAAGTTGAGCGATTTTGTTCCAAACTTTCTGGTCGGTTATTTCAGATAAGGCGTTTTGATTCCTTTGGGCATCAGACTGGAGAGCAGTTAGCATTGGCGTTTCAACTCTCATTTTAGAAACGGCTAGAGAGCTTGCTATTTCTGCTGTCGGTGGCTTGAGATTGCTCGGAGATTCCACCAACTTCGGGGGAGACTGGATACCCAGGCGGGATAAATCTGCAATCCATTGTGTTTGGATAGAGTTTAGGCGATCGCTGTGGTATTTTCTCAAATAAGACTCGCGATCGCTTGGTTTAAGTTGACTGTAATTTTTTACTGCTACTTCAGCTTGCTGTAGCTGACGCAAAAATTCTTTGGGACTATATAACCCTGGAATTGCATCAATTGGACGACCTGATGCATCTAATATATAATGAATGCTATTGCCTGTAATCGTTCGTTCCAACTTGCGTCCGTCGCCAAAATCAATAGTTACTTTAGGTACAGGGCGTACTGATTGCCAGTGCAAAATAAAGCGGTTTTGAAGCAGTTTAGAAATTTCCACATTCGGATACAGCGCCACCCTAAAGAACCTACTATTAGCACAACTCAAATCCTGATCTAATCTGCCCAATAACCGCAGAGATAGAATCGATTTACCACTAATTCTAGCAGCAGCTTTGGCCTGTTCTAGATCAGTGTACCAGTACAGACGAGAGGCGTAACAGTCCCGTTGTTGGCAAAGTTCGTCTAAAGCTACTCGGAGTGCAGAAGAAGGTAGAACTGTACCTGAAGAATCGGTATTTAGAATATCAGCATGGGATTTAAGAAATATTTGTAACCCTCTTGGGCCCTGTTTCCGAAGTACAGAAGCTTCTTGAGATAGCTTGGAGATTTCAGCTACAGGAGTTTGAGCATCTGCTGTCTGCAAAAAACTGAAGCTGACTAGCATGATTAAAAAAGGATATTTTAAGGTTCTAAATTTCATATATTTCCAAAACAATACAGAGTGCAGGTGTCGCCATTAGTAACCAGAGAAGTCTAGTTTAACTTGCAAGAATCAACAACTGCTCTGAAAGTTCATAATGGGCTGCTAAACCTTACAATATCGACATAAATCAAAAAATTCTCATTTAATTAATTTTTGCCTGTTTCGTCATTCCCTGCTGCCTACCTACGCAAAGAAGTATGGCTACGCTCCCGTGAGGGATACAGAAATCAAATCGGATTGGTATATATTGCTGAAGTATACACGTCTTTATTCATGAAGCTACTTTATCAAGCTTAGGTTTTGTTAAAACTTCATATTTTTTTGCTTTATTTACTTAAATATGCAACTTATTAGATAAATCAACCTTTTGAAAAACTTCAGTAACATTCCTCTTTTATTCACAAGTTAAATCTAATTAAAATATTAATAGTTGTGCTGCCTTAGTTGATCAAAACGTCAATTCTTCCAGGTGTATCTATTTTCCTGCTCTCTATCACATAAATTCGGGAATTTAAAAATCAACGTTCTTTTGTTACGAAAGAGAAGTTTATTTTCTTCTAGATTAAGAGAGATTCGGTTGTTATTAGCGAATTAATGTACTAAGCATTAGTAGTCTATTCATTTTGAAATCGCTGTATTCAGGTTTTATAGCCTAACAGCGTCATAATTTCTATTGAAAAATTGCAGGTTTATTTTTAACTGAGAACAAACACAACTTCTAGCTTTGAATATTTATCAACACATTTTAGCAATTCCCATGCAACAATATATTTCTCATTTGCTCATAGTGGTATTAGGAATTAGTTCGACTTTAATCGTTACTCCATCTCAAGCAGAAACTCCGGTAAAGCCTAACAATCCAAATACTGATAATATTACTTCCGCATCTTCAAATTCACCTTCGGTTATCCAATTGGGTGATTTTGCCAATTCTACTAATAGCAAGCCATCTATCGTCTCTGAAGCATCTAGTAACTCTGCTGCTGTTAATGCCAATGTAACAGCAAATAAGCCTAAGCCAAGGATTCCTATATTCAGCAGGATTTTTCCCACACCTTCGATGCAGCAATAATTAGCATAACCGAGAAGTATTGCCTCCCCGCCTACCTATCCATTACCCACATTTTGTTAATTGCCAATCGACAATGGGTTGCACTTCATCAGCAAAAGGAAATTAGGGATTAGGGGGTTGCTGGCGAATCTACACAAATACTGAGGCAATACCTTGGGTTAAGCATTTTTCTCTCCCCCCACTCCCTGCTTCTTCGGTGAATACTGAGGCTTACTTGTTATACCAGGTTTTTCGCCACTGCTGCATTTGCTTAATCTCTGTATTTTGGGCTTTAATAATCGCTTGGGCTAATTGCTTGATTTCAGGACGTTTAGACTTACTCAAGGCATCTTTTGCCATTGTTACCGCCCCTTCATGGTGAGGAATCATCGCATTGATAAAGCGCAGATCAAATTCCGCATCAGCTGCACCTAAGTCCTGACTCATCATCATACCTTTCATTTGGTCAGATGACATCTCCATCGTATGCCCCATTTGACTGTCGTAAGCCATTGGTTTAGCTCCCGCATTGGGATACCAAGCTTGTCTCCACTGCTTCATCTGAGTGATTTCTGAGTTTTGCGATTTGATGATATTGTCTGCTAGCTTTTTGATTTCAGGACGTTTTGATTTCTCCTGTGCAACATTCGCCATTTCCACAGCTCCTTGATGGTGCGGTATCATCGCATCGATAAACCTTAAATCAAAATTAGCATCGGCTGGCCCTAAATTCATTGACATACTGTGATTTATATGCTTATCGCTAGTATCGGTAGCGGTTACGTTTGGGGCTTGGCTTTGGTTCTGGGAAGCAGTATTGCTACAGGCTGTGATTAACCCACCGCCTGAAGCGATCGCAGTCAAGGTTAACACCAAAAAGCCATTTCTCAAAGATAGCAGTTGCATAAGTCTCACCTAACAGTTTCCCAATTCTAATCAAATTAGGATGAAATCTAAAAGATTCCCGACTAGCTAAGGTTTAGCCCATTCTGGCGACTGACGTATATATTCTGTTTTGATAACAAATTTCCGTTAATCGAGATTTGTTACAGAAAATTAATAATTAGTAATTATTGTTTAATAACTGTCTTAAATCTTTCAAATATTTCCTTAACTGTCTTAAGTGTCTTTTAATTCTACAATTTTTGATTTAACTATTTCCTTAACTGTCTTAACTGTCTTTTAAGTCTTAAATTTTTGATTTAACTGCTTTAGTCTACGGATTGCTTTTTTTTTTAAACTATGAAAAGTTATGAGAACACTATCATAAACCGCTAAATATTTATCTACCAGCATCAAAAGAAGTAATGACTTAAACAGCTTTTTCAAATGCCCTATCTTTCGGTATAGGCAACTTCAAATAAAACTTACATAGCTCGTTATTTTGATTACGAGCATCTTGTGTTATTGCCTTGACACGAGCCACCGCAAGCAAACCGGACGTAGGTAATTAGCTGAAGTGGCCAGAATGCTCGTGAACTGCAACGGTGCTGAGATTAACCACGAAATAAAGATAGCAAGAAAACCCCAGAGGAGGTTTCGCGCAGATCATGCAACCCTTTGAACTGCCAGAATTTTACACGCCTTGGCCCGCACGGCTAAACCCAAACCTGGAAGCGGCAAGAGTGCATTCCAAGGCGTGGGCCTACGAGATGGGGATACTTGGTTCAGAAGAGGAAGCACAAAAGTCGGTTATCTGGGATGAACACACATTTGATTCTCACGACTACGCCTTGCTTTGCTCTTATACCCATCCAGATGCGCCGGGAGCAGAGCTTGACTTAGTAACCGACTGGTATGTTTGGGTGTTCTTCTTCGACGATCACTTCCTTGAAATCTATAAGCGTACCCAAGACATGGCTGGGGCCAAGGAGTACCTTGACCGACTGCCAGCGTTTATGCCGGTATACCCCACCGACACCCCTCCCGTTCCCACCAACCCAGTAGAGCGCGGCTTGGCCGACCTGTGGTCTCGCACTGCCTTTACTAAATCTGTAGAGTGGCGACTTCGATTCTTCGAGAGTACTAAAAACCTCCTAGAAGAGTCTCTGTGGGAACTCGCCAATATCAACCAGGATCGAGTCGCCAACCCCATCGAATACATCGAAATGCGCCGTAAGGTTGGCGGCGCTCCGTGGTCAGCCGATCTCGTCGAACACGCCGTGTTTATAGAGATTCCGCCCCAAATCGCCTCGACTCGGCCAATGCGTATACTCAAAGACACATTTGCCGATGGAGTGCATCTTCGCAATGATCTATTTTCTTATCAGAGAGAAGTGGAGGATGAAGGCGAGAATGCCAACTGCGTGTTGGTCTTGGAGCGCTTCTTAAATGTGAGTACTCAAGAGGCGGCTAACCTTACCAACGAATTGTTGACCTCGCGGTTATACCAGTTTGATAACACTGCTGTCACCGAGTTACCTCCTCTGTTTGAGGAGTACGGATTAGATCCAGTGGCTCGTGTGAACGTTCTCCTTTACATCAAAGGACTCCAGGACTGGCAGTCAGGTGGTCATGAGTGGCACATGCGATCGAGCCGCTACATGAACAAGGGAGGAGACAATTCGCCAACATCTACGGTTCTGGGGGGGCCCACAGGGCTAGGCACATCGGCTGCGCGGCTTGAATCGCTATACGCCGCCTTGGGTTTGGGAAGGTTCAAGAGCTTTACTCACGTTCCATACCAGGCTGTCGGGCCAGTAACACTGCCGAAGTTTTACATGCCCTTCACTACAAGCTTGAATCCCCATCTGAATGCTGCGCGAAAGCATTCTAAGGAATGGGCGCGTGAGATGGGGATGCTGGAATCACTACCTGGGATTCCTGATGCCGTCATCTGGGATGACCACAAGTTTGATGTTGCCGATGTAGCCTTATGCGGTGCGTTGATCCATCCGAATGGATCTGGTCACGAGCTGAATCTGACCGCGTGCTGGCTTGTTTGGGGAACCTATGCCGACGATTACTTCCCGGCACTCTACGGGAATAACCGTAATATGGCTGGTGCGAAAGTGTTCAACGCCCGACTGTCAGCGTTTATGCCTTTGGATGACTCTACTCCAACCGAGATTCCGACCAATCCGGTGGAAGCGGGCTTGGCAGATATTTGGTCTCGCACAGCTGGGCCTATGTCCGTAAACGCGCGGACTCAGTTCCGTCGGGCGATTCAGGATATGACTGACAGCTGGGTGTGGGAACTCGCCAACCAGATCCAAAATCGGATTCCCGACCCGATAGATTATATTGAGATGCGCCGTAAGACCTTTGGCTCGGATCTGACCATGAGTCTGTCCCGACTAGCTCAGGGCAACGAGATTCCCCAGGAGATTTATCGCACCCGAACAATGCGATCGCTCGATAATTCCGCCGCCGACTTTGCCTGTTTTACCAACGATATTTTTTCCTATCAGAAAGAAATCGAATTCGAGGGCGAAATCCATAACTGTGTGCTGGTGGTTCAGAATTTCCTCAATTGCGGTAAAGCACAGGCTGTTGAGGTTGTCAATAATCTGATGACCGCTCGGGCGCTCCAGTTTCAACTGATTGTCGCCACCGAACTGCCAGTTCTTTTCGATGATTTCGACTTGGATGCAAGTACCCGCGAGAAACTGCTCGGATACGTCAAGAAACTAGAGCAGTGGATGTGCGGCGTACTCAAGTGGCATATAGCGGTAGACCGCTATAAGGAATTTGAATTGCGTAATTCGTTAGCAGGGCGGCTACTTAGCGGGCCCAGAGGTCTGGGTACTTCAGCTAGGCGTATTGGCTCGTCGAGCGGTCAGGGGAGTCTCAAGTCATTACTCGGTCAATGAAGTTAGGTTTTCTTGTCGGTGAGTTAATTCAAGGTCAGTATGCGATCGCCTGAGATCAATTTTTTTAGTAACTAAAAAGTGGAGGATTAAGTTGTGACGTATTCTAACGACCCCAATTTGGTAGAAGATCAGCAGCCCCAGTTAACTTTAAGTACAGCTGCGGCGCGTAATTTGGCGACAACAGCCAAATCTGCACCGCAAACCCAGGAAATTACATCGCGGTGGTTGTTGAAGTTATTGCCGTGGGTGCAGACAAAAGGTGGCGCTTATCGAGTCAACCGTCGGTTGAGTTATGCCGTGGGTGATGGGCGGGTGACTTTCACCAATACCGGAGCAACGGTGCAGGTGATTCCTCTGGAACTTACTGAGTTGCCCTTACTGCGAGGATTTAACAATCTTGACGTTTTGATCGGGTTAGCAAACCAGTTTGTTCAGCAAGAGTATGCTCCAGATGATGTAATCGTCGAACTTGGTCAGCCTGCCGATCGCGTGATTCTGATTGCTCGTGGCAAGGTAAACAAGATTGGTGTTAGCAAGTATGGCGAACAGATCGTGTTCGATGTGCTAGCTGACGGCGACCATTTCGGCGATGAAACTGTGGTGCAGTCCGAAGATACTTGGCAGTATACTCTCAAAGCGATTACCAGAACCATCGTTTTGTCGCTACCCCAAGCGGCCTTTGAAAGGGCGATCGCTCAGTCCGAGCCGTTGCGAACTCATGTTGAACAGTTCCGCACCCGTCTGAACCAGCCACAGACTCCCCAAGGTGAAGCTGCCATCGAACTGGCAGCCGATCATCCCCAAGAAGCTGAGTTGCCGGGAACCTTCGCCGATTATGAACTCACACCCAGAGAATATGAGTTGAGCATTGCTCAAACGGTGTTGCGAGTCAGTACGCGGGTAGCCGATCTGTACAACGAACCGTACAACCAGACGGAAGAACAACTGCGGCTAACTATTGAGGCATTGCGGGAACGTCAAGAACACGAGTTGCTCAACAACCGCGAATTCGGGTTGCTGCACAACGCCGACCTCAAACAGCGTATCTATAGCAATAGCGGCGCACCCACCCCCGACGACTTGGACGAGCTGTTAGCGACGGTGTGGAAGGAGCCAGGATTCTTCCTAGCTCACCCCCGCACGATCGCTGCCTTTGGTCGTGAGGCTAACCGTCTAGGTCTCTATCCACAAAGCGTAGATGTGAACGGCGTTCAGGTAACATCTTGGCGCGGCGTACCCATCTTTCCTTCCAACAAGATCCCCATCACCAATAACCGCACCAGTTCTATCCTTTTGCTCCGCACTGGTGTAGAAAAACAAGGGGTAATCGGCTTACATCAAACTGGTATACCCGATGAATACCAACCCAGTTTGTCTGTTCGATTCATGGGCATTAGCGAAAAGGCAATCATCTCCTACCTCGTCACCGCCTACTACTCCGCAGCCGTCCTCACTCCTGACGCACTTGGCATCCTCGAAGATGTTGAGATCGGGCGCTAAATATCAGGAGTGAATGGCACGCTTGTAAAGCCCAAAAACTTGTGTAGCCTCGTTCCCAGCCTGGAGGCTGGGAATGTATTCAAAAGAGGTTCTACCTCTTGTCAAGCTATGGAGGCGAAGCCTCCGAGAATGAGTTCCCAAGCCTCCAGGCTCTTAACCAGTCAAGATAAGGGCTGTATCTTAACAAGCGTGCCATTCTGTCAGGAGTGTTGAGTGCTGTTGGAACTCAGCACTGAATGGCACTTTTATTAGTAACTAGAGGATCGGTTGATGACGGATTTTATTGAATCAAATTTAAATGTTGAGAGTGGACAACCTCAACTAAGTTTGAGTAAAGATGCTGCGCGTAATTTGTCCACGACCACCAAATCTGCACCGCAGACACAGGAAATTACCTCGCGCTGGTTGTTGAAGATGTTGCCGTGGGTGCAGACGAAGGGTGGGACTTATCGGGTGAACCGTCGGTTGACCTATACGGTGGGTGATGGACGATTAAGTTTCTCTAACACCGGAGCCGAGGTGCAGGTGATTCCCCAGGAACTTGCTGAGTTGCCTTTGCTGCGAGGATTTGACGACACCGAGGTGCTAAGGACGTTGGCAAGTCGGTTTGTTCAGCAGGAATTCGCACCTGGTGATATCATAGTCCAGTCAGGTCAGCCAGCCAATCAGCTTTTCTTAATCGCACATGGCAAGGTAAACAAGATTGGTATTGGCAAGTATGACGAGCAGCCTTTGTTGGATACGCTAGCTGACGGTGATTATTTTGGCGATCGCGTTTTGGTGGAGTCAGAAAGCAATTGGAAGTTCACGGTCAAGGCTGTGACCCGATGCACGGTATTGGCGCTACCGCAACAGGCATTTCGGGAACTGCTCAACCAGTCGCAGGCGTTGCAGGCTCAACTTGAGCAGTTTAGGACTCGTGCCGAACTTCCACAAAACAAGTATGGAGAAGCTGCGATCGCGTTGTCAACCAGTCATAGTCAAGAGACAACGTTACCGGGAACATTTGTTGACTACGAACTTTCACCCCGCGAATATCAGTTGAGCATTGCTCAAACTGTGTTACGAATAAATACTCGCGTTGCGGATCTGTACAATCAACCATACAACCAGACGGAAGAACAATTGCGGCTGACGATTGAGGCATTGCGGGAACGTCAAGAATACGAGTTGATCAATAACCGCGAATTTGGATTGTTGCACAACGCCGACCTCAAACAGCGCATTTACAGCCGCAGTGGCCCCCCAACTCCCGATGACCTTGATGAATTAGTCACCCGGCGGCGGAAGTCGAGGTTCTTCCTAGCTCATCCCCGCACTATTGCAGCCTTCGGTCGCCAGTGCAACCTTCGAGGCATCTATCCAGACACCATCGATATGGATGGGAGCAAGATAATCACGTGGCGCAATGTACCGATTCTTCCCTGTAACAAAATTCCGATTAGCAAGAATCAAACTAGTTCCATCCTTATACTCCGCACTGGTGAGGAAGACCAAGGTGTAATTGGCTTACATCAAACTGGTATCCCCGATGAATACCAACCCGGTTTGTCCGTCCGATTCATGGGCATCAGCGAAAAGGCCATTATCTCCTACCTCGTCACCGCCTACTACTGTGCAGCTGTCCTCATCCCCGACGCACTCGGCATCCTCGAAGACGTTCAAATCGGGCGTTGAGGAAGGCGAAAGATAGGGAACACTTCTAAAATCCTTGCCAAGCAAGCTATATAAAGATTTATACTAGTGCTTCCAAGACACTAGACTTTCTACCGCTACGCTAAAAACGGGAACCGTCTTCTCTGTGAGCAGCTTCCGCCAAAGCGTAGCATCTTATAAAGAAAACCGCGATCCTTTTACTGCTCAGGGCGTCTTTACTGGGTAGGATGTTGATCCAAAATCGGCTAAAAATAACCTGTAAATTAATTACGAATTATTTTAATAGAATCCCCACGCGAGACTACACTTGTCTTATAAGGAGTGACAGCCGTGCTGGGAGAACTGCCCATAAGTTATTTGTATAGTTTAAAACGCTTACCAGCAACGAATTTGAGGAATTGTATCAACAAACTGCTCATGCAGTGA
>NZ_JAVRBY020000018.1:0-117172 GCF_034531035.1 Nostoc sp. DedQUE02 | reverse complement strand
CGCCCCCCCCCGGCCCCCCCCCCCCTCCCCTCTTTTTTTTTTCAAGCTGAAGACGTCATACGACATAGGTTCTGGTGTCTGGATTTCAGACGTGTTCTCTTCCTATCTTGTAAAGATGCGTCAGATTGGTTAAATTAGCGATCACCTCTGGAATCTGGGTTATTCGGTTGTCACTGAGGACAAGCTCCGTCAGATTAGTTAAATTAGCGATCGCCTCTGAAATCTGGGTTATTTGGTTATCACTGAGGACAAGCTCCGTCAGATTGGTTAAATTAGCGATCGCATCAGGTATTTCAGTTAGGTCTACTCGAATTAAGATAAGTTCTTCTAAATGTAGTATTTGCGTTACCACATCGGGAATGCTCTCTAAAGGATTGCCACTAATATCTAACTTACGCAAATTAGGCAAACCCAATAGTTCGGGTGGAAGCGTTTTTAGATTGTTGCCTGAAACCTTTTCGAGAAAGCGGCCTGCTACTGGTTCATAACCTTTAACCTTCTTTCCCAAAATCAAAGACTCAAGCTGCTTCAACTTACCAATTTCTACAGGTAACTCAGTCAACTCCTGTCCCGACAAGTCTAACTCTTGCCAACCCTCAGCCAACGCACGATCTATCAGTACCAACAACTCATCCTGCGTCATAATTCCAAGGAGAAGGGTAAAAGGAAAGAAGATTGATGAAGATCATCTTATCCTAACTGATTAGGGAAAAATGCTAGGCTAATCACTTTTTGGCGATCATATCTTAAGATGATAGGAAAAGCGAATTACACAGGTTTTGCGTAGGCGTAGCCCGTCGTAGACATCGCGTTTTTAGAGGATGTTTTAAAAGTGGTTGGCTGTAATTTTAGGCACTTGTTGATCCCCCCTAACCCCCCTTAAAAAGGGGGGAACTGGAATCAAAGTCCCCCTTTTTAAGGGGGATTTAGGGGGATCTAAAACGTTTTGATACCGACCAAAGGACTTTTAAAACATCCTCTTAGATGTGGAGATGTGGCGATCGCATATATCTAAATCTGGATTTTAAATATTTCTATTATCAAAATTCATATTAATCTCTCTGAACTTAGCGATTGGCTAGGCTTACCAATTACAAAAAAGTAAACTTTGTAGAGTAATGTGCTTACTTTTATTGTTCAGTCTCTTCATTATTAATCACAAACTAAATTCGGCTGCGCCATCCTCATCCACATCTGCATCCTTACCCATAGCAGTAGGTTTAAATTTAGAACCATGAATTAATTCACTAAACGCAATTCCTGGATTTTGGTGAAGAATATTCAGCACACTCATGAAATCTCGCACAATTTCCCCTGGTGTCAGTAATGCTTCTGCACCCAAGCGATTAATAATTTCTTGCACAAACTCCTTCAACTCACGATTTGTCAAAGTCTGTTCATACCCAAAATTAAGTGCATGAATCTCAGCTAAACGTTGCAGAAGCGTCAATATTTCTGCTTCACTCAACGGATTTAGCCGAATCACTGGCCCTAAATGTTCCTGAACATTAGCCTGTGCAACAAAACGACTTTCTTTGGTGCGTCTTTGCCAAGCTTGGTCTGCAAAAAGTCCCCGTTTGGGGTCTTCTAAAAACTTAGTTGTTCCACCAACAACAATACCAAGATGTTCTGCTTTGCATTGCATAGTATCGTTAAACATTGCCAAGAGTCGATTGTAATTCTTTTCCCGCGTGACTGTGGTAGATATTTGATATAAATGTACAGCTTCATCAACTAAAATTAACAGTCCTTTATAACCAATCTCAGCCACAAACTTCGCAAACAGTTTTATATAGTCATACCAACTATCATCATCAATAATTACCCGCACTCCTAAAGCTGCTTTCGCCTCAACTTTAGTAGTAAATTCTCCCCGCAACCAGCGCATCGCCGCATTTTTTAAATTATCATCATCCATTCGGTAGCCGCGCCAATAAGCGATAATCACGCTACCAAAATCGAAACCGTGAACTAAATCTTCAATATACTGAACTACTTCTCTAATTTTCGCTTCAACTTGGTCATCAAAACCATCGTCATTGGGACGCATTTCAGTTTCTTTAACCACTTCTTGTTGAATTTTATTAATCCATCCTTCTAAAATCGAGACTAAAGCACCACCATCAGGACGAGTTTTTGTAGCTAGGTGGCTCATTAATTCTCGATAGGTAGCGACACCTTCATTATTGCTTCCAGCTAATCGGCGTTCAGGGGATAAATCAGCATCAGCTACGACAAAACCTTGCTCCATCGCCCGGTTACGAATTAGTTGCAATAAAAAACTTTTCCCGGAACCATAGTTACCAATTATAAAGCGAAATGCTGCTACACCTTCTGCAATATCATCGAGATTTTGTAATAGGCTTTTGAGTTCTTTTTCTCGCCCAACTGCGATATATTCAACTCCTACTCTTGGTACTACCCCCGCACCAAGTGAATTGATTAAAGCAGTGGAGATTTTTTTCGAGATTTTGAGCTTTGCCATGTATTACACTTTACTTTATTCTAAACGCAGAAGCACGCAGTAACTAGGTAAGGTAGATATTGCCTTACTACTAATCTGACAAAGGCAATAATAATTTAATTTGACGAAGTATGTCTAGCCATCAGGTTTTCATACATTGCAATCATTTTTTTGACATGGATTATCTGTTCGTGATCAACTTTTGGAATTTCCGAATCTGTATTAATTATTAATTCACCAATAGTATCATTTGCCCGTTCATTTATAGAATCGATTAATAGATTTGGCATAGTAATGTTTGCTTCGGCAATTTTTTTAATAGCAGCCTTGGGATTATCTTGTTCAACTATAGCTTTTAATACTTGTAACTCATGTCCTGGGATATTTTCTAGAAAATTAGTCCATTCTTCGGGTATGTTTTCCGATGTCTCAACTTCCGAAGTGTCAATGATGGCTGAAGTTTCAATTATTTCCGAAAAAGGAAACAATTCAATATCCTCTTCTGGAGAATTTTCAGACAAAGGTTGTGAATTAAATGTTTCTATTTGTTGAAGTAATTCCCATACTTGATTTTGCAATGAGTCTCGTTCTTCTTGCAGTAATGAAACTTGCCCTTGCAACTGTTGTAATTCGGCTTTTTGTTCTGCTAGTTGAGTTTGGGAAGAATTCAGGATAGCTTGGATATTTTCTCTTTCAGTTTTTGTTGCTACAAGCAATTGATTTTTTTGGTTTGTCTCAACTTCTAGGTCTTGAATTGCAATTCGCAGTTCGTATAGTTTTTCTTCTAATTGGGGTTTCAGTCTGCCTAAAAGAGTTAAATTGCTTTCAACTTCTTGTTTCTCCTGTTGAAGTTCAGAAATTTGACTTTGCAACTGCGTGATTTCAGCACGAGATACATTACAGTTGGATTCTAAACGGCGCTTCTCTGCTGTGAGGACAGAAAAAGCATTGTTCAATTCTGTTTGATTTTTCTGCAATTTATTAATTTCAGTTTGCAGGCTATTGATTTCGGTCTCTAACTGCTTTTTTTGTCCGGCAAATGTTCTTAACTCTCGATGTATACTATCTCTTTGGTTACGGCTTTCTGTAACTTGATTTTGCAGTTGTTGTGACTCAGCAAATAATAAATTATGATGTTCTTCAATTTGATTAATTTCTCTGACAACACGAGCCTTTAATCCCTCCATCTCTTTAATTCGCTTACGGAGAGAACCTAAGACGAACATTTCATAATTTCGGCGTCGCTTATCTACGAATAATGCTGCTGTATAAATAGTAGCGGCAGTAATTACACCTGTGAGAAAGGCTTTATTAAAATCCCAACTAGGGACAAGGCTCAGACCAAAACTCACACTAAAGGCAACTATTACTAGTATAAATCGATTGCTGATCATTACTGATTGCATATTGCTGTTTTTTAGAGTAATTAAATTATCAGAATAAGTAGCTCTCATCGTAATTTGTAATTCGTAATGATGTTCTCTAAGAGACGCTTCGCGTAGCTTGCTTCTTGGCACGGGTACGTGGACTCGTAATGTAATTGATAATTAAAAAACACATCCACATAAAATACTGAATATAAATGATTTATAATCCATTGCTCTGTTTGGGGAATGAAAGCGTTTTTTCCAACTTTGCTATCATAGTCGTTCTGAAATCTTTAGTTTGAGTTACGGTGCATACAATTGTTCTCTAAGTTCCCAAAAAGTGCAATAATCAATGAATTAATTTTGGTGCTAGGTGTCGGAGGTATTGTTATTTGCATGGAGAAGTTTTAAATCTGCTTTTAAAAAATCAACAAATTGCCGTGCTGTACGTCCAGAACGACCATTATGGCGAGTTGCCCATTGTAATGCTTGAAATTCCAAATCTTCTTGAGTAATATTAATTTCAGCTTGTGCTGCTAGATGTTGTACAATTTGTAAATAAGTTTTCTGATTAGCTGGTTCAAAGGTCAAGGTTAAGCCAAAGCGATCGCTAAACGAAAGTTTCTCCTGCATCGTATCCCAGGCATGGATTTCCTCGTTATCCTTGGGAGTCGGTCTATCTACAAAAAACTCTCGAATTAGGTGGCGGCGATTAGAAGTAGCGTAGACAACGACATTTTGAGGTCGTGCGGTTAAATTACCTTCTAAAACTACCTTGAGGGCTTTAAAAGCATCATCATCTTCTTCAAATGAAAGGTCGTCCACAAAGATAATAAATTTTTGTGACACACTTCGTAAATGTTCCACAATTTCTGGTAAGTCTTTTAAATCAGATTTTGCTACTTCCAACAAGCGGAGGCTGCGATTGCTATATTCATTCAACAAAGATTTCACCAATGAAGATTTGCCAGAACCGCGACTACCATAAAGTAATACATGCAGTGCCATCTCTCCTGATAATAAAAACTCTGTATTTTTCAGCAAAGCATCTTTTTGAGACTCGTAACCTACAAGCGCACTCAGCTTAATTGGGTCAGAATACCGGATACCGATAAACTGGCCAGCTTGCCAGCGTAAAGCACGATATTCTGCAAATAAACCAGAGCCACATTGCCGATAATAAACTGCTAACTCTTCAACAGCATCACCCCAATTATCTAACTCTTGTAGATATGTAGCGAACTTTGTCTCTACTCCGATTAATTCTTGCTCTTTATACCACACTACTGGTGAAATCGGCAGATGAGCAACTCCTTGTACCCACTCGCTTAAAGAAGCGCTACTACATTGATGGAGACTTTGTAATATTTGTAAATCATGTTGAACTGCTGCTACTAAAGCTGGGGGCAAATCTTCAAATTCTCGCACTTGTGCAAGCTTTGTAAAAGGATTCTCACAGAAGAGAAGTTGAGTAATTAAATAGTCTTCCCAGTTTTGATTTCTAGCAGCCAAGGCATGGAAGTAACTGCCGTAGGCTTGGAGACAACCCCTTGCATCGGCTTCAGTGTAACGTATAGCTTGCAACAATTCTAGAAATGCCATCCCCACTTCGCTTTGGAGAACAGACTGGTACAGTAAAAGTGAGGCCGCTTGGCGCTGGAGATATTGAACCTTTGTATATGAGGAAGTATTTGCCATTGGCATCGCTTGATTATCCATTAATCAACTGTGTGGTATAGCTAAATAGCTATGGTAAATTGTCTGCTGACCCTGGCAGTAAAGTCAAAGTTTACATAGGTTTTAACAATGAATTTAGGTATAGTTGCTGCTTTTGCTTACGGCATATTAGCACTGGCAGGTGGTGTTATTGGCTACATACAAGCTACAAGTAGAGTTTCACTCATAAGTGGTAGTATTAGCGGTTTATTACTAATAATTGCCGCTTTTTTGCAACTTCAAGGGCAAACCTGGGGTTCAATTTTAGCAGTGTTAGTTACTGCTGTTTTAGTAGTCTTCTTTGCATTTAGACTTGCTAAAACACGCAAGTTTATGCCTGCGGGATTAATGACGATTTTGGGTATACTGGCATTGGCGGTAATGGTAAATCAAATGGTGGCTTTAAGGTAATATCAGTCTTTTAGCAATAACCACCCTCCTGTTTTTTGGTACAGTATGACTCTCTTTGCCTTGAATTATACTAGTACATTTATATTACTATGACTTGTTACCCTTGCCTAATAACTTTCAGAGACTCCCAAAAAATAAATTGTCCCAAATTATTTGTACATTAGACCTTTTGGCATTTGTGCTTTTTGCAAGAGAGGGGAAAAGGGTAAAGGTTAAAGGGGAAAGGGAAAATAACAAACCTTTCCCCCTTTCCCCTTTCCCTTTTCCCGACTTTTGCCAAGAAGTCTATTGGTAGAGGCGCACACAATACGGTTCGGATTAGCATTTTTCACAATCGAGTGTGGTCTGGGGAAAGGATGTATTCAAAACCTTTTCCCTTTAACCGAAGCGTATTGGAGGATTTTTTCACTAGAAGTCCCTTAAAATTATTCTCTGCTAAAGATGTCTTTTCGCGCTTGGCTTTGCGTTGCGCTTCTCCAGAAACGGAAAATAGCTTGCCAAGAAGTATTCGCAAAGGGACTTGTCGCCAGATATTGCAAGCGCATCATCAGAAATCATATTTGCAAAATGTCCTGTTTCAAACTTGACGAAAATGCAGTTCCATAAGATGCACTCATGTAGCCTTTGTCTGCGATCGCCCCGATTCATTTACAATTTGTAGATGATAAAATGACGTTATAACAAGGCTTACAGACATAAATTCTGAAAGTTAAATCAAAAAATAATTACTAATTACCGAAAAACTCCGGTTTTTTTCGCTTTGTGATGATAAATAAAAGTAATAGCGTTGAATGTCATGCTTCGTACTGCGAAGGATTACTGAAATTCTTCGCTGCTTTCAGGATGATTACTGAACATCAAACAACATTCGCTGCCAATCAGTTTTTTGCTGGGGATGCTTCTTTGCCACAAAGAAAGGAGATAGAGCTACATCAAAATGCTCTACCACAAAACTTACTTTAAATGTATCTAAGTAACTATGCTGATAAAGTGTAAAGATGTGACGGTATCTGGGAGCAAATTTTAAAGGAATTGCAAAGGACTTGGTGCCATTTTGGCAGGTTTTTCTCCCAAATATGGGATATTAGTAGATTGTACAAATCTTTATTGTTATTCACATCTGCTTTTTGGCACTAGTTACTATCTACTGAAAACTGTTAATACCAAGCAAATTTGACACGGATAAGTTTAAGTAATTTAACGAAGTAGGAAATAATACATGGTATTATCACTGTCTTCTCATAATGTTAGCCAGTATCTGCGAGACGCAGGTCTGTGTAGCTCAGAAGATGGCGTATCAGACAAATCTGAGTTGCCAGGAAGTAGTCAGAACAATTTCAATTTACTAGTGACTTTAGCAGATAATCGGAAACTGCTCCTTAAACAAGAACGTAACATTAACAACAATGACGGCGCACCTCATGAATTGTTTCAGGAGTGGCTATTTCACCAGCTGCTTCAACAGTTTCCAGTTCTAGGTAATACTTCAGCGATTGCGCCATTGGTGGTGCATTTTGACGAAGAAAATTCAATTCTCGTCCGTAACTACCTGAGTGAGTATCTGGAGCTTGCGACATTATACCACAACAATGAGATTTTTCCACAAAAAATTGCTGCTGCGATCGGCACTACTTTAGCAGGACTGCATCGCGCCACTTACAACCGCCGAGAATATCGGGATTTTATGGCAACTGCTCCCCAAGGAGAGTTTCGCTATGGCTTTTACAATCCGGCGCAAGGGGTAGGGTCAATTGGGCCGGATATTTTTGGGACAGTTCCTACGGATGCACTGAAATTCTATCTTCTATATCAACAGTACGAGAGTTTGGAATCAGCGATCGCGGATTTGGCATATAGCTGGAATCCTTGCTGCTTGACTCACAACGACTTGAAATTGAACAACATTTTGGTTCATTCCAGGTGGGAGCAACTAGACAATTGCCTAGTACGACTAATTGATTGGGAAGCTTGTTCTTGGGGAGACCCAGCCTTTGATTTAGGAACGTTACTGGCAAGCTACTTAGGAATTTGGCTCAAGAGTCTGGTAGTAGACCCCACCATTGAGTTAGAAGAATCTCTACATTTGGCGTTGACACCGTTAGAGATTTTACAGCCTTCAATTATTGCTCTAATTAGGGCTTATGTGAATGCTTTCCCGATGATTTTGGAATACCGCAGTGACTTTATTTTGCGGGTTATTCAGTTTGCGGGGTTGGCACTGATTCATCAAATTCAGAATATGATTACGTGCCGAAAATATTTTAATAATGCTGACCTGTCTATGCTCAAAGTAGCTAAAAGTTTACTGACGATGCCAGAGCAAGCTGTACTGACAATTTTCGGAATATCAGAGTCAGAAATACTGAACCCTGTGGCAAAAATCCATAAATTTACTCAGCCTGTAAAGGAGCAGCAGTTACTTCGCCTTTATTACGAAAAAACTCAACTGCGTGGTTGCTAATGGCAGAGAGCAGAAAAATTTGAAGAAGAAGCCAGAATTCTGAATTTTGTATTCTGACTCCTGATTTCTGTTTTATTAAAGTTTAAGTTCTGAATTGATTAATGCTAAATTACTCTATCAATCAACCGCTAAATTCTCTATTTGACATTGCTAAAAATATCCAGATTGAGTCCAATTTTTGTATTTATCATCCCAATTATCAACCCTTTGCTCTGCCAACTAAAATAGCCGACAGATTTCAGCAAAATTCCGTAGAGTTACAACAAAAGTATCTCACTCTCCTGCTGCGAAATTTTCTTTATGGAATCTATTACAATGGTTCCCTGCAAAGTACTTTAGCGGTCAAGACTGATAGTACTAATCGCCCGCCAAAGCATAATTTAGCAGAGAATTCAATTTTGGAGATTGATTGGGATTTTTACGAGCAACTGCACGCTAGTAATCAAGGTATAGGTTACTTTGACCCTCGATGGCAGGTGTTGCGGAAAGAGCCTGATGGGACTATGGCGGTAACTAAAGGCGGTTTAACACTTTATGTTGAGCCAGACTGCCATTTAGAATCCAGTAAGAAATCTACTAAAGTGGGTGATATGGTAGCAATCTGGATGCCCAAAAATCGGCTGCAAAATGGGTGTTACTTAGCAGTTAGCAATGTCGGGCAGGAACGGCAAAACAATCCCGATGCCGATTTAGGAGCAGGGCGAATTTACTTTAACTTTACGCCATCTGGTGCGATCGCTCTCATGGAAAGCTTGACACTGCAACTAAATGCAGCCTCGATTCCCTTTAGCTTTCAGGTTCTCCACAACCCCTCTGCATACGGACGTTATGATTCGGGGCTACTTTACTTTGAACTCCCCGACTATCCAGCAATCCGCACAATCCTTCAGGCTGTTTATATCGAAAATCAATCTCATTTCCAGCCCGAAATCCCCTTATTTACCAAATTTTTAGCCCCAGGGTTAGGTTTAGCCGAAGAACCAACCCAAAAATTTGCCGCACAAGAAAGCTTTGGGATGAACCGTTGCCAAATCGTCGCCAATGCTTTATTGGAAGCTTGGCAAAAAGGTAAAAATGCGATGGAGGAGCGGATGAGGACGATTGACCAACACTTTGCGCGGCATCTAATAGATTTGCAGCGTCCTTATCTCAATCCCAGTTCTGAGGATATATATAAGCCATTAAATTGATTGATTAATTGGGCATGGGGCATTATTTGTTATTAGTCATTAGTCATTAGTCATTACTCCCGGTTCGCTTATTTTTTCAGGAGTTAGAAAAAGTGGGCAATCAGAAGTATACTAAGCGACATCACCTCACAAATCAGCAAGTAGATGTTCGGTGTTATGGCGAATGAACCCATAATTACAAACGAACGAGTCGATGATATACCCGTACTTCTAACACAGATGGAGCGTATGGGTGTACAAAGGCTAATGGACAAAAACTTCCCAACACACGGAAATTGGCAAGGACAAAGTCTGGGGAATGTAGTAGTAATTTGGTTAGCACATATCTTATCGCAAGCAGACCATCGTTTAAATCAAGTCCGAGCTTGGGCTTCTAAACGATTAGACACATTGAAAACATTCATGGGTGAGTCATTAGACTCACTCGACCTAACGGATGATCGGCTCGAAGCAGTATTACGTTACTTGAACTGTGACACAAACTGGTATGCGTTTGAGGAAGAACTAGGAAGTAGTCTGTTGCAAGTTTACGAGCTAAAACCAGAACGGGTACGTCTGGATAGTACAACAGCTTCCAGCCATTGTGGGGTGAATGCCGAAGGACTATTTCAATGGGGTCATAGTAAAGACCACCGCCCAGATTTGGCACAAGTCAAAATCATGTTATCGACATTAGACCCATTAGGAATGCCAATTGCGACGGAAATCTTGTCAGGAGAAAAAGCGGATGACCCGTTATATATCCCCGCAATTGAGAGAGTACGTTCGACGCTAAAACAGCCAGGATTACTATATATTGGCGACTGCAAAATAGGATCAATGGGAACGAGAACCCATATTGTCGATGGTGGGGATTTTTATTTATGTCCATTAAACACTAAACAAGCACCTCCGGAAAAATTAAGAGAATATCTTCATTCAGTTGAGGAAGGGAAACAAGAGTTAACGACTATTGATTATGACTATGCAGATGGAAAAACTAGAGATATTGCTGAAGGATTTGAACTAAAACTTCTCCAAAAGGTAGAAATTGATAACCAAGAAATATTTTGGGAGGAGCGACAATTAGTAGTACGTTCATTTGCTATAGCTCAGACAGAAGAAAAGTATCTACGCGAACGTATACAAAAAACCTTACTATCTCTCGAACAACTAAAAATACCTCGGCGTGGCAAGAAAAAACTCACTTCATCAGATGAGTGGGAGTCGGCTGTAGCATGTATTCTCAAGCGTTATCGAACTAGTGGCTTATTTCAAATTGAGATTCAAACCAAACGAGTTCAAAAAGTTAAAAGACGATATCTAGAACGCCAACCTCAAACAGTAGAAGAAATTTCATTTGACCTAGATTTTCAAATTAACGAAGATGCTCTTCGACAACAACTTCAACTTTTAGGCTGGCGAGTTTATGTCACTAATAAAACTGAAACTCAACTGACTTTGAAGCAAGCAGTTCGTGCTTATAGAGATGAGTACTTAACAGAACGAGGATTTGCTCGACTTCAAAGCTTTCCTCTTTCTTTAACTCCGATTTATTTACAACGTGAAGACCATGTTACTGGTTTGATTCGCCTACTTTCAATTGGTTTGCGAATATTGACCCTTTTAGAGTTTCAGGTTCGTTGCCATCTAGAAACAAACCAAGAAAAGCTTGCTGGACTTTATGTTGGTAATCCGAAGCGAGAAACATCACGTCCCACTGCTGAAATACTTCTTACTGCATTTAAAGAAATTACGCTGCTGTTAATTGAGGTGAAAAACGAAGTTTATGCTCATTTGACTGCTCTTTCACCTTTACAGCAGCATATTCTTCTTTTGCTTGGGTTCCCGATTACTATTTACACTCAACTTGGTGGTCAATCTTTTACCCCTGAGTAGCCTTTCTTCTAACTCCTGAAAAAATGAGCGAACCGGGAGTCATTAGTCATTAGTCATTGGGAAAGAGGAGATAGAAGGCAGGAGTTCTTTAATTTTGAATTTTGAATTTTGAATTTTGAATTTTGAATTGATTGCCCCCCTGCTCCTCCAATCTCCAATTCAAAATTCCACAATTACCGGCGTATGGTCGCTGGGTTGGGTTAATCTTCTGGGTGCGACATCGATGATGCAACTTTTAGCACGCTCATACAAGATAGGTGTGAGATAGTGATGGTCAATCCGCCAACCTAAGTTGCGACGGAAAGCGGCGGCGCGATAATCCCACCAGCTATAATTTCCACCTTCTGTGGTAAATTTGCGAAAAGCATCGGCAAACCCCAGTTTCAGAATATCCCTTAAGGCTTGGCGCTCTGCTTCTGTTGCCATAATGTGATTTTCTGTACTCACTTGCTCGTGAATATCCTTGTCTTCTAGGGCGATGTTGAAGTCGCCGCACACACAAATTGCAGCTTCTGACAACACAAGCAACCGCAAATACTCGTGTAGCGCTGTCAACCAGCGTAGTTTGTAATCATATTTCTCAGTTCCTACTGCTGCACCATTGGGAATATATAAGTTCACAATCCGCACACCATCAATTACACCAGTAATCACGCGCTTTTGCTCGTCCCATTCGTGATGCAAATCTGGCAAAATCGTTCTAAACCCGCTACTGACATCTACGAGTGGCTGGCGGCTAATCAAGGCTACGCCGTTATAAGATTTTTGTCCTGATACATAAAGGTTATAGCCTAACTCCTCAAAAGGCGATCGCGGAAATTCAGCATCCACAACTTTGGTTTCTTGCAAGCAGAGAACATCAACGGGATTTAAGGTTAACCAATCGATAACCTGTTCCAGACGAGTGCGAATTGAGTTGACATTCCAAGTAGCTATTTTCATTAGTTAATTATCAGAATTTTTGTAAATTACTAATTACAAATTATGTAATTATTGTACAGTTACTTAATATTTATAATTTCTCTTCCCTTTCCCAATTACCTTTAAAAGAAGCTTTAATGACTTGATCCCATTGGAGATTTTAGTATTTGCAGTTACAAAATATTCAATTTTGTAAGTTCTGCTACAAAATATTCTACCTCATTATGATCCCCAAGACAGATGCAACAAGTAATAGATTAGCTATAAGTTATAAGTGTAGCTCAGGGTTGACTTTTACCGATAGTCCGTTAGATTTGTCGGTAAAAAATTTGCGGTACGGTTAACCTTTATTGCGCTTTTAGTAGCCTATTAGGTTAATTTAAATGTCAAAAGAGTAAGTACAAATGCTCTTTACTCATAAAATAATGATGTAGCTCATTATATTGAGGACAATTTCATAGACTGAACCAGAAAAACTTATGAAAATCGCTCAAGTTGCCCCCTTATGGGAAAGGGTTCCACCTCCTAACTATGAAGGAATAGAAGTGGTAGTAAGTCACTTGACTGATGAACTCGTTTGTCGCGGTCATGAGGTAACTTTATTTGCCTCTGGTGATTCTCAAACATTGGCTCATTTAGAAGCAGTTTATCCACGTACATTGCGCTTAGACCCAAATGTGAAAGAGTATGCAGTGTACGAAATGATAGAACTAAGCCAAGTTTACCAACATACTGCCCAATTCGATATTATCCATTCTCATATAGGGATTTCGGCATTACCTTTAGCGAGTTTGATAACAACAACTTCTACAGTCCACACCCTGCACAATAATTTTACAACGGATAACCGTCACGCATTTAGCTACTACCGAAAGCAACCATACTTCAGTATTAGGAACTTGCAGCGTCAAATCGATCTCAATTATGTTGGCACGGTTTATAACGAAATTGAGTTAGCAGATTACCCATTTGTAGCCCAACCGTCAGAACCTGCATATTTAGCATTTTTAGGTCGTTTTTCGCTAGATAAAGGCCCGCAACATGCGATCGCCATTGCTAAACAGAGTGGTTGGCGCTTGAAGATGGCAGGAAAGGTTGATGCAGTACACTCTAAGTTTTTTGAACAAGAGATTACCCCCCACATAGATGGTCAGCAAATTGAATATCTCAGTGAAATTAACCACACCGAAAAAACAGAACTTTTGGGCAATGCTGCAATAACTCTTTTCCCCATTAGCTGGCAAGAACCTTTTGGTTTAGTAATGACTGAATCAATGGCAACTGGTACACCAGTAATTGCCATGAATTTAGGATCTGTACCTGAGGTGATTGCCCCCGGTAAAACAGGTTTTGTCTGCAATAGCTATGCAGAAATGGCGGCAATGATTCCACAGCTTTGGAACTCAATCGTCAAACCTGTCGAAAATATGTGGAAAATAAGTTTAGCGTTAGCCAAATGGTTAACGGATATGAAGCTATTTACAGACAAATTATTAAAGACCGCATAGAATCGAATGGCCGCATTCATGCAGCTAACATTCAGTTTTAATTAACTGCTTTTTTTACTGAGCTTAAAACAACAATTTTTTAAGGAGGATATTGGTATGAGTACGAGAGCCAACACCTGTCCATGCTGCGGTGGTTCCCTCCTGCGTCATGCCCGTCATGGTGAACTATATTGGTTTTGCCTGTCGTGCCGACAAGAAGTACCGTTATTAACTGCTACTCGCCTGCCTAATGTGGAAACCCGGAACACCGGAGTGGTTCCCCAGCCGGCGGTGAATACCTAGTTTTTCAACATCATATAAAACATACTAAAAATCAATACTGATTTAGTTTAGACCTATCAACTAACTTCAACTGGTAAAATCAGATGGAGCTAATTGATAGGTTTAAAGTTTTGTTAGCAGCGTTACTTCATGGTCAAGAAGATTTACGCCTAGAGGAAGTTTCTGACCCCACTCCGGCGGCTGGTGAGGTTGTAATCCAAATAGGGGCAGCAACAACTTGTGGTACAGATTTGAAAGTATGGCGGCGTGGTGGTCATGCCAAAATGCTGATACCGCCAACGCTGTTTGGTCATGAAGGTGCTGGGCGAATTGTTGCTTTAGGTACAGGGGTGACAAATTGGCAAGTAGGCGATCGCATCGTCGCTAATAATTCTGCACCCTGTATGAAGTGCTTTTTTTGTCAACGAAAAGAATATTCCTTATGTCCAAATTTGACATGGAATAATGGGACTTTTGCCCAATACCTAAAAATCCCTGCACCGATAGTAGAGCATAATTTGTTGCAGATTCCCGATGAGTTGTCGTGGGAATTGGCAGCGATGACGGAACCTTTAGCTTGTGTGTTGCATGGTGTAGCGCGTTCTAATATTAAGCCCAAAGATAAAGTAGTCATCTTGGGAGATGGGGCGATCGGGTTGATGTTTGTGGCGGCGTTGAGTGAGAAAGCTGAAGTTTTGCTGTGGGGAGGTAATAACCACAGACTAGAAATTGGTCAGAAATTGGGTGCAACCCAGACCTTTAATTATCATCAAATCCCAGAAATTCCCAGTGTGGTGAAAGAACTTACCCAAGGATGGGGCGCAGATGTAGTCATTGAAGCCACTGGTGTAGCAAGTGTTTGGGAAACTGCGATCGCCTGCGCCCGTCCTGGTGCAACAGTCAACTTATTCGGTGGATGTCCACGGGATACCAATATTACTGTCAGTACAGAACAGCTACACTATAGCGAACTTACCCTCAAAGGCGTGTTTCATAATACACCAGAGTATGTGCGATCGGCTTTAGCACTGATAGCTAGTCGTAAAATTACCTTTGAGTTACTTATTAGTGAACAGCGACCATTAAAAGATTTAGAACAGGTGTTTTCTGATATGAAGGCGCGTAAAGTAATTAAGGTAGCAATGATTCCTTAGTATTTTGGCAGCCAATTCATCGGGCACACTACAATAACTAGATATAGCAACACAGACTTAGGCTAAATTACTATGACTCCTCAAGTCATTACCCCAGTATTGATGATTGAGCCTTCATCATGGCTACGTTCTGGCATCACCATTGAAAAAGTTGATAATGTTAACCTTGCTAAGTTCACAGATGAGTTACATACTCGTCTAGAAGAATTGCTTGAGAAACGGAAAGCTGAATTGCTGACTCCTGAAGAAGAAGCCGAATATGCTGGAATTGCTGAACTAGAGCGCATCCTAACTTTTGTTAACGCTAAACTGATTGCCAGTCGTGGGTGTTAAAGATGGTACTCGGCAGTTTGTGCGCGAAAGAGCTAAATATGTGTGTGAATATTGCCACTCTCCAGAACGCTCCAGTTCAGATCGCTTTACAATCGATCATCTTGTTCCAAAATCATTAGGTGGTTCAGATGAAGCTGACAACTTAGCTCTAGCTTGTCGTCGCTGTAATGAGCGGCGTTACAACTTCACAATCGGCGTTGATCCTGAAACTCAGCAAGAAGTCGCTTTATTCAATCCTCGACAACAACGGTGGGTAGATCACTTCATCTGGACAGGCGATGGACTAAAGATCATTGGTAAAGGTGCTACAGGTAGAGCAACTTGTCATCGACTAGATATCAATGATGAATTTCACAACCAAGGATTTATCCAAGAATCTAGGCAGTTATGGATACAAGGAGGCTGGCACCCACCTGTAGACGATCCTCGTCTTTGATGCCTGAACTAGCAATGTCTATAGCTGCCAACATCGTGCAACAAGAATAAGACAACGATCTCCTATAAAAAGGTATGGCGCAAAACCACAATTTGAGTCATCATCATCTTCCATTTTGTAGAAGATAATCTCCTTTCCTAACCAAGGTTGCACAGACTTGAGCCATATATTAAGTGCTTCCTCTTCTGACTCATCTGGACGGAATGTATCTTGCATCCAAATTGCAAAATCAAGCGCCTCAAGCACCTCAGCCGCATTTTGCATATCTTCTTCAGTCCACCATTCAGGTAATTGGGAATAATCATATTCATCTGGATAAAAATTTCGACAAAGTGTCAATAAATCAATAATTTCAATTTCTGTAGTCTCTTCGTCGCAATCAAACAGTCTAAAATCTTCAGGTTTTGTAAAAACTCGAATATCAACTACTCCGTGGTTCCAGGTTTTTCTGCCACCTAGCATTAAATCTAGAGAATTTTGCATTGCTGCATCAAAACCAAAGTTTGGAATTATGTATGTATTGCCAATTTCGATAGCCTCATTCGCGTAGGATTTAGCAGTTTCACCATGCTGCTGAATTAGTTTTTCCAATTCGTCAGGACACATATCTACAACTTACATAAATGTGGAACTCTGACAGACCTAAGCCTCTTTTACTGTTAAAAGCGGATTCACAAAAGTTTCACCATCAATTCCTTCTCCCCTTTTAAGTGATGCTATCCGTTCATCAATCTTGGTGCGAGTTTCTTCAAGCCATGCCTGGTGAGAAAGAGTCTCTTCTGCTAAAAGGTGCAATGCAGTTTGAATTACTTCATCAACGCTGTGAAATCTACCTGTTGCTAGCAAAGCTTGAATTATCTGTTTTTGCTCTGGACTGAACGTAATGCTCATAACAATTCCATTCTTGGCTTTTTCTATGATAAAGCGTTGATAAGTAAGATCCCTGATGTCTTAAGTTGGGTTGACCTATTGAAGTAATCTTGCTGAAAAACGGGAAGACTATGATTACTCCCTAATGGGTAAATTTTCATAAAAGTCCTGAATAGCAAAATGCTCAAAAAATCTCTGCTTAACTGTTTGATTTTGCCTGTTTCTCTAGTGCCCTGGCTGTGCGTAGGAACGCTTTTTGATTCCCAAGCCAATGCTTTACCAGGGCAAAGTACAGAAGAAGTAGGCACCTGGATTAAAGCACATCCCACACTCCGCCCCAGAAGTGGGGAAAAATTATTTGTGCAAAAGACTGATACTGCTGCCCAACGATTCACTTTTCAAGCGTCGGTATTGCCTCCTGGTCGGGTGGAGTTTTCTAAAGACCGAAGCACAATTCGGACTGAGCGCATTGCTATGTATGATGCTATTAACGGCATGACATTTGAGCGCCTTCAAGAATCCTTGCGGGTGATTTATGGCTTGGAGATTTATCAAGACTACGATCGCGCCCAAGTAGTGTATCAATATCCCAGCCAAAAGGTAGTTAATTCGGCGCGTCTAGCCAAAACTCCGATTCGGGAAGCCTTGAAGGGAGAATTACGAGTAGGCGATCGCTATGTATATTGGGTGGAAATTGCCCAACCCAAGACTGGCAAAGCTTTTACTGGTCAAATGACGGTTTTGCTCAAAACTGACCTAGACAAGTTAGAAAATGAATTGCAAATTCGTTAATGGGCATTGGTTATTCCCCTTGTCACCCTTGTGTCACTCATCGCCTGTTGTTTAAAGATTACTGAATCCGTATTCTATAACTTCCTTAATTCCATCTGAGCTAGGGTTTGCCACGTACCCGAAAAGATACTTTCAGATGCTAAGGAAATTCTTAGTAAATCTTCTTTCAGTAGTGGTGGCCAATCAACCCCGGCTTTACGCCCTGCGCTAAATAACTGTTGCGCCTTAATGCTTAACTGATAAAGGGCCAAAGCCAGTTCTCGGTCTAGGCTCTTTGCCTCTTTGAGGGCTTCAAACACCACTTTAAATGCTAACAAAATTGAGGTGATCTGACCGGGTACCGGTGGTTTGCCCTGTTTCATACGCATCAACAGCGCATCTGGGTTTTCCTCGGTTGTGATTGTCTGATCTATGAGGAGTTTCCGAGCTGTTTCGTAATTCATGTAGCCAGTTTAACGTACATTATGCTTCACCAGTAATATGTAATTAAAAAGTCATAAAACTGGCTTTTAATTTTTTATAGCAATCTTTGATGATTTGTGAAAAGATAGGCGTGGGGGAAATAATCGGGAATTTGCGATGTACTAGCTTAACTAGATAGACTGAATATAATATCTTTGAAAAATACACCTTACTAGGAATCAGAAGTAAAATGATCTCACCGAATTTATTAGAAATTGAGCGCTCTGTCCGTGCCTTGTCTGTAGAAGAACAACTTTGGCTGTTAGAAAGTATTGCTCGACAAATCCGAGAAAATGAGTATGTAAAAGATAAATTTACTGATGCTAACAATTTAGAAGAACAACTGCAAGTTACGGATAGTGAGTCAAATATCCAAACACAAATTGCTACTATAAATGATGAATTTGCGATTTCGGAAATACTCTGATATGTAAAAGTAAAAATTATGAGATTGTCAGATTTAAAAAGTCAAATATACAAGTTTTCAGTGAGCGATCGCAAAAAAATTGCTGATTGCGATCGCCTTGTTCAATACCAAACAACTCACGCCGAAGTCTTGCCTACCTAATTCTGCAAGTAAAATGTGAACATCTTATCAGTTATCTGGCTTATTACAATAGATGAAAAAAGAAAAACCTTGGTTTATATTTTCCGAAAAGCCAATACTGTTCATCAATTCCAGTTTGCTAAATCTTTTGGTTTTTAAACTATAGGGCATTGGAGAAACAGCTAATTTATTTTTAATAATAAAACCAGCTTTTTGAATTTTGGCAATCAATTCATCAGGTGTATATTCAATCTTATGTTCAGGATGTACAAATCCTCTACGTACCAAAAGCTTTGTTATCTGACGATTTGGCGTATCTAAACAAAATGATCCACCTGGTTTGATGATTCTAAACACTTCTTCAATTACTTTTTCGGCTTCTTCTTCTGTTACATGCTCAATGCTTTGTCCTGACCACACCAGGTCAACGGTATTTTCTGGAACATTAGACAAATCTGCCATTGAGCTATAGATATAATTAATTTTTGTGAGATTATCTGGAGTTATAAATTGCTGGGGATGTTCCTCAGATTGCGGATTATAAATTCTTTCTTCCTGTGGTAGATCAACAATATCCAACTGTTGTGGATGGTACGGATAACCCATAACCATGAGGGCACCTTCTGGCGAACCAGGGCAAGAACCTCCTAAATCGAGAATATACTCAGCTTGTGGCAATATCTCCTGTACAAGTTTGACCCTTGCTAAGTGATGTGCCTCTATGCCTGTTCGAGAAAAGAGTTTTTGTTCAATCCCAATTGGTAACATTAAATAAGAGAGAATAACCTGAATTTTTGAAAAATTACCTTTATCAAGATTATCTTTGTAAAATGCAAGTTCTTCCTCTGAAAGTGGAGAAAGTAAAAAGTATGCATAAACTAAATGAACAAATTCTTCATTATTTGGTAAGCGCCAATTAGAAAAGTAGAACAATACTAAAAAAATAGCAAACCAAAATATACGAATTATATCTTCAGGATAATATCTGACATACCTAAAAATTTTAGAAAATAAAACACTATATTTAACTATTATTTTATTTTGAGGTTTAGTCATAGTAAACATCTATATATATAGGACTCATATTTGATTTCTGAAAAAATTCAGTATAACTCAAAGAGCCTTCTTGACTGTTGCCTATTGCTTCCTACGCAAATAAGTATGGCTACGCCAAGCTGCGCGAACATAAATCAAATCACATTGCTATAGCAATCCTAAATGAGATGTGAAAAATTTTAATTAATATAAGATAGGCTTTACCCATCAAAACCTGGATTTAGTGGGCAAACCACATCTTAGGTGTATTTTAAAAATCAAAATAGAAGTCCTATATTTCTCAACTGTACTAAGAATATTAGTATATTTTATGCCAATTATCACGCAAACAATGACTACGATCGCCTAGTTTTGGCGGGTAAGCGATCGCAAAATCAGATTACTCTAAATACACTAAATTGGGAATTTTAAATAATATTTAATATTATGTTACAAATTTGTTTTGATTGACTATACATAGTTATTAAGCAACAAGTACCATAGATAACTCCGATGTAATCTTTATAGATTTACTTTTGTTTCATAAATCTTTACGTTTTCACCACATTCTGGTAAAGCAATAGGGTAAATACGCTCTGATGATGTTGCTGATTAATCAGTCAATAGGGGCAATCTCGTAAAAACAAATATCTTGGGTGCTTATTACATTGTTTGAAGTTATGTAGCCTTTTGATTACAGCCTGTCAACCACTGCGGTAGACTATGCGTTGATTATGATTCTTTCGCAGAGAAGAACACTCGAAAGGAGCCGTTTTTTCAATGTCTCATACCGTAAAAATCTACGATACCTGCATTGGCTGCACCCAATGCGTCCGCGCTTGCCCTACTGATGTACTGGAGATGGTTCCTTGGGATGGCTGTAAAGCTGCTCAAATTGCCTCTTCACCCCGTACAGAAGACTGTGTGGGCTGTAAGCGTTGCGAAACCGCTTGTCCCACCGACTTTTTGAGCATCCGGGTTTACCTGGGCGCTGAAACAACTCGCAGTATGGGTCTAGCTTACTAAAAAGCTGAGTGCTGGGTGCTGAGTGCTTAGTGCTGAGACAGAAAGAAGTAAATCAGAAATACCATTTCTTGATTCTTCACTTGGAACTTGGAACTCGGAACTCGGCACTCAAGACTTTTAAGTGTCTCAATAGGAAGCATCTTTAGAATCGTAGGTGGACAATCCCCGCCTTACGAAATTGTAATTTTAGATTGGGGATATAATCTCTGGGTATCTAAATCCTAGAAGCTGTATTTGTACCGTCAGGTCAAAAGCTGGCAAAGAATCCATTGGAAAATTCTAAAATCCATAACAATACCTAGTGGTAAAGGGAGTAAATTACTCCCTTTTTTCTTTGCAAAACGTCGAGTTTGTGCTAGACACTATACTGGATTTAATCATCCTGAAAAAAAGTGGTGTGAACAATGTGCGGAATTGTTGGATATATAGGCACTCAAGCGGCGACAGACATTTTACTAGCTGGGCTGGAAAAACTAGAGTACAGGGGCTATGATTCTGCTGGAATCGCCACTATTTGGGAAGGTGAAGTAAATTGTGTGCGGGCAAAGGGCAAACTCCATAACCTGCGTTCTAAACTCGAACAAATAGAAACCCCTGCCCAAATTGGTATTGGTCATACACGCTGGGCAACTCATGGTAAACCAGAAGAGTACAACGCCCATCCCCATTTAGATACGGCAAAGCGAGTGGCGGTAGTGCAAAATGGCATTATCGAAAACTATCGCGAGTTACGTGAGGAACTCAAAGCCAAAGGACACGAATTTCGTTCTGAAACTGATACCGAAGTCATTCCCCATCTGATCGCCGAATTTTTAAAGAATCTTTCCCCCTCATCTTCCTCATCTCCCTTCCTAGAGGCAATTCGTCAAGCCGTTAACCACTTACGTGGAGCATTTGCGATCGCAGTTGTTTCTGCTGACTATCCCGATGAATTGATTGTGGTTCGTCAACAAGCACCTTTGGTAATTGGTTTTGGGCAAGGGGAATTCTTTTGTGCCTCTGACACGCCTGCGATCGTTGCTTACACCCGTGCAGTGCTACCTCTGGAAAATGGCGAAATTGCCCGCCTCACACCTTTGGGCGTTGAGATTTACAATTTTGCTGGCGACAGGTTGAAAAAACAACCCCGGCTGCTCAACTTCAATCCGGCAATGGTAGAAAAGCAGGGATTCAAACACTTCATGCTCAAAGAAATCCATGAGCAACCAGGAGTAGTCAGAGCTAGTTTAGACGCTTACTTTAATACTGCCGAATCTACCGAATCGCCAATCAATCTTGGTTTACCTGCGGATTTATACACCGATTTAGAACAAATTCAGATCCTCGCTTGTGGTACGAGTTGGCACGCAGCATTAATCGGAAAATATTTACTCGAACAACTTGCAGGAATTTCCACTCAGGTACATTACGCTTCTGAGTATCGTTATGCACCATCACCTGTGACAGCTAACACGTTGATCATCGGTGTTACCCAATCAGGTGAAACCGCCGATACTCTAGCAGCTTTGACGATGGAAAAAGAACGTCGCCAGGGGAAAGAAGCTAAATATCAAGCGCGACTATTGGGTATTACGAATCGCCCCGAAAGTAGCCTTGGTCATCTAGTACCGCATATTATTAGTACTTTAGCGGGAATTGAAATTGGGGTAGCAGCGACGAAAACTTTTACCGCCCAATTGATGGCATTTTATGCATTGGCATTGGATTTAGCAGCTCGTCGTCAGACAGTTTCACAAGATACATTAGAGCAAATTATTAATGGGTTGCGGCAGATTCCCAAAGACATTGAGGCAACTTTGGAAAGTCAGGAACGTTTAACCGAACAGCTAGCCCACGAATTCGCCGAAACCCAAGATTTTATTTTTATCGGGAGAGGAATTAACTTTCCTATTGCTTTAGAAGGGGCGTTGAAATTAAAAGAAATCAGCTATATTCATGCTGAAGGATATCCGGCTGGAGAAATGAAACATGGCCCGATCGCACTTTTAGATGCGAAAGTACCAGTAGTTGCGATCGCAATCCCTGGTAGTATTTACGAAAAAGTTATTTCTAATGCTCAAGAAGCCAAAGCCAGAGATTCTCGGTTAATTGGCGTGACTCCCGTCAACGATGGCGAAGCTGCGGAAATCTTTAACGATCTTCTTCCCGTTTCTCATGTAGAAGAATTACTTTCTCCGATTCTCACAGTAGTTCCTTTGCAATTATTGGCTTATCATATTGCTGCCCGTCGCGGTTTGGATGTCGATCAGCCCCGGAATTTGGCAAAAAGTGTTACGGTAGAATAGTATAATTTTATACTGCTTATCTTTAATAGAAATAGCTTCTGAACAATTTATTATACCACTTGCAGAAGCTATTTTTTCTGATTAAATTATTTAAACATACTTTAGCTTAAAAACGACAAAACTGGTGCGGCTTTTACAGTGAAGATTTAAATTGTCCAAATGTGAGCGCAGAAAATTAGTATATATTTATACCATATTTAAGCTGGTAAAAATCTGATTCGATAACATCAAAATTAATAAAATCTACCAATATCATGAGTGAAATCCATCTACGTCAAATCAAGTCTTACCTTCAAAAAATATTTAATGGTTTGATTGACTTATCAGATTATCAAAACAAATCGGAAACAGATAGAGAGTTAATTTTTTTAACAAGAAGTTTAGCTGCATTTACATTGATGGTTTTAGCTGATATTTCTCCTCAAGAAGCATCAAAATCAATAATTGATGGAGGACAGGATAATGGAATAGATTCCATTTATTTTGATAGAAGAGACAAAATAATGTATATATTGCAGTCTAAATGGAAACAGGACAGTAAAGGAAGTATAAAAACAGATGAGGTGATGAAATTTACTAGAGGATTTAAAGATTTGGTAAATGCTAGATATGAGAGGTTTAACTCAAAATTCAATAATAAAACTAAAGATATTGAAGAAGCACTGAATGACGCAGGAACAAGGTTTGAGATAATTCTTGCCTATTCAGGTCAAACTCCTTTAGCAGATGAGCCTAAAAGAGAAATTGATGATTTATTAGGTGAAATGAACGATCCAATAGATATTGTAAGTATGAGAGTTCTTAACCAGTCCAATATATATAACATAATATCTCAAGGAGCATCTGGTAATCCTATAAATTTAGATGTTTGCCTTTTTGATTGGGGACAAACAAAAGAACCTTATCAATCATATTATGGACAAATTTCTGCCAGGGAAGTAGCTGATTGGTGGACTAAACATTCTCCTAAATTGTTCTCTTCAAATATTAGACTATTTGTTAGAGATAGTGAAGTCAACGAAGGCATTATAAATACAGTTAAAAAAGAACCAGAAAAATTTTGGTATTATAATAACGGTATAACAGCTTTGTGTTCTAGTATTGGTAAAAAACCACTGGGAGGGAGTGGAAGAGACACGGGGATATTTGAGTGTAAAGATGTCAAAATAGTAAATGGTGCTCAAACTGTTGGTTCAATAGCAAGAGCATATCAAAATTCTCCTGAGCAGGTTGAAAAAGCAAGAGTTCTTATTCGTTTTATCTCTTTAGAAAATTGCCCTGAAGAATTTGCTACAGAAATCACTAGATTCAACAATACTCAAAACCGAATTGATCGTCGAGAGTTTGTGGCTCTCGACCCTGAACAAGAAAGAATCAAAAATGAGTTGCAATTAGAAGGAATTATCTATACTTATAAATCAGGTGAATCAATCCCAGATGGACAAAAAGGTTTTGATTTAAACGAAGCCACAATTAGTCGAGCGTGCAAACAGAATGAAGTGTCTTTTGCTACTAGAGCCAAAGACAAAATTAGCGCTTTGTGGGAGAATATAGAGAAAGCTCCATACAAAACTCTATTTAATAGATCCGTAAATGGTTCTGAAGTTTGGAAATTAGTTCAAATATTAAGGGTAGTAGATAATAAATTATCAGAAGAACAAAAACAACGAGATGGAAGAGAAAGATTATTTGCTATTCATAGCAATCGTCTTATCCTACACCTTGTTTACAAAGCTTTACCAGATAACTTTTTCAGCATATCATCTGATTTTACTTCAGCACAAATCGATGAAATTCAAGCTATGACTTCAAAATTCCTAGTAAATATTATCAGTAAAACTAGCAATTTATATCCCAATTCCTATCCTGCAAATACCTTCCGAAATGTAACAAAATGCCAAGAGATTATTGAAAAAATTTTAAATTTATAATATTAAATAACCAAACTGATATTTTTCTTTATCTTAATTGTTGATCGCAGCTTACTTGCACAATTTTCCTCAAAATCACCTTCAAAGCAAAGAAAGCTTTTAACGTCTGAGTTACCATACATAGATTTAATTTTTAACCTGATTGGTGAGACAGTACCTCTCGACCACGGCTATCGATACTTGAGCAAAATAAGAGAGTAAAAAAGGCTAAAATGTTTAAATAGCATAGCTTTCACGTTGAAAGAAGCTCATGAAAGAAACCACTCCCGCAGCGATGCCTCCATGCTTTGAAAGATGGTGTCAAAGATTTGATGATGTGTTTACTCATAAAGCTCAAAAAAGAGAGTTTAGACACTATCTAGGGGGATTATTGGGAGAAAGTGAAAAAAAAACCTAACCCAGATGGCAGAAAATGCCGTAGGAGTAACTTACCACCGATTAACCACTTTCTGACTGAAGCACCTTGGTCTAGTTCTCAGGTCAATGAACGTCGGTTACAGCTGATGAATAAATGTAGCCAAACCAAAATAAGTAGAGGGTTTAGTTTAATAATTGACGATTCTGGTCATAGAAAGAGTGGAAATTTCACGGCGGGAGTAGGAAGGCAATATATTGGAGAAATAGGTAAAATAGATTTAGGAATAGTAGTGGTAACAACGCATTTATATGATGGGAGAAAAAGCTTACCATTAGATATAGAGTTATATCAGCACGCTAGTTCTCTACCTCAAGGAAAACAAGACCCCCTATTTGAGAAGAAAACAGAATTAGCAATTAAGCTAATAGACAGAACAATAGAGAGAAAGCATCAACCAGCAATAATAATTGTAGATGCCGGATATGGTAACAATGCATCCTTCTTATTGGAACTAGAGAAACGGAAATTAAAATATTTAGGAGGATTGGCTAAGAATAGAAAAGTAACAGTTACACTTACAGATAATATTCAACAAACAATTCGACTAGATGAGTTGGCACAGAGCTTATCTTAAGAGGCTTTTACAGAAATTCATCTAGATTTAGAACAACCCAAAACACTATGGATAATAACAGCAGAAGTAGAAATATCAAGACTCAGTGGAAAGCGTAATATTGCTATCGTCATGAACGCTCCGACTTTCTCTGGTTCTACTGATATTGACTATTTCATTACCAACGTTTCTTCATCAATTGTCACTCCACAATGGATAGTTGACACCTATGGGCAGAGAAATTGGGTAGAAGTTTTTTATCGAGAAGCTCTCATGTTGGTTAGGGCTAAAAGAATACCAAGTTCGAGATCAAAAAAGTTACTTAGGCATTTTATTTTAGTTTTTTGTGCCTACACTTTTATTCTTTGGCATCAATTGACTGGTGGTTTAAGGCGCAGATGGGCTAATAAACCTTTGAACACTTTTACCGAAGCTTTAGAAGCTTTCAGAACAGCTATGTCTTTTCGGTTTTTCGATTGGCTGACCATAAATCCTGACCTGTTTGCCTTTCATAAAGCTAGTTTAGGCTACATTTGGGCTTAATTTTTGTTTAAGTCCCGTTAGAAATCATTAATCTCAGCAATGATGATTAGCTAACATTGCTCAGATATGGCATTGCGGGAAAGCGCAAGATGGGTTGTGGCGTTTTTTTACCAGTGAAGAGAAAGGGAAACGTAAGTTAAAGCTGGTTTTGGCTACTACTCAATGTAAGTATGAGAGCGTTTACCTTCAATGCATCTAAATAAGTTTTTGAATCTTTCCCAGAAATAAATAAGATGTCTGTAGTGGCTAGTGTCGTAAACCCCAAAATTCGGTTAAATTTGGGCGACCCAAGCATAACTTGGATACATCGTGCTGGCATAGCAGGACTTTGGATGACGCTCAAGCAACTAGAAAAACTATACCCAATACCTACGAAACGACCTGGTAATTTAACTTGGTTGCTGGCTCCTCGCAGTATCAGCCTTGAATGGCAAGGGCAGGATTTTATAGCTTTTGCAATCGGATTTCTTGCCATTCAATCTCTCCTTGGGGATCGGGTTGCATCGTCACCATAAGCCAGATATAAGCTTCCTGAATTAAACTTTTTACATCTTTGTCGGTTTGCTGTTGTTTAGTCGTCGCCTGATTACTTTGAAAAACATCTAAGTTTAAGGCTTCTTTATCCCGAATAATCGAATTCCAGGCGAGGTACTGGCAAACAGATTGTTCTAATAGCTCCAGTTTTGCTTTATCTGGTGCCAGGAACAGCAACATATTTTTGCAATACCGAGGACTGGCTCCTTTTTGGTTCAGTATTTCTTTGGCTCTGGTGCGGGCTTGGGTTTCGCTTTCCTTATTTTTATGGGGATGTTGTGGCCCCATGACAACCAGCCTTACGGCCATTTCATCAGGAACATCTGCGGAGGAGTCGGGAGCAATATGTACTCCAGCAAACTCACCGCGTTGCTTATCAGCCTTTAATCGGAGAATAATTTCATCCCAAACTTTATCCTGATCCTGTTGGATTTGCTCGGCTCTGTCTTGGGCAAGTCTGGTGACACTAGGCTAAGTTGAGAACCAGTAACGAGTGCTATCGACATAAAGATGTGTGGACTGGTCGGTAAGTCGGCGCAAAGCGTCGCCAAAAGTTGCCGCACTTTCCCCTGGTTGAACACACCCCAACTTGATCCGATGATCTTCTACACCGCGATTGGCTGCTCTTAAAGTGGGGGCAGAACCAAAGTAAATTGTCCGAGCGACGCGGCGACAGGCAGAGTAACGTCCTAAGTTCGGATTTTGGCGATCGCACGCTAATGGTAGAGAATTATATCCATCTACATCTTTTTCAATCACTGGCACCAGTTATCTTCCATCCGTGATAGGTTCAGATAAAAGGTATTTTGTCAACCCGTTAAAATACCCAAAATAATTTAAATAATAATGATAATCGTGTGCGGAGGTGGGGGAAGAAGATGAGCGTCGTTCGCCTCCTTCCCCGTTGTTTGATTATCATTATCAAAAAACTTTTGAATACCCGAAATTTTCATTTAAAAACTGTTGTCACGACCCAATACTTTTATCAAAATTGGGCAACATTATTCGGTAAATTCATAAGTTCAGTAGATCGAAAACTTTTGGAAGTTGACGAAAGAATGAGGGTTTCAACCATCGGTTTTGGGACTGGCAATCATAACCAGTTGCGATCGTTCTGAAGTCCACCCAAAACAAAAGTTATTGAAACGCAGATTACAAGCTAATTTTGGCTTCTGGTATTCTCAAGCAAAAATCAAGGACTGGTAAGGCTTCTGGAAAACTTTTCGGTCTACTGACTTTGCTGCTCCTGAAAATCAAGATTTAGGAGTTGTCAAAGCCTTACGAAAACAAGTCTCCAGGCTGGATTTATCCCCTTTTCCTGCACCCTCTTGACAAATGTGCAATTACTTAACCTCTCACGAATGGGTTACATGGGTACATTTATGCAAATATAAAAGCCTGTATTGCTCTCAACACAGGCTTTTGAGGTCTATTTAGTACATTCGTACAGAGGGAAGTTCAGCTTAACCTCTCACGGATGACCCAAGAGCGATCGCAAAATTTTTCAGCCTAATGAATATTCAAATTGACATGCACAATCATATCGTTGAAATCTTTGTCACCACCATTTGCTAAATCCTCAAAACCAAAGGTGTTATTTTCTAGCAGACGAATGTGATCTGTCTTGTCTGAGTTAGCACCCAAAAATGCGAAGTATATTGCTGGATTGTTATTCGCATTGCCATCAAGAATGGCATCAGGTCTACCATTAACAATAATAAACGGTGCATACAGAGAATCAGGTGCGATATTCCCAGAGGAACTTGCTGTATCTTGATTATTCCCCGTCAAGTCTATACCTGCAACACTTCCACGGATAGCAGCTTCGGCATAACCAGCTTGCCCTACGAGAATATCTGCTGTACCATCCCCGTTGGTGTCGATACCACCATTTGTATCAGCCACTTTATAGAAACCGATAACATCATCGTATGCAGCTTCTCTATTGACTACAAAATCAGCTTTTACCTGTTGTGTCACACCACGTAAATCAAGGAGTTCTCCTTGTTGGTTTCCTTGTAAACCTGTACCCAAAGGCAAATTTTTATCTGTTGCCTGAATGTTGAACATCAAATCCTTGAATTCACTGCTGTTGCTAGCTTTCCAAGACAAGGAGAAGTTATTATTACCTGAGCTTGTAACTTTAAGATTTGTCGGATCGGAAATCAGTACATCTGTAACAGCAGCTTGTCCAGCCAAGATATTATCTGTGGTATTATCGCGTACTAAGTAAAACTTTAGCTGTTCGCCAGAAGTAAATTCCGACAAACTAGCTAAATCAGCATTGAATCCAATTGGATACTTGGTAAGTGAGGAGAGAATAACCTTGGATCGTTTCAAAGCTGCTTCCACGTAACCAGGATCGCTAGAGGCAATACCTTGAATTCTCCCTTGTTCATCATCTACAGCAAATACTCCCAATTCATAAACATGATTAGAACTTTGTCCTGTCAGTTGGACTGAAAGTGTTGCTTTTTCGCTATTACCTTTACCTTTAATAGTAAAGATATCGTTATTAGCATTCTTTGTCAGGGTTGGTATGTCGTTAATACCTCCAGAAGAAGTGCCATCTCCAGAAGAAGTACCACCTCCAGAAACTAATGGATCGGTGATGTTAGCAGTGACTGTGATGGGATTGAGTCCAAGCAAAGAGACACCATCGATTGCAATTGTGGCGCTGATTATACCTTTGTTATCAGTATCAGCTTCTGTCTTACCATCATCAATGGCGCTGACGGCGACGGATAAGTTTTTGGTAGATTTAGTTGTGTCGATAGCTATAGCAACCGGGTTATTTGAACCGTTTAAGTTCAGTTGACCATCGGAATTACTAAGGATGACCTCAGCTTTAGCTCCCGGCAAGAGTACACCACCCGGCAAGAGCGCAAGGAGGTCAGTTACATTCACACTCACCCCTAAAGTATCTGTAGCACCACCTTCTGTCAGAGGGTTTGTTAGTCCTGTTAAAGTAATCGGGGAGACAATTGCTGGAGGTGTTACCGGATCGAGGATATTCGCAGTAACATTTGCAGACAGTAGGGAGGAAATGGGGTTGAGAATAGCCTGGAGAGTAGGGTTACTAGTTGTAATCGTGGCGCTAATTTTACCAGTCTGATTAGTTTCTGTCAGATTATCATTGATGGCGGCGACGCTGACTGAGGGGAAAACTTGGGTGGTTTGAGTCGGGTCGATAGTTAAAGTCACCGAGGAGTTTGAACCATTCAAGTTCAGTTGAGCATCGGGAGTCAAAGTCAGGTTGATTGGCGCTCCACCATTAACCAAAGTTTTGCCGACAACACCGAGACTACTAAGTAGGCTGGCGACATTCACACTCACCCCTAAAGTATCTGTAGCACCGCCTTCTGTCAGAGGGTTTGTTAGTCCTGTTAAAGTAATGATTGCCAGCACAGAGGTGTAAGCTTCCCTTACTGTTTCTGAAAACGCCAAGGAAGTGTCAATCTTGCCAATTGTAACTTCCAGTTCCCAGTCTCCTCCTTTAAGAGTACTGCCAGTAGGGTTGGCAGAAGCTGCAATATTTGCCCCAGTCAGTTGGTGGAGCTTTGACAAAAAGGCTTCGCCAATTTCTCCAGATGCAATATTACAACCATAAAGGAGTACAGAGGCAGAGGAGAGAAGGCTTGACCAACTTTGCACGTCCTCTGCATAGCGATTGAGTGTTTCGTTGCTGAGTTGACTATTCCCTAAATAGACTCGTCCTGGTGCGCCGTGAGAAACAATATGCAGGCTGTTAACTTCTTGATAGGATGCTAGTACTTGATTAATTTGCTCAATGCCATCTCTATCGTTATCTAGAACTACAACAGAAGTATTCGGTAAGACACCTGCTACTAATGTTTCGTAGTTCTCTACCTTGGGGTCAATGATAACTAGGCGATTAGCAGAAATTTTCCAATCGAGGTTTTTAGTAGCGATCGCAGTAGGTATTGTGTCCAACATAAATTTAGGATTCATAGAAGTTTGTTTTTATCTTCAAAACTTTTGTTAGTTTTACTTTTGAATTATTCAAAAGCCTTATTTAGCAAAGCTTACACCTTGTTTGTTAGCCCTATTTAGCTGTTTGTTTTGACTATAATTGAATGCGTGTTTAATGGCGTTCCAAAGATGGCTGATGCAAGAGATAAATTGAGTGCGATCGCAAATAGGTTTAGAAAATTCATAGTTCAGGTATTTCCCTTGTATGGATTTATCCACACTATGTTTTTGATTGAATGAACTCTTGCTCTCAACCTTTCTACTTTTCTACTTTCTTTTCAGTCACACTCGTTTCTCTAATTTAATGACCCTAAGAAACTTCGTAATTCGTAGCTCTACGGGTTTCATGAACTTACTCATCCCGAACTCAGTAATCTTTTTAGCAATCAATCACCTTAAACAAGGGTGCGATCTGTAGTTTTACGCTTTTACTGAACTTACCCATCCCAATCTCAGTAATTTTCTCAGGGTGCTATTATTTATTTCAGCATAAACCGCAGTTTTAGTAATTTTATAAGTAATTATTTACACATTTTAATTTTTAAGCCGCAGTGCCTATGAGTCTAATGAAATAAGATTATGGTTATTTATGAGTATTCTTAGTCCTCCTTTACTCTTAGACCACACCAGGACTTACGCACAGGTAATGTAAAATTAAATCTCAAAGGATGCAGAAAACACAGAGAAGCCGGAGCGGCTGCTTTTGCCGTAGACACTTTGCGGCTTGGCGCAGGTATTTGAACTTCGTTGGTAATAAAACTTAGAGAGGTTTTTGCGTAAGTCCTACACACATAACCATTCGCTAATAGCTAAAAAGATGAAAGCATTTTTACAAGGATTTTTTTCATCCGACTATATACCGCATGGACATTGCTACCTTTGGCAGCCAGGGTTAGTTTGGTTGCATGGAATGTCAGATGCGTTAATTGCCCTGGCTTACTATTCCATTCCCATCTTTCTGATTTATTTGTCTTATAAACGCTCAGATATCCCTTTTCGTGGGGCTTTTTGGCTATCTGGAGCCTTCATTGTTTGTTGTGGAACCACTCATCTGCTAGAAATCTGGACGCTGTGGCATCCAGTATACTGGCTCACAGGAGGAATGAAAGCAGTGACAGCGATCGTCTCTCTCCATGCAGCACTGACGCTGATTTTGTTAACTCCTAAAGCTTTAACATTACCCAGTCCGGCTCAACTAGAGATTGCAAATCAGACCCTTGAACAACTCAATCAAGCACTGGAAATAAGAGTGGCTCAACGCACTGAAGAGCTAACGAAAACGATTCGGCAACTGCAAAATGAAGTGGAGCAGCGCCAGCAAACCGAAAACGAACTGCAACGATCTAATCAAGAGTTAGAGCAGTTTGCCTATGTTGCTTCCCATGACCTACAGGAACCCTTGCGGGTCATTGTCAGCTATACCGAACTACTGGCAGAGAAATATCAAAAACAGTTAGATGAGAAAGCCGATAAATACATCACTTATATTGTCAATGCTGCGACTCGAATGCAAGCACTAATTGAAGACTTACTATCATATTCCAGAGTCGGTCGTTGCGATTTTCGATTAGTTTCAACCGATTGCGATCGGATAGTTGACCAAGTGATTCAGACACTCCATGTTGCGATCGCCGAAAGCCACGCCACCATCACGCGCGATCGCCTCCCGACGATCGAAGCCGACAAAGAGCAATTTAGCCGTTTATTACAAAACTTAATCAGCAACGCGATTAAATATCGTCAAGAACAGCCACCTCAAATTCACATCAGTGCAACCCAAAAAGATAACAAATGGCTATTTGCAGTGCAGGATAATGGGATTGGGATTGAAGCGCAATATGCACAGCGTATCTTCATCATCTTTCAGCGATTACATACCCGTCGCCAATATTCTGGCACAGGACTGGGTTTAGCCATTTGTAAGAAAATTGTTGAGCGTCACCACGGAAATATCTGGATGGAATCAGAGGTAGGGAAAGGATCTGTTTTCTGGTTTACAATTCCCATAAAAAAAGAAAACTCCCAATGAGCAAAGACTCTCACCCGATTGAACCTATTGAAATCCTTTTAGTCGAAGATTCACCGGAAGATGCCGATTTAACGATTGAAATCCTGGGCAATGCTAAAGTTCTCAACCGAATTCATGTGGTGGAGGATGGCGTTGAAGCCCTAAAATTTTTGCGGCGGCAGGACGATTATGCCAATGTACCTCGTCCAGATTTGATTTTACTGGATTTGAATCTCCCAAGAAAAGATGGTCGAGAAGTTTTAGCGGAACTGAAAACCGATCCCGATCTGAAGTTGATCCCGGTTGTGGTTTTAACAACCTCTGCGGCTGATGAAGATATTTTGCGAACTTACGCACTCAACGTCAATTGTTATGTAACCAAACCTGTGGGTCTAGAAGAATTTGCTAAGGTGATTCGTTCGATTGAATTTTTTTGGCTGGCGGCTGTTAAGTTTCCCAAAGTTGTATAGTAGGCTTTAGATAACCTCTGGTGCATTCAAAGCCCTTGTATTAGGCAATACTTTGCCAAAATAATTTTATAGAAACGCTCAAAAACTTAAAACCCAGTCACGGCAATAAATCTAGCTTATCTTTAGGTTTTATTTATTATTCTGTTCCATAAAACCTAAACTTTTAAATAATCGCATTAAGAATAGCTTATTAAGTTAGTACCAGGTTTCGATTATTACTGTTTTCTACTTACAGTGGGAAAGAAGCAATGGCTACGACCGCCGCAAGTATCGCCATAGATCCAATTCTGTAAAAGGGACTGGGGACTGGGGATTGGGGATTAGGGATTGGGGGTTGGGTTCTCAAACGAAAAATGAAGCTATATAATAATTTTAATCTAGTAAAAACGTGGATATTTTTGCTAGTAGTATTTAGGATTATTCTATCTTTTTCAGATTGTAATAACTTTCGTTTTTCCTGGTGCAATTGTTCTGCATTTTGGATGAATTGTTGTAACTGTTCGTACTTCACAATAATTAAACGCTTTGTTGCTTTAGTATTGTATTCAATATGTCACTATCTATTTTTGTCAAAAAAGCTCTTGAAAGTTCTTCTATGGCAGAATGTTACTATTTTGGGGATATCTCTTTTAAGATAGGTTTTGGCATCACTATGGGCAAAACTCATGACGAAGAATGATTCTCTACAAATTCTATTAATTGAAGATAGCCTAGAAGATGCAGATCTATTACAAGAATTTCTGGAAAACACAGATCGAACTAGTTGGAAGGTGACAGTCGTAGAAAAACTGAGAATAGCCCTCGAAAAACTGCATTGCCACAGTTTTAATGTGATTTTGTCCGATCTGTCCCTGCCCGATGCTCATGGCTTAGAGACGATCGCCCAACTCCATACAGCAGCTCCAACCTTGCCGATTATCGTACTCACCAGCCTCAAAGACGAAGCGATCGCTTTAGAAGCAGTGCGGCAAGGCGCACAAGATTATCTCGTCAAAGGGCAAATTAACACCCATGCCCTGATTCGCTCCATTCACTATGCCATCGAGCGATCGCGAATGCAACAGATAATGCATCAACAGTCAGTGGCGATCGCCGTATCAAGTGAAGGAATTGCCATTTTAGATGCCCAATGGAACTATGTGTATGTCAACGAAGCATATTCCAAAATTTACGGTTACAAAGATTCCAGTCTCCTGCTACAAACCAATTGGAAAATTCACTATCACCCGAATCAACAAGCTGGCTTGAGGGGCGAAATTGAGCAAAGTCTACAGCAACGGAAATTTTGGCGAGGAGAAACCGTTGGTTATAAATGTAATAGTCAACCCTTTGACCAAGAACTGTCAATCTCATTGTTACCGTATGGAGGAACAGTCTGCATTCTCCGAGATATTAGCGATCGCAAACGAGCAGAAGCCGCCATGCAACAAGCTTTGCAGCAAGCAAGAGAATTGCACCAACTCAAGTCTGAATTCATCACGATGGTTTCCCATGAATTCCGGACACCTCTGAGTGTGATTTTGGTAGCAACAGAGACGTTAAAACGCTATGCTCATCAATGGACTCCAGAAAAAAACCAGATTCGCTACAATCGCATCATTGCTGGAGTGCAGCGCATGACTGAGCTGCTCAACGATATGCTGGTTATGAATAGTTCGGGGGCACATCAAGCTAAACTCAACCCCGTACCGTTGAACTTAGAAAAATTCTGTCAAGAATTAATTGCCACATTAACCACCAGCGAACACCCGATTATCTTTGAAAGTCAGGGCAATAGTCGGCAAATTTACCTCGATCCAACTGTGCTGGAACTCATACTTACCCACTTACTCTCCAATGCGATTAAATATTCTCTTGACTCTGGAAAGGTGATGTTTGACTTGATTTTTGCTCCCGAATATGTAAGATTCTCTATTCAAGATTGGGGTATTGGCATTCCCCTAGAAGACCAGGATAAATTATTCATTCCGTTTTATCGCGGTAGCAATGTTGGCAATTTGCCTGGGACGGGCATAGGGCTAGCAATTGTTAAGCAATTTGTGGAAGAGTGTCAAGGTGTAATCAATGTTACTAGTCAAGTGAATCAGGGTACTTTAATTAGAGTAACCTTGCCAATTGCTTTAGTAGAGCAAATTCATGACCAAAATCCTGGTAATTGAAGATGAGCCATCATTACGCGAAGAAATCCTCGATATCTTAGAATCTGAAGGCTTTGATGTAATGGGAGCAGAAGATGGGTTAGAGGGGCTGGATTCAGCTCAAACAAACTTCCCTGACCTGATCCTCTGCGATGTAATGCTACCCAGAGCTGATGGGTATGCAGTGTTATCGGGACTGAGACAAAATCCGGACACAGCACTGATTCCTTTCATTTTCCTCACCGCTAAAGCGACCCGCGAAAATGTTCGGCAGGGAATGGACTTAGGCGCAGATGATTATTTGACAAAACCCTTTAGGATGGATGAGTTGCTTAACGCGATTACAAGTCGATTGACTAAACAAGCAACAATCGTCCAGATTCATCAGAAAGTTACCCAGCTTCAACACTCCAATTTGCTTAAAGACGAGTTTATTGGGACTGCATCACAGGAATTACGAGGCCCAGCGACTAATATAATGATGGCGTTGAAACTCTTGCAACAAGCTGCCAACCCAGAGCAAACCCAACGCTACATCGATCGCTTGCAACAAGAGTGTTACCGCGAAATTCATCTGATCGATGACTTGCTCGATTTGCATTATTTAGGCGCAAACGAACGTCCTTTGCAACCCGAAAAATTGAATTTACAAACCTGGATTCCTGCGATCGTCGAACCATTCAAAACCCAGGCTCGAAAACGCCAACAAACTCTCTGGAGCAACATTCCACCTTATTTGCCAATGCCTGTAATCGATGCCGCAGATTTCAAGCGCATCTTGAGCGAACTGCTTAACAATGCCTGTAAATACACTGCTCCTGGTGGTAAAATTGTTTTAGAAGCTCGTTGTGATTTGACTGCATCCGAGGCAATAAATCCAGATGGTCAGATGATTATGCTTATTGTTAGCAACGAAGCAGAGATTCCCGATAAGTTCATTCCCAATCTGTTCCAACCGTTTTATCGAGTTCCAGAGAGCGATCGCTGGCAGCAAGGCGGCAATGGTCTAGGCTTAACACTGATTGAGAAATTGGCTAAACGACTGAACGGTAAAGTTCAAATTAGTAGTAAAGCGGGTTGGACTCAGTTTACGCTTCAACTACCGATTGAAACTAATCTGCCCACTACCTTGGCTCCTAATAAATGAAAAATTCCATCCTTTTGTGGGTAGAGTTTTTAGGCATGGAAAAGAGCCACCAATAACGGCAGTTGCTACAAGTCGGGAAACCCGCCCAAAGCACTGCCTCCCCAATGCCCAAGGGAGCAACGCGAAAATGTGAGATCATCACTTTTTGAAGCAGGAGGAGCAGGGGGAGTAAAGAGAGAATTTAGTAACATACGCGACTATAAATACTTCAAAATACACTTAATTTATTTCTCCTCCCCTGCCTCCCCTGCCTCCCCTGCTCCCCCTGCTCACTCTCATCGCATTGCTCCCATGCCCAATGCCCCAAGTCGGCGGGCGGCTATCCCTCTCCACCCACAATTCGATTGAGTTTCCCCCGACTTTCAATGAAGGTAATCCATTTTTAGTTTTCTTGTGCCAACTTACTTAATATGTCCAAAATATTAGTCATTGAAGATGAAGTTTCATTGCGCGAAGAAATTCTAGATATTTTAGAAGCAGAAGGCTTTGAGGTCGTGGAAGCCGAAGACGGTCAAACAGGGATCTCTTTGGCTCAGTCCCAGCATCCCGAACTAATTCTGTGCGATGTGATGATGTCAGGCGCAAATGGCTACGAGGTGCTATCGACATTAAGGCAGAATCTAGATACTACATTAGTCCCCTTTATTTTTTTAACAGCTAAAAGCACCCATGAAGATATTCGTCAGGGTATGAATCTCGGTGCAGACGATTATTTGACGAAACCCTTTAGTGTCGATGAATTATTAGCAGCGATCGCTGCCCGACTCGCCAAGCAGGAAGCGGCATTCCAGGCGCAGCAGCACTCTGCACTTTGGGATTCGTTGACCAACTTACCCAACAAAGCGTACTTAATCGAGCAACTCAATCGGTTAACTCAACAGACACCCACAAATACAACCTCTCAGTATGCCGTGTTATTTGTGGGTTTAGATAACTTTAAGGAAATCAACGACGCTTTTGGGCAACTGATGAGCGATCGCTTGCTCCAAACTGTAGCTACTCAACTGGGGCAAATCCTTGCACCTGAGCAGTTCCTCGCCTATTTTGGCGGTGACGAATTTATTATTATTCTAGAAAACCTTCAGCATCTATCGACGGCAACCAAGCTAGCCGAACAATTTCATCAACAAAGCTTGAAACAGGCGCTCGATTTAGGAAGTTGTGAAGTATTCAACAACATAAGTATCGGGATTACGCACAGCCAATTTAACTATAGCAACGCCATCGATCTGCTTGCAGATGCTTCTTTAGCAATGCATCATGCCAGAACAGCAAGCAGCGGATATACTGTGTTCGATCCGGCAATACGAGTCAATCTTTCCGAGCAGTTACAGTTAGAAACAGACTTGAGACGAGCGATTTTAAAAAGCGCATATTCGGGTAAACAGCAAGAATTTTGCTTGCATTATCAACCGATTGTTCATTTGTTTACAAATCAGTTAATCGGGTTTGAAGCATTGATTCGCTGGGATCATCCTGAAAAAGGACTCATACCACCGATTCAGTTTATTGCGATCGCAGAAGCAAAGGGACTAATTAACGAATTGGGCTGGTGGATTCTCCAAGAAGCCTGTGAGCAACTGCGAAGTTGGCAACAACAGTTTCCTCAACACGCTGACTTGATTATGAATGTCAATATCAGCGCCCTGCAATTGAATCAAATTGACTTTAGTCAACGGTTGGCAGAAATATTGCAGCACTCCCATTTGTCAGGTGAGTACTTAAAATTAGAAGTGACTGAGAGTTATCTGTTAGAAATGACAGAGGATAAAAATCAAGTCCTCCAATCGCTGAAATCGCTGCAAATTCAGTTATGTCTTGATGACTTCGGCACGGGATACTCCTGCTTGAACTGTTTGCATCAGTTCCCAATTGAAACCCTGAAAATCGATCGCTCTTTTACTAGCCAGATTGATGAAGATGGGCAAAATGCCGTCATTAAAGCTATTATTACCCTGGCTGACAGCCTGGATATTAACATTGTGGCAGAAGGAATAGACACTTTAGTTCAACTGGAAAAATTAAAAGAATTGAATTGTAAGTTGGGACAGGGTTACTTGTTCTCTAAACCGTTGACCAGCCAAGCAGCCACGCAAGCGATCGCCAATGGGATTTTTAGTTAAACTCCAGAAAGCCAATTCCGCAAACGGCGGACTTCCAAACAAAACAATAATCATTAGGACTTATACCATTTCACGAAAAGCCTGATACAAATAACGCTTCCAAAATAAAATTCCAGCCAGCAATAGATTTAACTTGAGCAGTTAATTTATCTAACTGTTTCCATACGGCTTCTCGTAACTAATTAAAAGAAGTTAGCCAATTTAGTTGCCAACCAGGAACGCGTTTTGAACTCAAATTTACCGAACGCCAGTATCAACAGAGATTTTTTGTTCACTCGACGGTCTGGTTACAGGCAAAGTTACCCTAAACGTTGTACCTTTACCAACTTCGCTGTCGAAAGTAATGTTTCCCCGCAACAAATCAACACAGCGCTTCACAATTGCTAAACCCAAGCCTGTGCCTGGAATATCAACTACATTACTGCCTCGGTGAAACGGCTGAAAGATATTAGGATAATAATCGGCTGGAATCCCAATACCTCGATCTCGAACTTCAATTTCAACTCGATCTGCTTGGCGATCAAGCAGGAGCAAAATCGACGTATCTTCAGGCGAATATTTCAGAGCATTTAACAACAAATTCTTTAACAGATAATTCAGCAATCGTTCATCCATCAAGGCAACAAGTGTCTCTTGCTGACTCAGCAGCCGCAATCGATCTTGCCGTTGTTGTACTGTCACTATTTCGATTAATTGTTGAGCCGTACTCAACAACTCAATCTCAGTCAGTTGCAGCTGATACTGATTTGTTCCGGTTTGCGCCAGAACCAGTAAATCCTCGCGTAACCAGTTCATACGGAGCGCCGCATTCTGAATACGCTCAATGGCACGCTGCTTTACCAAGGGTGGAGCCTCAAATTCATTCAATAGTTCGGCACTGACCTGAATCACACTGATAGAGTTGCCTATTTCATGCACTACCATGCCCAAATAGTTTTGAAACAAAGGATTTAATTGCTGTTGCTTGGGTTGGCTTTCAGCCTTGGTTTGCCTTTGAGCTATCTCGATCGCTTTTCTCATCTCGGATTCAGCTGTGTGCAATGCCAACGCAATCTCAATAGTTGTTCTCAGGACGCGCTCGTTGAAGGGTTTGATTAGATAAGCAAGAGGGTGGGTTGCTTTTGCCCGTTGCAAAATAGCTTCATCATCGTAGGCAGAGATATAGATCGCCGGAATTGGAGCAGTCTGATGAATGCGCTCTACCGCCTCAATACCGTTGATTTCTCCCGGTAACATAATATCCATCAAAATCAAGTCAGGCTGAAGTTCTGCCGCCTTGGCAATCGCCTCTGCTCCATCCCATGCAATTCCGACTATGGTGTAGCCCAGACTCATTAAATTGGTTTCTAATTCTCTCGCAATCAGAACTTCGTCTTCTACAACCAGAATTTTTGGATTATCCATAATATTTAGGGCTTACTGAAAACGTAATAAAAAAGTCAATAAACGCCGTCTTAAAACGCATAACTGTATCCATTTTAGGAATTGCGAAACAGTATTTGTGACTGATTCTTGCAACCCGACCGTTTTTAGTTGAAATATCAAAGCTTCCAGATTTTCGACAAAGCAAATGTCCTGCATAGATGTCTATTTTATTGCCGCTAGTAACTATGGCTTTAACAATGTTGCCAGTTTGAAAACCAATATTTGGAATTCTAAAATTTGCTTCTTTTTTTCGTTACTTACAGTCTTCTGGAGTCTGCTCAAAGGTGAACCAGTACTTCTAATATCTCCTTCTTTGCATAAACTGAATTTTCTCTGGTGGGATAATTTTTGTCAACATCAACGGATTCTGGACAATAACTAGTACCGCTACGTTGAAAGTCAAAAGTTGACCTTGAGCGTAGTCGAAGGATCAAAAGCCAAAAAGCCTTTATTTTGGGCTTTTGAAAGGGTGTCCATATTTATACCTTAGTGTACTAGTATAGTTTTTCGAGGTGACTAAAAAGTGCTTTAAAGTTTCGTTATTCATTAAAGTTATCTTAACTAATATAGTCTAAAAAATACATATTCATCAAAGCAATTAGCAGACAGTTTTGCGGCACATTCCACGATTTTCCCCGCTTTTATTAGTGCCATTCGGACGTATATGGTTGACTTAAACTTACAATACGGTTATCGAAGCTATGCTTTTTATTTTTATACAACCAGAGTTTTTGACAAGAAACTTCTGTGATACCAATTCACTAAAATCCTGAAACAGATCCAAAACTGGAAACTCTTATCAAGTAAGGATTTTTGAATTGCGAATTCGTATGACTACTAGCAATATCTTATATCACCTAGCTTTGAAGAAAGTATAACCATTTTTCTCTTGACAACGTATTATTTTGTACGGCAAAACTTCTGATTATTCCTTATTGTTCAAGCTCTAATCTTCAACCGAGCGATCGCCCTGTTTCAAAAATAAGCGTGTTTTGCTCCTAGAAGGAGATTGCTGATTTCTATTAAAATGACTGACCCTTGAGGCTGATTATCTTCCACTGAGATTTTGCCGCCATGAGCTTCGATCGCCATCTGACAAAATGCCAAGCCCAAGCCAACTTGCTCGATGTTTTTCATCAGAGTCCCAATTTCATACTTTTCAAAGACTTTTTGCTTGAGTTCGTCACTGATTCCAACACCCATATCAATCACTCGAATCTGGGTTGTCAGCTCGTCTAAATAATTGACTTGCACCGTAACTTGACTTTTAGACGGAGAAAATTTAATTGCATTTGATAATAAATTGTCTAAAACTCGACGCATCACGAGCTTATCGGCGTAAATCGGTCTTTCGGGTTCTGGGAGGTGGGAAATTATCTGAATCATTTTTTGATTGGCGATCGCCTGTATATCGCTGATACAACTATCAATCAGGCGATTCAGCTCGATTGTCTCCAGATTTACGAGCATTTTTCCTGACTCTAGTTTTGCCATGAGCAGTAGGCTTTCGGTTAGCGATCGCAACTGTTGTTCCGCTATTTTTATGCGATCGATCCGAATTTGACATTGCTCTGGCAAATTCGCTCGGCTGAGTATTTCACAAGACAAAACAATGTTAGTCAGAGGATTACGCAAATCGTGTACAATCATATTTGCCATGTCCGATCGCATTTGTAGAGAAGCTTTGAGGGCATCATACTGTTGCTTAATGCGGAGCATCGAGCGAATTCTGGCGCGTAACTCTAATGCACTTACAGGCTTACTGAGAAAATCATCTGCGCCAGCTTCGAGGCAACGGGCTAAATCTTCTTTCCCATTCAATGCAGTGACTATAACGATCGGAATATGCTTCCAATTTGGATTAGTCTTGATGCGACGGCACAGCTCAATGCCATTTAACCCTGGCATCATCACATCGAGCAAAATCAAATCGGGCTGACTTCTTTGTAGCCGTTCTAAGGCACTAACACCACTCGATGCATATCCCAAATGATAGCCACAATTGTATAGAATGCCGCTGATAACTTCAAAATTATCGGGTTCGTCATCCACTAATAGAATCGTCAGTTCTTGATTGACTATTTCAAATTCACTCATGCACGAACAATCCTAAAGTGTAAACCAGACTGAGCCAAATTGATTATACTCCTAGTACATGAAGGCAGAAGTACGGAGGCAGAGGGCAGAAGGTGCAAAAACTCTTATTGTAATACCATTTTGGATTTTAGATTGGGAATTGCTGTCTGCGTATAGCTTCTATCAATTCATCTGTCGCAAACATTTTTCAAATTGGTATAAGCTTTTTGTCTGTTATATCATGTCCGGATAATTAGTTATAATTCCCGAATCTATGCACAAAACCCAAAAACCCCTCCCCTCTGCTCCCCTGCCCCTCTGCACCTCTGCTGCCTTAATGATAAGTCTTTCACCGGACATGATATTACTAATGGTTGCTTTATTTACGCCGTGCTGTACTAGCCTTCAAAATAACTTTAATGGACGCAACTGATTAGCCGGACATGATATCACTACCAGACATATTCAGTTGGCACAACTGGAGATATTTCTTCATCGTGTTGACGAGATGGATGGGACTGATGGGTTTGGTCAAATAATCATTCGCTCCAACGGCTAAACACTTTTCTTTATCCCCTGACATGGCTAAAGCCGTTACCGCCAAAATCGGAGTGTGCTTGTATTGCTCCTGCGATCGAATTTGGCGAATCGCTTCTAGTCCATTCATATCTGGCATTTGAATATCCATCAAAATCAAGTTGAAAGACTGCATTTGGGTGAGATGAATCGCTTGCAAACCATTGCGGGCAACCACAATGTTAAACCCTTTCAATTCTAAATAAGCTTGTAGCGTCTCGATGTTATCGAGGTTATCGTCTACCAAGAGAACAACAGGTTTCTTTACTACATTCTCTGCTGTATTTTTTGTTTCTACAAGTAAGAAGGGTGAAGCAATTTCGGCAATAGCAGTGGTGCGATGGACAGGCTTGTCTGAGTTAAGCTGATTGACCTGTTTCCAGGGAAGTATCACTATAAATTCGCTGCCTTGACCGACGGTGCTACGAACTTTCACGGAGCCTTTGTGTAGTTCGATAATCCGCCGGACTAAGGCTAAACCTAACCCCGTACCAGCATAACGCCGAGATAAGCTGCTATCGATTTGAACAAAGGGCTGAAACAATTTGTCAATGTTTTCTGGAGCAATGCCAATGCCCGTATCGATGGTGCTGAAGCTCATTGTTTGTTCGGCTGCATTGCCTTGCACTTTGAGGATGACAGCACCACCATTGGGTGTAAACTTGATGGCATTGGTCAGCAGGTTGATTAATACCTGGCGTATCAGTCGTTCGTCTAACTCAATGTCAGGCAGATTGGGAGACAGTTCGAGGGTAAAACTAATTTGCTTTTTGAAGGCTTGCTGTTGGATAAAAGGAATTGTGCTGCGACAAAGTTGCTCCACTGAAACGGGTGTTATTTGTAGGTCTAGCTTACCGGATTCGATTTTGGCTAGATCGAGAATGTCATTAATTAGTTCTAATAAATGTTGCCCATTGGTTTGAATTGTGGTTAAGGTATGGTGTTGTTGTTCGGTTAAATTCCCATAAGTTCTTTCTTGCAAGACTTCAGACAGTCCCAAGATGGAATTGAGGGGGGTACGAAGTTCGTGGCTCATATTCGCCAGAAATTCGTCTTTGAGGCGAGTCGCACGGGCTAGTTCTGCATTGGCAATGGTCAGTCGTTCGTTAATTTTCCGAAGTTGTTCCTCAGTCTGTTTGATTTGGGTGACATCAAAAATAATGCCAACGATATGCAGTGCTTGTCCAATGTCGTCAGTTACGGTGCTGCCTTGTTCGAGCAAATATCGCTTTTCTTGGGTTGCAGGGATGTAAATGCAATATTCGACCTGAAAGGGCTGTTGATTGGCGATCGCCCCTTGAATGACTTCGATAACGCGATCGCGGTCTTCTGGTACAATCAGCGAGTTGACTGGACAGAGAGTGCCTTGATTGGCGAGATCCAGGGGGTCAAGGTGGAATAACGCCGTTAAGTGGTCGTTAAAAAAAACAAATGTATTATTTTCAGCAGGATACAGCTTGTAGACAATTCCCGGTAGGTTTTCAGCCAGGGTGCGATAGGAAAGCTCACTCGCTTGCAGCGCCATCTCAGCTTGCTTGCGATCGCTGATATCTCGGATTGCGGCTAGAAAGGCTTGATGATTCTGCCAGGTAATTTCCTCAACGCGCACTTCAACTGTAGTCACCCTGCCAGTGGGATGCGGAATCTCCATTTCAAACGTCTTTTGGAGCGTGATGGAAATTCCCAAATCTGCACCCTGGTAGTCTGGCTTTTGGCGATTGAAAATTCGATCGGCAGCCGGATTGCTGAAAAGAATCTGTCCTTGGGAATTCAGAATCAGGATGCCATCAACTGTCTTAGAAATGATTTCTTTAAGGCGCTTTTCGCTCTTTTGGAGTTGTTTCTCAATATGCTTGCGATCGCTAATGTCTTCCACCACCGCCAAGTCAGCAATGAGTGTACCCGCAGCATTATACAGCATCGATACTGTAAGACTAACCCATTTTAGCCGACGATCTTTGCGGATATAGCGGATTTCAAGGGTTATTGATGCCAACTCACCGTGATGTAAATGAGCCAACTCACCTTGGATTACTTCTAAATCTTCTAGATGGATCAAGTCTTGCCAAGACATATCCAGTAGCTCAGATTGAGTATAGCCAGTCAGTTCACAAAAGCGTTGATTGACTTGGATATAACGTCCTGATGGGTGAGATTGGCTAATGCCGACAGCTGCCTGTTCAAACAAAGACCGATAGCGCACCTCACTCTCACTCAATGCTGCTGTGCGGCGAGCAATTCTGGCTTCTAGCTCCTGGTTAAGCTTTTGTAGTTCCAGTTCTGCGTGTTTGCGATCGCTATCATCTGTACCAATTGCCGTTACAACCCAGCAGCGATTGCTCTCATTCCAGCGAGATGTCAGCGTATCTAAAACCCATCGAGTCGAGCCATCTGGATGATAAAAACGATACTCAAGTGTGGTTTCTCTCTCGGCTTTAATCGCCGCCTGCATCCGCTCCTGTATGACTGCCCAATCTTCTGGGACAATGTTTGATAACCAAACTTCCGCCAGAAATTCCTCTGGTCGATAGCCAAACACTCGTTCGCATCCCTTAGAGTGATAATCAGTTTCCCAAAAACCATTTGGATAATATCGAAAATGCCCAATTGACGCACCTGCACTGTTCAACACATCATTCAGTTTTGCCTCTGAAGCTTGCAAAGCCAGCTCGGCTTGTTTGCGTTCCAGTTGAGCGCGTTTAAAGTCATCGATATCAGTAACTGTGCCTACCCAGCCTGTAATTTCTCTTGATTGGTTTTGGATTGGTATTCCCCGCCCCAGAAACCAGCGGTATAGTCCTTGATGGTGACGGAGGCGATATTCGCACTCAAATAAACTGCCAGTGGCGATCGCTTGTGCCCATTCCTGGAGGGTGCGATCGCGCTCATCGGGATGAACCACTGCTGCTGCACCCAATCCCATTGCCTCAGCTTCACTTTGCCCTGTGTAGTCATACCAACGCCGATTTAAGTAGTAAACAGCACCCGTGACATCTGACAACCAGACCATCTGGGGCATCGCTTCTGCCAAGTCGCGGTAGCGTCGTTCGCTCTCTTGCAGGGCTTGTTCGGAGAATTTGCGCTCGGTGATGTCAGCGATCGTTCCGATATAGCCAGTGACTTTGCCAGTGATATCAGTTTCCGCGACCGCCAGACCAAACAGCCAGTACATCTTTCCATCTGGTCTTTGAAAGCGATACTCCATTAAAAAGGGAGTCCGGGACTGGACTGCTAATTGCCAGTTGTAATAGACCCAATCCCGGTCTTCGGGGTGCAGCGCTCGCGTCCACCCCATACCCATTGCTTCTTCGGCGGAGAGTCCTGCTAATTGACACCAGCGCGAATTGACATAGTGACAGTCTCCGTTGGCATCAGTGTGGAAAATACCAACTGGTGATAGTTCAGCCAAATTTAAATAACGCTGGTTGCTTGCTTGCAGCGCCAGTTCTGTTTGTTTGCGATCGCTAATATCCGTAAGTATACCAAACCAAATAATACTGCCATCTTCTTCCTGAGAGGGAATAGAATGTCCAAAAATCCACTTCAAGATGCCGCTAGGAGTTCTGATGCGAAACTCCATCTCCCATGCTTCGAGCGTTGTAGCCGATCGATCGATGGAAGCGCCGATTTTTTCTATATCTTCTGGGAAAATAATATCCCACACGATTTGCACATCCTTGAGGAGTTCCTCTGGCGTATATTCATACAAATCGACAATACCTTCGCTCATAAAGATCAAGTTATTTGACCCATCCGGCAAGCGCTGATATTTATAGACGGCTCCAGGCACCATATTAGTAAGCTGACGCAGCATTTGCTCACTTGTTTGCAGAGCAACTTCGGTTTGTTTTTGTTCGGTGATGTCTGTATTGGTGCCAAACCACCGCAACACCCTACCCTGTTCATCTCGGATGGGAATAGCACGAGAGAGAAACCAGCGATACTGCCCATCTCGGCCACGCAAAGGAAAGGTATCTTCCCAGATTTCGCCTGTTTCAAAGCAGTGGCTAATTTTCTTCGCTACCCGCTCGACATGATCGGGGTGATGTACGTGCTGCCATCCCCAGCCCTGCATTTGTGCCAGTGTGGTGCCTGTGTAGTCAAACCAGCGCTGATTATACCATTCAATCGAGCCATGTTCGTCAGTTATCCAGGCAAACTGAGAAATGTTGTCTGCCAAGGTACGGAACCGGGCTTCACTTTCCCTCAGTTGTTGTTGTGCCTGGACAAGTTCGGTGATGTCCATCACGGATACGCCAACGCCGATTACTTCCCCATTGGGTAAACAAACGGGATAGTGATTGGAGATGGCGCTGCGAAATGCACCGGGACTGACCTCACCGCTAAACTCCATATTTATAATTGGTACTTGGGTTTCTATAACCTGGAGCAGCATGGGGCCAAACTGAGATGCCATTTCCGGCACAACTTCCCATAAGGTGCGTCCCAAATGCTCGCTTAACGGCAGGTCGTTGATTTTGGCTAATGCCTCGTTGCCATAGAGGTAGCGCAGTTCGCGATCGAACAGAGCTAGCCCAACTGGAGATGCGGCGATCAATGCCTGAAGCACAGCTTCGCTGCGCTGGCGTTCTAGCTCGGCTTGTTTGCGATCGCTAATATCGGTGAAAATGCCACACCAGACAATACTGCCATCCTCTTCTTGGGAGGGGATAGAATGTCCTAAAATCCACTTCAAGACACCGCTGGCAGTTTGGATGCGAAACTCCATTTCCCACGGCTCGAGGGTTGCTGCCGATCGGTCTCTCGAAGCACTCATCTGCTCCATATCTTCGGGTAGGACGATATCCCAGGCGATTGATCCATTGTTGAGGATTTCCTCCGGTGTATGCTCATACAGATCGACAATGCCCTGGCTGATAAATACAAAACCATCTGCCGCATCCGCCGACCGCCGATATTTAAAAACCGCTCCAGGCACGGTATTCATGACCTGACTTAAGGTTTGTTCACTCGCTCGCAGAGCGGCTTCAGCCTGTTTGCGATCAGTGATATTAATAGCTGTACCAATGATGCGATGGATATTTCCCGCTTCGCTCCGGATTGGAAATAGGTTGGTGAGCGCCCAAATTGAACCCTCTGGAAAAGGAAGATATTCTTCATAGCTGATCTTCTGACCCGATTTTAGACATAGGTCATACTTTTGCCGGATTGCTGAACCGACCGCCTCACCAAATGCTTCCTCTGGCGTTTTACCCTGAATTTCTTCGCAGGTAACTGAGCCGTATCGTTCAGCCACAGGGTTGAATTCCAGGAAGCGAAATTCTCGATCTATGCTCACCTCAATCACAAAAATCGCCAGTTCTGCTCCTGTGTAGATGGTACGGAGAAATTCTTCCTGTTGACGCAGTTTGGCTTCGGCGTGCTTGCGATCGCTAATATCAATTAGAATGCCGTGCCAAATAATGCTACCATCTGCTTGTCGGGAGGGGATGGAATCACCGGAAACCCATTTTAAGACCCCGCTAGCAGTTATCAGGCGAAACTCCGCCGTCCAAGGGGTGAGCATTGCAGCAGATTGGTCAATCAAATCCCGCACCCTCTCTGCATCCTCTGGAACAATCAGATGCCAAAGCACTTGGGAGTCGTTGAGGATTTCCTCTGGGGTGCGATCGCAAAGCTCGATAATGCCTTGGCTAATAAATCGAAAACTTTTCGTTCCATCCACAGAACGGCAATAGGTATAAACCACTCCCGGAACTGTATTGACAACCAGGCGCAAGGTTTCTTCACTAGCTTGTAGAGCAGTTGCCATTACTTTCCGTTCTGTGATATCTGCGATCGCTCCCACCATGCGAATCGGCTTGCCAGTTTGATCCCGGATTGCCTCTCCACGAGAACGACACCAAATATACTCACCTGATTGCTTACGTCTGCGAAATTCTACTTCATAGGGCAAATGGTCTTGCAGGTGGCGCTGTAAGGTTAATTGCATCAGATCGCGATCGTCGGGATGGATCTCTTCCCTAAGCACCTCATAGGCAAACTTGGAGGCGTTTTTATCTGGGGGTGAGTAGCCTAAAATTTCCCAATAGCGATCGCTGCCAATGATGCGATCGCTGACAATATCCCAATCCCAAACTCCTTCGCCGATACCCCGAATGGCGAGTTGATAGCGTTCTTTGACTACGCTTAATTCCAGTTCCAGTTTTTTTTGCTCAGTAATATCGATGTTGGCCCCAGCAAGACGGTAAATCTCTCCGGCTTCGTTGCGAATCGGAAAGCTGCGGTTCCACAGCCAGCGAATGGAGTTATCGGGACGGATAATCCGATAGGCAAAGGAGCAAACTTCTTTCCCTTGACAAGCTTGCTGGTTAAACGTGACTACGGCATCGCGATCGTCTGGATGAATAAAATCGAGCCAAGCTTGAGGATTGTCATAGGTTTGCTGCAACGGCGTTTGGTAAAGATATTCCCAGGCTGGGCTGGTATAAATCATCTGCTTACTATCGAGGGATTTGAGAAAAAACACATCCTGACTGTTGTCAAAAATTTGTCGGAGTTGGGCTTCGCTTTCTCTGAGGTCAGTTTCTAGCTGCGTGCGTTCGGCTTCTAACCTTTTTTTGTCGTTAATATCAGTGACATACCCGATAATCTGAGTTAAGTTGCCGTTAGCATCTGCAAAAAACTGTGCCTGAGTTTCAATCCAGATGTAATGCCCAGCCTGATGTTGCCACCGATATTGCAAGTAGAGATGTCCCTGACGCTCAAAATACTCTGCGACGGCTGTTTGTACCTGTTTCTCATCCTCTGGGTGAATATTAGCAAACCAATCGGCTGATGTCTGGGGCATTTCAGAGGCGTTATAGCCAAACACCTGCTCGGCATTGATGCCCCACGTCATACGATCGGAGGATGTATCCCATTCATACAGCACTTGTTTAGTGGCTAGCTGGGCAGCATGATGGCGGTTTTGCCACTCTAGCAAGACGTTGATATAGGCGGCTTGTCTAGCTTCAGCTTGCTTCTTTTGGGTAATATTGCGCGCCACGCACAAAAACGACGTAACGGTTCCATCCATGTCATATTCTGGAACGACACGGGTTTGAAACCAGATGGAGCGTGAGTGAAGGCGAAGTTGATATTCAATCGTTTGTTCTTGGCGGGTTGCTGCTACTTGTTGAGTGAGAGTTTGCCAATCAGCAAGATGTTCTGGGGCAAGGGTGGCAGCGAGCAGTGGTTGACCAATCAGTGCTTCTGGCGCGTAGCCCAATTCGACCTCTACTGCTGCGTTGACATAGAGGTAGTGTAAGTCTCGATTGAGCCGAAAAATCACGTCAGGGGAACGATCTAGCAATGCGGTAAGCTCTTGCCCTTGTTGCTGGAATCGGGTTGCCGCTTCGCTGTGTTGAATGGCGATCGCCACCTGAATGGCAAGTTGTTCTAAAAATGCGACCTCAGACGCTTGCCAATGGCGAGGTACAGCCGATTCACTGGCACTAACGAGTCCCCAAAATTGGTTGTTAACGATCGCCGGCACCAGAACTTTAGCTCTAATCTGCAAGCGCTCTAATAACTCAACATGGCAGGGGGTCATCTCTGCCGTATAGATATCAGAAACCACTCGCACTCGCCCTTTGCCGTATCGTTCTGTCCAATCTGGAGCAAAGCAAGGATCGTAAATCGCTTCGCTGACAAAGGAGCGTTGATTGGCGGCCAGCGACTCTGCCACCACTTGAAAATGCCCATTTTCCAAAAATTTATAGACCGACACGCGATCGCAATCCAAAAACTGCCGCACTTCAGACACCGTGGCGTCGAGTATTTCTGACAAACTCAGCGAAGCCCGAATCCGCGTTGAGACTGCCATCAACAGCTGCAATTGCTCTGTCTGAAGTTTCAAAGCTGCGATTGATGGCTCATCTGCCTGCCCAAGTTCTACAAGTTGCAGCAAACGGCATAAACTCTCGTAGGTCAGCAGCCCAAGTAACTGCCCGTTGTCGTCTAATATAGGCAAGTGCTGGTGGTGTCGTAAGAGATTCAGGGCAACTTCAGGATTAGTTAACTCAGATTGCCGTAAAACGATCGCTGGTGGTTCAATTACCTCTGCTAAAGTGACTCCAGCAAGCGATCGCCCACTGGCAACCAAGCGGATCGCGGCTCGTTCGCCGAACAGTCCCACCAGTTGGTTGTGGCTCACTACAGCCAAACAGCCAGTGCAGTTAATCGTGGCGGAATCATTGCCACTTGCAGGCAAAGCAGAACTGGAACTCAAAAGTGCGATCGCATCTGTCACCAGCACATCTGGGGCAACAGTGATGGGCGGCGCGATCGTGTTTTCTAGGACAAGCCTTAACAGAAATGAGCGGGGCAAGAACATAACATTTCCAGCCACAATACTGAGATGAGAAACATCGGGTTGGTCAACAAGAGGAAAAGGGGCAGGGGGCAGGGGGAAAAAAGTTTGACCCTTGTTTACTTTTATCTACACAATTTGGTTTTATTGTGCCGACTTACTTACTACTTAGAGATTGGTTTAACGATTCAGTCTAGCCTATTCTGCAAAAGCAGTCTCTCGGCTTATACTGAATTCTCAGAAAGCTAAGTCAGTAAATTAAGTGGCTAATACCAATTTTCGCTCATTGACACTCCTGTGCCTAAAGGCATGAGGATTCTTGGTTCAACGAGATAAGGCAACATATTCAAACCCCAAAAGGCTTGCCATATCTGACCCATCTTCATTGCATAAAGCCTGCGGTATAGCTGCGCTTAGAGCATAGCCCATTGCCAAAAGCAGGGAATTGCGAATTGGTATAAGTTTCACAGTAATTCTACGAAAACAGTATTTAGCATCCAGTACTTCCCCCAATACTGATAAAAATTTGTTCTTGATGCACTTAAGTAAATAATACCGCAAAGGCAAAATCCATTAAAGATTAAGGAATTACTCTCTTTTAAGGGCAATCCTCTCAGCCCTAATGTTAAAGAGTAGAGTTTTAAATTCAACTCCACTCTCATTGTTCAGGGTTTAATTATGACGCTAACCTACGATATTTGCCTCGCGATCCTTTCATTCTGCATTGCTGTCTTTGCTGCTTATACAGCACTCGGCCTAGCAGGACGAATCATGGCAGCTCGTAATCTGACACGTCTTTTTTGGCTCGCTGGAGGTGCGGCTGCAATGGGCATTGGAATTTGGTCAATGCACTTTATTGCTATGCTGGCTTACCAGTTCCCTGTCCCAGTTTTTTACGATCTGCCTATCGTTATTTTGTCCCTAATGGTGGCGATCGCTGCATCAGGAGGAGCATTGTTTATTACCAGCTACCGAGAGACAATCTTCAATCTGGTCATAGGGGGAATTTTACTAGGAAGTGGAGTTGGCGCAATGCACTACACCGGCATGTCTGCTATGAGACTTGAGGGAACGGCTGACTATAATTTGCTTTTTATTATTGCCTCGATTCTTTTTGCCTTATGTGCTTCCATCATCGCGCTCTGGCTTGCATTCCGAATTAAAGAACTCCAAAAAATAAATTATCCAATTTGTTTACTCAACTAGACTTATTTTCTTCCTTGTCCCCCTTGTCTTCCTTGTCCCTCTGCTATGGAATATTTTTTTACTTGGAAGTCCCTTAAAGGGGAAACAAATCCAATCAGCAAATTACGAAAAATCAGTAGTAGCTTCATTTAAACATCTTACTCTAGCAGCATAAGGAAAAATCATCATGCAATCTACTCTCAAAAAGATTTTAGTTGTCGAAGATGAACCTCAAGTCCGCGAGAATATTGCCTCAATTTTAGGGTTTGAAGGGTTTTATCGAACTACGGCTGAGAATGGCTTGATTGGCTTGCAAAAGGCCAAAGAAGAGATGCCAGATTTGATTATTTGCGATGTGATGATGCCGGAATTAAATGGCTACGAGTTTGTCCAATCGCTCCGTCAAGACCCGAAAATGGCCACTATCCCTGTGATTTTTCTCACCGCTAAAGCCGATCGAACTGATTTGCGATACGGAATGGAACTAGGTGCGGATGACTATCTCACCAAACCCTTCACTCCTTCTGAACTGCGACGAGCAATTGAGGTTCAGTTCAAAAAGCAAACGATGATTGCTCAAAAGAACCAAATAAAATTTCAGCAGTTGTGTAACACGATTACGGTGTCATTACCCCACGAACTGCATACGCCATTGCAAACTATTATTGCATTACCACAGTTATTAATCGAAGACTGGGAATGTACGTCAGATACTGAGAAATTAGAAATGATCGAGGCAGTTTATACATCCGGCAAGCAGCTTTATGGCTTGACTCAAAACTTTTTGCTCTACGCCAAACTCGAAGTAACCCTATCTGATGCAGAAAAAGTTGCTAGTTTCCGAGAATATGCCCCTAAGACCTCTCTCAAAATGATAGTTGAAGAGACTGCATACCAGGAAGCCCAGAATGCACAGCGAACATCAGATTTAGAGATCGATCTACAAGATGAAGCCGTACAGATTTCACCTACTAGTCTCAAGAAAGTTATGAAAGAATTGATTAACAATGCTTTCAAATTTTCTCTGTCAGGTTCTAAAGTCAGTGTCCTTGGCCTTCCAAGCAATAACCTTTATTCGCTCTATATAATAGACCGCGGTCGTGGCATGACCTCTGAGCAAATTAAGAATGTGGGTGCTTATATACAGTTTCATCATAAGTTGTACGAACACAATGGTGCTGGGTTAGGGCTAGTTACTTCAAAACGCTTAATTGAATTGTATGGAGGAGAGTTGACAATCGAAAGCATAACTGGCGAACAGACTATTGTTCGGGTTGCATTGCCAATGCGACTCACTTCTCAAGAAGATCGGCCAGATACAAATTGAATCATATTGAAGGACTTGAGAAGAGGCTTCAAGATGCTAGATTTACTCCATCCTCTTTTAAATTCAAACAGTTTTATTCCACACGGACATTGCTATCTCTGGAAACCAGGATTGGTGTGGCTGCACGTGCTTTCTGATAGTGTGATTGCATTGTCCTACTTCTCTATTCCCTGCTTGCTCGTCTACTTTGTCTCCAAACGACGCGATATTCCGTTTAACTGGATATTTCTGATGTTTGGTGCTTTCATTATTGCCTGTGGCACCGGACATCTGATGGATATCTGGACATTATGGTATCCAACTTACTGGCTGTCAGGTGTAGTCAAAGCCTTGACAGCCCTTGTTTCAATGTATACAGCTTTGGAACTCATTCCTCTGATTCCTAAGGCGCTAGCGTTATCGAGTCCAGCTCAGTTAGAAGCAGCAAACCAGGAGCTAGAACAAGCTCTCAAACAGTTGCAGCAGGCACAATCTCAACTAATTAAAACCGAGATTAAACTGGCTAAAGCCGAGATATTGCAGCAAAGTGAAGAGCGATTTCGCTCGTTGCTCCAAAATGCATCGAATATCATCGCTACCTTAGAATCAAGTGGACGGGTTGTTTATGTTAGCCCTTCTTTGATGCATATTCTAGGACATCAGCCAGAAGATTGGATTGCTAAAAATCTTCCTGAGTTAGTCCACCCAGACGATGGCCTTTCTGCGTCAGCGCTGCTGTATCGAGCCATTGATAATCCATCTCAAAAAACAACAGTAGAATTTCGTTTGCATCATGCGGATGGTTTTTGGCATGATTTTGAGGCGATCGCGAAAAACCTCCTAGATGAGCCAAATGTAGCAGGCATTGTGATCACCTGTCGAGATATCACCGAGCGAAAACAAGCAGAAGCCGAAGTGCGTAAAGCACTAGAGAAAGAACGAGAACTAAATGAATTGAAGTCGCGCTTTATTTCAATGGCTTCTCACGAGTTCCGCACGCCATTGGCGATCGTGTCATCTTCCATCGGCATCTTAGAAGACTATGGACACCGCCTCAATCCAGACCAAAGCCAAAAGCAGTTTCAGCACGTCCAAAAATCTATCACTCATATTACCCAACTACTAGACGATGTGTTGATGATTAACCGCGTAGAAGGTGGGAAAGTGGAATTCATGCCAACTGCGATCGATGTTATGCAGTTTTGCCACGATCTAGTAGAAGAAATACAACTGAGTGCCCCTAGCCATCAGATTACGCTGTTTATTACCGACAAACGGAACGCAGGCAGCAATAGTTATACTCAACTCGACAAAAAGTTACTCCAATCTATTTTGACTAACTTGTTGTCGAATGCTGTCAAGTATTCCTTTGCAGCAAGCGCAATTGACTTCAACCTGATTTGTCAAAATGAAGAAACGATCTTCAAAATTCAAGATCGAGGTATTGGGATTCCCGATGACGATCGAGACCACTTGTTTAAGCCCTTTCATCGGGCTAAGAATGTAGGGAATATTCCCGGAACAGGTTTAGGGCTTTCAATTGTCAAAAAATGCATTGACCTGCATGGCGGTGAAATTAAGGTATGCAGTCAAGTAAATATAGGTACAGTCTTCACTGTTATAATCCCTACAAATCAAATGGAACTCATAGCTGGTAGGGCTACCCCATCCAAGGCGAACGCATCTAACTCCTGTAATGAATAGACTTGTCCGAAAATTTGAAAACCAGTCTGTATCCATTTGTCACAAGTTCAGGACTTACGTACAGCTAACGGAAAATCGTAGACGCGGAGCGGCTTGCCGCAGGCTACCACTCCAGGCGCAGAGAAGCCAGTGCGTTGGGCGGGTTTCCCGACTTGAAGCAACTGGCGCGTCACAGAGAAATGAGAGTTTGAGAGATATTTTGCGTAAGTCCTAAAGTTAAAAAAGAGTAGATTTTGTCAATACTAGCCCGCAGTTCTCACAAGCAGTAAAAAATTAATTTACATGACCTGATGTGAGGCTTTTTTTTGATATATCATCAATCAAAATTTAGGCGCAAAGATGAATTAAGTATAAAGCCGCAGTTATTAAGCTATAATAGTTACTCTATTTGTATTGGTACTCGAATCAGAATGCTCTGTTCATAAAATGCCTGCATTCCAAAACAAAACTTGAATCAACCCAAGCCCAAAGTATCATTTATTAGAAATACATAAAAAGGAATTTAACTTCAGCTTAAGCAACCACTGGGACTGACTTTGGCTGTTCAAATCTGAACTGTTTTGGTATACGATCTGTTGAAGATGGGGTCATACTTCTAACTGCTGAAATACTTACTATATATAAATTTTCGCAGTTTTTGACCCCCTTTTTTATCTCTTTGTGAGAAATCCGGGTTAAGCGTAAAATACTTGAGTCATCTGAAGATGGTTGGTGAAAGCGAGTTAATGTCATGGTTTTTGCAACACAGCAGATATTTCTAATTGTTGCAAATTGAGTTCTTGAAAGGGTGGAGACGTTTCGGTTAGCTTGATTGTACTCGGTTGAATGGATTTGCCATTCACCTGTAACGTATAACTACTTTGCCGCAGGTGTTCTATAAAGTAGACCCCGGCATCATTTGTAACTGATATGAGCCGCTGCCCGGAATCCACGCCGGAGCCAACCTGAATTGCTTCGACTCGGACACCACTCAATGGGGTTCCGTGGCTATCTGTGACAATGCCTGAGAGCGAATAGGCAGGGACGAGGGGAACTAGCACAGGAGTATAGCTACCAGCCACAACCTCAACTGCATAAGCACTGGTTGCTGGCTGCCAATCGGGGGGCAGCCCTGCTGCATCCAGATCCAGACGATAGGTGTTGGGCAGCAAACGTAGCAGGATGCGATCGCTCTCAACCTGTGTCCTAGCAGCTTGAACCATTTGATTATTGATCGTCACGAGATCGGGATCTGTGTAAAATTCCTCACCTGCATCGCGTTGGCCGTTGTTATTGCGATCAAAGAACGGCTGCACCAGAATACCACCCTGAGTCCGTAAATAGTTGGCATGACGATCCCCAGGAGTGATACCACCTTGAAGATTCAGCCCCGATACTAACTCGATACCAAAAGTCGATTCGCCTGTTGTCACTGATACGCCCTGATAGCGGGCGCGGAGCATTACGCCAGGGATGATTGTAGTGCCCACAGAGGCAAGTACGCCAGAACCCCGTGAGCCGATACCATAGCCTAATTGGGCTTCCCATAACAGCGTGCCATCAATGGAACGTTCTTTTGAGCGATAACGCCAAGCGAGATTAACTAGATCGTCATTGCTATTTTGGTTGTAGGTGTCGTAGCCGAGAACTAAGGAATGTCCAGTTGTAAAATCGCTGTGCTTTCCCAGGTAAAAACTTAGTGCCGATTGGGAACTGATTTCATTGCCGATAGAGTTCAGTTCAAGTTTTCCCAACCGTTGAATCAGATTCCAGCGCAGGTGACTTTTGGTGTCAAAGGTAAGGCGGGCAAAGGTAAAAGAATCTCTGCCACTGAAGTTTAGTTGAATACCTCCAGAGGTGGCATCATTACTATTGGTGTTGCCCAGTAAGGTGATGCCTTGAGCCAGTTGCCAATAGGCATCTAATCGGCTAGAGAAGCGATCGTGGGTGAACCGGGCACTGAAGTTTTGCGATGGGTCGTAACTGACATCTGCATTGATGTCCCATGCTGAATTATCGCTACCGCTTAGAGCTGAAACTGCTGCCTTGAAGGGGACATTTTCTGGCTGCCAGAAGAGTTCGGCTAGTCCTCTTAAAGACCGATCGTAGACAGTGCCTGCGCCTAGCGTCACGCTATTCGAGACGCCCCATCGTTGAGCAATGCCACCCCGAAATGTGGAAAAATCGCCAAAGAGATTGTTATTATCCTGTTTGCTGTAATCTCGATTCACTCCACCGGAAACGATCAACGCGGAAGCACCAGCAGGAAGTTGACCAGCTAAATTGGAAAACGTCGCGTCTCGAATTTCTGGTTGGGCAGTTAATTGTCCTTTGGGATAGAGGAAGACCTGGTAGTAGCCGCCCAGCGCTGGGGTTTCCAATTTGAGATTCTCAAACCGATACACGCCAGACGAATCCACCAGGGTTTCGGCAATGATGCGATCGCTAAATCCTTTTACCAATCGCACTAAAGTCCCTGGTTCTGCCTGCCCGGACACCGTTCGTCCCACCTGTGCTGCTTGCAGGCGTTGGCGCGGATCGCTTTCGCCATAAAATTGTGGCGGTGGTGTGTAGCCCTGGCGCTGAATGAAGGTAAAGCCTACATAGTCGTTAGGGCTGAGGTTCTGCCAGAAGGGGGGCTGAGTACCCACAAAATAATCATTAGCATCGGTCTGGCGTTGAAATAGCGCATCTGTAATCCGCCAGCTATTGGAACTAAATAGTTTGGGCTGGTCTGCTCGCACAAACCAACTGCCGCCCAAAATGCTACCCACCGCAGTCAAGTCTCCGCGGAAAGCAGTTGGGGTTGAATCTCCACCACTGACGCCGACCCCTTGTTCGATCGCAGCTAGAGAAATATCTGGCGATGCAATTCGGGGTAGCCCTTCAAGCTGCACAGGAGCCTCTTCCAGTGATGAGCTTTCTTCCGGTGCCGTCAACCAGGGTGCGTCAAACACAATCGCGTACTCTTTGAGATCAAACTCAACCTGAACTCCAAATAGCGATCGCATCTCCCCCACTGAAAAAACCAGACCCAATTTTGGATCGGTGTGGAGTTTGGCAGGATCGATACGAACGGCAAGACTGGGCGATCGTAATTCGATTTGATTGTCGGGTAATACTTTTGTGCTTAATTTCAGTGCTTGCACCACGGCATCATAGGGCAATAACCAATGTTCTAGATCGAGCGCTTTCGAGCTATTTTCCTGCCCCCGAACAGAAACCCCGTCATTGACGTTGCGCCCGCCAATGTTGATACCCACCGGAAATACTGTAAAGCCCTCCGGCACCTGAGCAATGGGAGACAGATTCGGTTCTGGTGTCTGCATCTTCGCATCGCTTGTTGGCAAAGTGGCGGAATTTGCTGAAACCGTAGGCGCAACAGTCACAGGTTCAACCGGACTCGCCTTTTCGGAACCTGTAGGCGTAACAGTCACAGGTTCAACCGGACTCGCCTTTTCGGAACCAGTAGGCGCAACAGTCACAGGTTCAACTGGACTCGCTTTTTCGGAAGCCAAAGACTCAGGTACAATCTTTGGGACAGTCTCAGGCTGCGTTGCCGGAATATGCACAGATGGAGGTTCTGTAACTAAAAACTCTATATCTTGTAAGTCAATGGATAACGGTTGTCCCAGCAGTTTTGCATCTGATTTAACGCTTGATTGTGCATCAGCACTCGATGGCTTTTGTTGTTGATCGCGTACTGATGGACTTAAAGCAATCCGTTTTTCATCAATAGATTCACGAGTAATGCTAAAGATGCCGATCTCCTTCGGAGATTTACCATTAGAAATGTTCTGGGGAATTGAGTGGACGATGGCAGGTGGGGGAATTGTCGGGAACATAGAGATAAGCAAAGTTAAAATCAGCAGGCAAAATCAGCCTTCCTCAGGTCTTCTAGGTGGCTCTTAGCTTTGTGCAAATTAGTTGGCAATCTGTTGAGACCCTACACAGTCAGCTAGTCATCGTCGTAAGTAGTTGGACAAGAATATTTACAGTCATTGTTAATGAAGCGTACCCTTGCGGGGACTGACTTTTCACGGTATCTGAAAAACCTCACTTCTATTTCTCTCTTCCTTTTAGAAGAGAGACTTTGAATTTTCCCCCTTCCCGTGTCGGAAAGGGGGTTACGGGGTTAGATTTTCGTGGAATTTTCCACATAACGTGAAAAGTCAGCTGCGGGGAAACTTCATTCGCAATGGCGTTGTGTAATTAATTAGACTTCTTGCAGAAGTAGGGAAAAGGGAAAAGGAATAAAAAAACCTTTCCCCTTTTCCCGCCTCTTGCAAAAGTTACTTTTGCAACAGGTCTATTGTGCAGTTCCTATTTTGCAGGTACTATCAAATCCACCGAAAATGGCACTGTCTGAGCGTTGTCCTCACCCCAGAGCAACTGTCCACTTAGTTGGTAGTTACCAGGGAGTAAGGGCGATGGATCTTTTTCTGAAACGGCTAAAGCTAAATTACGATCGCCCAGAGCAATGATGGCAGTAGGTGGCAATTCTCCACTCCGAAATACTTTGTTGGCTTGCTTCAACGACCAGCGAACCATTGGGCGCACAGATGCATTGCCTATATTTTTGACGAATAGTTCGAGATGGTTTTGCTTGGCATTGAAACTGGCACGCTCGACAACTAAGTTCGGCGCTATATCCCCCTTACGGACGTAAACAGTCGTACCGACTCGAGTGATAATACCAACTTTCCGTCCGATTGTGTCTGTTGACTCATTCAAGGCTTCTGTAAAGATGACTGCCCGGTATTCACCATTCGGTAAGCTGGGAGCAAGCAGAGCCACCATACGAACCCGACGGCTACTTCTGGGTGGCACAATCAATTCTCTAGGAGAAAACTGTATATAAGAACCCAGATAGCTTGAATCAGAAGGTATTGTTTGGAACCCGCGATCGCGGCTGTAAGTGAATGGCTCCGTATAAACCCTCGCCCGCAACGGCGTATCTCCAGAGTTGATCACGTTAAGCACTGCTTTTACTTGTCCCCGGTTTGCCTGGGCTTCAATCACCAGAGGAGATGCTCCCAGATTTGCCCAAGCAGCACCATTGACCAAACAAGCTGCTGATAGTAACCAGCCACTCAGTTGAATGGCTTTTAAAGTCGTGGATGAAGCGGGCTTGCGAACACGGGAGAACATGATGACCGATCCTGGCTTTGCGAATAAATCTAAGGATTAGAAGGAATGAAAGAATGATTTATGGGGGAAGTAAACAAGTTATAGAATTCCCCCATCTGTATCTTTGTACGTTGCTTTATTAAGGGGTCACTGTCAACGTCACAAACATATCGTAGGCACCGCTGGGGATTAGACCAAGGGTTGTGGTTGTCATATTCACACTCAAATTAGTGACACCTGGCAGGGGCACAGGAAAAGGAACAGAGGGTGCAACAATAGCAACAAGGTTTGCGCCTGTGCCTGTAACTGCAACCGTCTTTACGGCTGTAGTATGGTCATAGCCAGCAGGTGCAGTGGTTTGTTGGGGTGCAGATGCCGAAAGGGTTGCCAGGATGTTATTACAGGTGAGTTTGGCTTGACCAGAAGTGCCGCCACTGGTTGGCAGACTGCTAAGAGTTGTGCCAGCAACGTCTAATCCTAATGTGCCATTCTGGACATTGCTAAATGTGCAGGAGGAAAGGACATTTCCATTAAAATGAACATCGGTACTCCCTGCTTGAGCAACAGAGCTGAACGCAAACGTGCTACCAAGAATCATTGCCGAGAGTAGTAAAATACGACGCATAATGAATTCCTCAAGTTAACTGAATGGATGTTGAATGATGTTCCAGAGATGCCTGATGTCTCAGAGGCATTGAGCGTGATGCTCTCAACCTTTTTGCTTTTCAGTCACGCTCGTTTCTCTAATTTAATGACCCCAAGTAACTTTGTAATTCGTAGCTCTACGCGTTTAATGAACTCGCTTATCCTGAATTCAGTAATGCTTTTAGCAATCAATGACCTCAAACAAGGGTGTCATCTGTAGCTCTACGCCTTTACTGAACTTCCCCATCACGATGTCAGTAATTTTGCTAGGGTAATGTTAGTAATAACAGTAAAAATCGCTACATCATGCGAATATTGAGTAATTATTTACACTTGGTGTGGTAAAATTTACTAGAGAGACGACTCTCTAGATTAGCCAAGTAAGCCTTGGGATCTCTGCAAAATCGATACTGTTCAATTCTGGCAATGCGTGGTGTTTTTGCAATTGAGAGCGTAATTCGAGCCAAGTATGAATATCAACTTGTGCTAAATCAGATGCGGTAAAAGTAATCTGGGTTTTAGCCATCGTGTAAAAAACCTACACTTGTCAGGGGGATTAAAGTTGTTGGCTTATTCGTATCAATGAAAGTATTTCATGAATAAGTAAGCTTTTCTTATCTCAAAGAAATTTTGGGCAACCCGTACATCTAATTTCACTGTCTCTGTCAGGCACAGCGACCGCTCTTGGCGGGCGGATAGCCATCACAAAGCAGTTACATCTTCTCACGATCGCAATCGTTTTCTCAGCCACCAAACCATAAAACCAACAATGATTCCAATCATCAGACTGGCACTGAAAGGGTAGTCGCACAAGAAGTGAACTTTAGATTTAATAAAATTATCTTGACACTCTTTAGCAGGATCTTTTAGTAAAGTTACGGTTGCTATCCCAGCACCCGCAAAAGCTATAAGCTCTTGGAAGCTACGCTCTCGTTCAGATTTTTCGACTTCTATGCGACTGCGAGTAGCGTTAATTGTATCTTCTAAAAGCTGCAACCCAAGCTGCATATTTTCGATATCTTTGTTAATTTGTGGTAAATATTTTTTGTTGGCTAGTTCGCTAAATTTTTCTAAAAAATCTACCTGATTATTTTGACCTGCTTTTTCTTGAATCAAAGCTAACCGAAGTTGATAATTAGATACATTAATTTCAATTATTTGTTTTTGAAAAGACAGATTTAGTAAGTCAATTGTATATTGCTGGAGAATGTTGTCAATATTGTTTAAAATCTTGCGACTATTGGTAATACTTTGCTTTTCTTGCCAAGAATTGCTTAGGTTGGTAATTTTTCTATTTGATTCAATCTGTTTATAATGATTTAGCAGAGATTCTTTAACTAAACGGCTTTGCCAATAAGCCCACGATATCTTACTTCGGTAACAAAATAACCCCATCCAATCTTTATAGAATTCCGCAGCTTTTTCTGCACTCTCTCGATTATTATAAATAGCAATAATTACATGACTTTCGTTGCTATTTAGAGAAGTAGTTAATGTTTCTGCACGCTGATTTATATTTTGCGATCGCCATATTTCAAAAATTTTTCCGTCTAAAAAAGTACCTTTTTCTGGTTGCCAGTAAGTATCTTTAAATAAAGCATAATAGCAATCTTTGGCAATATCTTCATAATTTTGAGACGAGTTTTCTGGTAGCCAACCAGACAGTAACCACGTTTGTCCAATTGTTGCTAGTTCTTTGTTTAGTTTTTGTTCAATTTCAGTTTTTAAAATTGTAAAAGACTTAGCTGGTTGAGTTTCGGTTTGATTATTAATCGAACAATCTATTTGTAAACCATAAGTATCATTTTATCTCACAGGATAATAGTATCCTTCTACTGTTTGATTGTGAGAAATAAAGTTAATTTGAGCAGGATGGGTAAGCTCTAAATACTCGGTTTCAATGTCAGGATCGTTGAATTGAGTATCAGAGGGTAATTGAGCTAAAAAAGCAGCTTTGTTTTTTTGTGTTTCTGCGTCAGTTGTATTTAAAGATGTTTTTAACCCATATAAAAATAAATCGAGGGTAGGATAGATTAAATCGCTCATGAGAAGGGAAAAACTAATTTGATGAATGGGATTGAGATAAATATTGTTTCCATTTTTCTAAGAATGTGGCTTGTTTAACTGTTTCTTCTGGTTTTTCAGAGCTACCAACAATGACTACAACATTATTGAGTTGGCTCTCGTAGCCTGTAGCTTCATTTTTTGGTTTAAAACCTCTAGTTATTTCAGCCTTGTCACGAGAAATAAGCCTACTAATTTCAACTTCAGTCGGAAGTAAATCATCTGGAATTTCTTCTACTTTATCTAATTGAGATTTATAAAGTTGATAGGACTGATTTAAGTCAGGATTCGGGGTAATTATTTCTAATAAACGTTTTTTAATATAGTCTTCCCATGCTTTTGGTTGGGTGTCTAATTGCTTGGCAACTTCTTTTAAATTCTGTTTCTCTTGTTCTTTGAGGGCGGTTTTTAAGTCTTGAAAGGCTAATAGAAAAGCGATGATAGTATTGTCAGTTTTGTTATTAGGAAACGCTATAAACATAATTTTAAGTGAGATGATTATAAGACTTCTTGCATAAGTCGGTAAAAGGGTAAGGGAACAATAAAAACCTTTTCCCTGGTTGGTGAGCTTGCCGAACCATAACCTTTTCCCTTTTCCCACCTCTTGCAAAAATTACTTTTGCAAGAGGTCTATAGTAGATATGTGATGTTTAGCTTTGATTTTTTATATTTGGAAAGAATAATTGACGCAAAAAATCCGTTGCTTATTATACCTTCTATTGCGTAAACCTAAGATATTTGATTGCACGGTTTTTTAGTTATTTTCCGTAGAAGCTAAAGAATGCTGTGGATTAGGTATTAAAGCTGTGTGCTGATGAAGCCTACAGTTCGACAAAAAGCTCTAATGGTTAGCTAGGTAATAAAAATGGCATCGGAATGGGCGGCTATTGTTATTGGAATTAATTATTACCCAGAGTACACCACCCTAAAGCCGCTAACAGCAGCAGCAGAAGATGCTGAGAAAATTGCCCAACAATTAGAACAATACGGTTATAGACCTTTTCGCGCTCAGTTTTTACCTAGAACTTTAAACCCGAAGGGAGAAAGCAAAATCGATCGCCAAGGGGCGGTAAAGGTGCAAGAATTAAGAGAGGCCATAGCTAATCTTTTCAATCCTCCTCCTCCTAACCCCAGCCCAGAAACAGCGTTATTCTTCTTTTCAGGACATGGGTGGTGCAGAACTGTGGCAGGCAAAGAAGAAGTATTTCTAGCTACCAGTGATGTTTTACCTGAAGCAGAAATCTATGGTATTCCTTTAAGTTGGTTGGGTGAGCAGTTGCAAATAAGTCAGACGAAACGAGTCGTTGTTTGGCTTGATTGCTGCTATAGCGGTGAATTGTTGAACTTTATTCCCACAGATAAAGACTACTGTTTTATTACTGCAACCCGTTCTTATGAAACTGGTGTGGAAATTCCCCACAGGCAGGGGTTGTTGACGCAGGCGTTACTCGCAGGATTGAACCCGGAAAATGACGCAGATGGGATCGTTAATAGCCACAAATTGGCAGATTTCATTATCAGTCGAATGCCGGATACAGCCCAGCGTCCGTTAATTGCCAATTCTACACGAGCAATTCTGCTGACTACTAAGTTTTCTCAAAAAAGCTTTCAGGATAAGTGTCCTTATCGTTCTTTGTCGTATTTTAAGGAGACAAAGGAAGATGCTGAGGTTTTTTATGGGCGGAGTGCGCTAACTAGGCAGTTGATTAAACAGGTAACAGATAAGCATCGCCTGATTGCTGTTTTAGGTGCTTCCGGTAGTGGGAAATCATCTCTATTACGGGCTGGGTTATTATACCAGTTGAAGTTAGGGCAAGATATTCCAGGGAGCGATCGCTGGGCTTATATTACACCGTTTACGCCGAAAGAATCTCCTGTTAACAGTTTACAGGAGGCTTTGGCACTTTCCTTGCCTAATCTTTCCGATCCAGAGACAACATCAACCCCACCCCTAACCCCTCCCCGTGAACAGGGAGGGGAGCGTTTACGTCAGCAAATGCGGGGTGGGCTTGGGACTGTATTGCAACAAAGTGAGAACCGCTATATTGCCCATGTTATCGGCGAGGGGTTAAAAGCATTAAACACACCAGTCATTTTGATTATCGACCAGTTTGAAGAATGCTTTACCATGTGCGATGACAGCCAGCGTCAAGAATTCTTTGACTGTTTGCGGGAATTAATTGATTGTACGGATAATCTCTATATTTTCATTGGGATGCGATCGGATTTTCGCGGGAGATGGCGAGAATATCCCAAATTTGCCAGCAGAATCCATAAACCTTACATCAACGTCGAACACCTCAACCGTCAGGAAATTGAAGAAGCGATTACTAAACCGGCTGATTGGGTAGGTTTAGGCATAGAGGGAAGATTAAAACAGCAACTAATTAATGATGTTGAGGATTACCCCGGAAGTTTGCCTTTGCTGCAATATACCTTGACAGAATTGTGGCGTGAGTCAAAAAATCAAGGCGATGAGGTTCTCAGCCTGAAAACTTATGAGGATTTAGGCGGGGTGGAAGGAACGCTACAAAAACGCGCCGATGCAGTTTACGAAAGTCTTTCAGCAACAGAAAAAACTGTGGCGCGGCGGATTTTTCTGGAATTGACGCAAATGGGAGAAACCACAGATGTCCGGCGGCGCGTGCGTTTGGGCGAGTTGGTTAATTCTCATCATTCCTTGGAACTTTTGCAACAGGTGAGTGAGAAGTTAGCCGATAAAGATGCACGATTAATTACGAAGACAGATGAGCCGGATTCCCAGGATGTAATTTTAGATGTTGTCCACGAGGCCCTTATCCGCCATTGGCAAATGTTGCGGGGTTGGAAAGAGGAATATAAGTTGGGTATAGCCATTGAGCGACAGATAGAAGCGGAAGCCCAAGAATGGGAGCGGAATGAGAAAAAGCCAGGGTTTCTGAGGAAAGATGACAGGTTAGCAGTAGCAGAAGCATATTTAACTAGATTTGGTGATTGGCAAATGCTGAATGGGGTGGCCGAGGAGTACATTCAGGAGAGTCAAGAACTGCGAAATCGCCTTGAGCGGGAAGAAAAAGAACGCCAACAAGAAAAGTTGGCAGCAGCACGGCGGCAAAATCGAGTTGTCACTTTGTTTAGTATGGGGTTAGCTGGAGTAGCTATCTTTGCGGGTTATCAATGGTGGAACGCTCAGAACAAAGCTAAGGAAGCAACACAACAAACTACCATTGCTTTGGCGCAAAGTTCAGAGACTGCTCTACTTTCTGACAGGCAACTTGAGGCTATGATTGCAGCTACACAGTCAGGTAGACAAATTTTAGGTAGACCAATTAAAAATGCCAATTTAGAACAAGAGGCTAACCAACAAGCTATATTGGCACTACAGCGAGGAATTTACAATACTCAAGAGAGAAACCGCTTAGAAGGGCATAGCGAAGCGGTCTATAGCGTAGCATTTAGCCCCGATGGCAAGACCATCGCTTCTGCAAGTTTGGACAAAACCGTGAAAGTCTGGGATGCGGCAACAGCTAAAGAAATCACCACCTTCAAAGGGCATAGCGATGCGGTCTATAGCGTAGCATTTAGCCCCGATGGCAAGACCATCGCTTCTGCTAGTTTGGACAAAACCGTGAAAGTCTGGGATGCGGCAACAGCAAAAGAAATCACCACCTTCAAAGGGCATAGCTCTGGGGTCAATAGCGTAGCATTTAGCCCCGATGGCAAGACCATCGCTTCTGCTAGTTTTGACAATACCGTGAAAGTCTGGCAGTACCTAAATAACCTAGATGATTTAATCGTCTACAGTTGCAACAGGCTACGTGGTTATTTACAATCAAATCCCAATGTGAGCGACAAGCACCTCTGCGATGGTGTTGGTACTAAGAGCGATTAGAATGTTCCCTTCGACTACTTCGGCTACGCTCAGTACAAGTCCGCTCAGGGAACGTTTTGCTCAGGGAACGTTTTGTTTAGAGAAATCAATTACTGCTACTGCGACAATCGCACAGGTTTTGATGATGCGCGATGACAAAATGGCGATCGCACTTTCGGGAAACTTCTGGGGCGATCGCTGTTTATGTTCTCTGTAGCAACTTCCGCGATCGTTGCAGCAACTTCTGTCTTCACGTTTCCGTGTTTTACGTACCTTGTAACAACTTCTGCGATCGTTGCAGCAACTTCCGTCTTCACGTTTCCGTGTTTCGCGTACCCTGTAGCAGCTTCCGTCTTCACGTTTCCGTGTTTTGCGTACCTTGGAGCAACTTCCGCCTTCACGTTTCCGTGTTTTGCGTAGCTTGTATAGCGGTTCTCGCTTGGGTGCAGTACAGTTTTGACCTCTCTCCAAACCTCTCTCCTAAAAGGAGAGAGGCTTTGAATCTTACTCCCCTTCCCTAGAAGGGAAGGGGTTGGGGGTTAGGTCTGTACCGTACTAAACTGAGAACCGCTATAGTAACTTCTGCTATAACTGAGGTTTTTTCTCAAAAATCAACAATTTTACGTATGACAACCTTTTCCAAAATTGTCCACTATAGAGTTATCAGTAAATTGGAAAATGAGTATTAAATATGGCGAGACTAAAACGCAACTCACGTACTCTTGGCAAAGCTGAAGTACGTTTAGCAAGCATTAAATCTATTAGTCCAACTCTTGATGTTGGAGAAGGATTAACAGTCAAAGATTATACTGAAAAAATTGCCAGCCTGAGAAAATCTTTAGAAGCATACAACACCACTCTCTCTACTATTGATGTATTACGAACCCAAATCATTGAAAATGAACAAGATTTAGCAGACTATTCTGAAAAAATCTTAAATGGGATTGCTTATAAATTTGGTAATAATAGCCATGAGTATCAGATGGCTGGAGGTACTCGGAAAAGCGATCGCAAGCGGAGTGTGCGTCAAAGTGTGGGTTTGGCAAAGTAAGTAGTGCAATTAAACCAAGTTCCCTTCGACTTTTGAAGTTCCCTTCGACTTACTTCGACTACGCTCAGTACAAGTCGCTCAGGGAACGGTTGGCTTAAGCTTCGACTTACTTCGACTACGCGGTAGTTGAGCGTAGTCGAAACTCAGTACAAGTCGCTCAGGGAACGGTTAGCTTAAGTTTCGACTTAGTTTAGTCAGCAGTTTTTTATTTAACTAGTAAATAAATTGTTCCCTGAGCGAAGTCGAAGGGAACACTTCACTTAAGGAAAACTTTTTCTAATAGAAAGCGATCGCGCAAATCAAGTTATGGCTTATATCTACATTCTTGAATGTGCCGATGGTAGTTACTACACGGGTAGTACAACAAATCTTGAGCGGCGGCTGTGGCAACATCAACAAGGTCAGGGCGCAAACCACACGGCAAAACGGTTGCCTGTGAAGCTAGTTTTTTGCGAGTATTATCAGTCCGTGGTGGATGCTTTTGAGCGTGAGAAACAGGTGCAAGGTTGGAGTCGAAAAAAAAAGCAAGCTTTGATTTCAGGAGATACAAATTTATTGCATAAGTTAGCCGAATGTCAAAATGAAACTCATTACAGTAGATTGACTAGCTTTGACACTTCGGTATAGTTTGACTCTGCTCACCAGCCGCTCAGTGCATTACTTCCCTCAACCATCACAAGAACGCTCCCTTCGACTTCGCTCAGGGAGCAGAGTCGAAGGGAGCGGATCGGGTAAGTTGTTACGCATTTAAGTTGCACATCAATATATTTAGGTGTAACGCTTCTTACTAACATCGTTATTTTTTGGTTAGCTAGGGGAACTCTATAAATACGGTTCAGTAATTGCCCAGCGCTGGATGTGGGCTGATCTAAACCGTGTTGTAACGATATCTGGAGTTTTGAGGAGCGGCTGATGGATAAATCAATTATTCAGTTGGTTGACGAGTTACCGACTGACAATATCACTGTCAAAGTTTTAAAGGCTCTTGATTATGTGGCACCAGGTGAATGGAGCAATTTGACAGGGTTTAACAATAGTATTCGCACTATTACTGGAGAAACCGATGCTAAGGTAATCCAGAAAATCCGCGATCGCGCCGCTAATTTATACGAAGATCCTCAACAAGGCTACCAGTTTGCAATCAAACTTTATCAAACAATTGATAAGGCAGACACAGCTATGGCAGCCGCAGCTTTAGCAAATAAAGTTAGTGAGAAAATTGGCTTTCTTTCTTTTTTAGGCAAAATTACTCCCAAAGCTGATGTCACTCAATCCATTGACTTAGTATTAAAAATTGCTGTCGAAATCATTGCCTTTTGCAAACTAAATGGCATTCCTCAACCTAATCCCCAAGAGTTTGCTAATTCCCTTGCTAACAACTATCAAAATGCATCCCTAATGCGGATGGTGGCTCTAGTTTGTCTAGATGGAATTCTACCCTTAGGCCCCGATTTCCTCAATAAAATTCATGGAGTGATTAGTGGCACTGATGCTAGTGCAATAACTCAAAATCCGGTTTTCCTAGCCGTTAATAACTTTCTTCCAGGTAGTAATCCTTCTGATAAAGTTGGTTTTATCAGTCAGGGTTTCAACTCCGTGCAAGGCTGGATGAATAATTTAGTATCCAAGACAGGCATCACTCCGCAATCAATTTCTAGTAATCTGGGTAATTTTATTCAGATTGCTGATGATAATTTAGATTTTGTTGCAGCATTTCTAGATCAAACTACCAATTACTACGAGCATACAGGAATTCAAACTGTCGCTCGCAGTTTGATTTTGCAAGCATACACTCTAGTAAAAGAGGAAATTAAACAAGAAGAACAAAAGCCGATTCAAGATGTTTCATCTGCTGTTAAATCAGATAAAAATCAGTATGAAATAAGCAAAACAGTAGAAGTTTGGGATAATGATGAGGAAGATTGGTATCAGGGAACCATTGAGAAAATCCAAGATGACCAATTCTTTATTCATTACCTTGGTTACGGTTCATCTTATGACGAGTGGGTAGGCGAAGATGACATTCGGACTCGCGATCTGCGCTCCACTGATGATAATGGATATGCAGTAGGTCAAAAGGTAAAATGTTGGGATGATGACCAAGAGGCTTGGTATTCTGCAACGATTGAGCAAATCCAAGGTCAGCAATATTTTGTTCACTACGTTGGTTATGACTCATCTTATGACGAGTGGGTTGATAGCGATGAGATTTCCTAATTGTTGAATGAACGTGAGTTCAACGAGTGCTATGAGATACCCGATTTCTTGAAGAAGTCGGGTATCTAGCAGCCCTACAGAATTAATACGACAGACCACTAGTCCTATTAATGTTGAGATAAGAATGGTTCAAATAAATGATAAGCCTCATAATTACGAAAATGTCTAGCGTATAAGTCAATACCATCACTAGCCGATTCAAAGCCATCATCTAACACTGAATTCACGTCTATTACCTTTTTCAAAGACCAGGTAATAGTTTCTCCATCCTCATTTTTATAGCTTCCTTCTTCTTTTTTAGCATAATTTATAGCCTTCTCTTTGGCTTTTTCTAAAGAACTAGATTTGAGCAAAACAAAGCATTCTTGGTACAACGGTTGATAATCTGGTGCATCGGAGGATGATTCATAAAGAATTACGGCAATGTAGAAGGATTCCGTTTGCTCTGCACTTTCGGGTTTCATCCAATTTCCTCCAAGACTACTTCTTGAATCTACCATCATTCAATAACTTCCAAGCCCTTTTACCGGGGGCTGATTTATCATTTTTGATGTCTTCTAAATAAGAGTTTAAATACTGACTGGGAAACTCCCGTCTAATTGATGCTTTGCAGCAGGTACTAATAAAAGTATCAGCAAATAAACTTAAGTTGTCGTTTGCTTCACAACTCCCACCTGGTCTAACTTGACTTATTACCAAGGACAGCTTAAATAAATTTGCATTCAATGAATATGTTACAGTCTGGGAATGGCTAGCCATCGGTTGCAGAACCAACCCCACAACGAAAAGACCGACCAGTGGGTTGGGTAGAGGTTTTTGTAGCATCAGGAAACTAACCCTTTTTAATTACGAATTATCTTGACACTTGCGCTACGATATCCCCTATTGCCTTGATGCAATGTATATGAGGAGTAGGACAGATCAAAAATATGATAGAAGAATTCAATACACAGGTCGCAGAGAATCTGGTGGCGATCGCTAACCAATTCGCACAACTGGGAAAGGTTACAGGCGTTAAAGCTTTTGGCAGTGGTAATATAAATGACACTTTTTTAGCAACTCAAGATTCCTCAAAGGAACAACATTTTGTCCTGCAACGCATTAACACACAGGTGTTTCGTCAGCCACAACTGATTATGCAAAATATGCGTACCTTAACTGAACACGTTCAAAAAAGGTTGCAGGATATCCCCCTGAATCGTCGCTGGGAAGTGCCACGCGTTCTGTTGACCAAAAACGCTCAAGACCACTGTAAGGATGCAGATGGCTCATTTTGGCGGGCAATTAGCTTTATTGAAGGCTCCCAGTCTTTTGATAGTATGCGCGATCGCTCACACGCCAAAGAAATCGGTTATGCCTTGGGAATGTTTCACAATCTAATCAGCGATTTGCCAGCAGAAAAACTTGCTGATACCCTCGAAGGGTTCCATATTACACCGTTTTATCTCCAGCATTACGAGGAAGTTTTGGCGAAAACTAGTGTACGTCAATCTTTGGAAGTTAATTATTGTTTACAGTTTGTTAGCGATCGCCAAACCTTTGCACATATCCTAGAAAATGCCAAAGCTGAAGGCAAGCTACCTCTGCGTCTGATGCACGGCGATCCAAAAATCAATAACGTGATGTTTGACATTGTTACCCAGCAAGCCGTTAGCGTCATCGACCTCGACACCGTAAAACCTGGCTTAGTACATTACGATATTGGTGATTGTTTGCGATCGGGTTGTAATCCGGCTGGCGAAGAAACCGAGAATTGGGAAAGTATTTATTTTGATACCGATCTGTGTCAAGAAATCCTCCAGGGTTATCTTGCTGTGGCTAAGGCATTTCTGACCGAAAATGATTATGCATACATCTATGATGCTATTCGTCTAATTACTTTTGAACTAGGACTGAGATTTTTTGCTGATTATTTAGCAGGGAATGTTTACTTCAAAGTTAAGCACCCAGAACATAACTTAGCAAGAGCGATCGTCCAGTTTAAGCTTACCGAAAGTATTGAATCTCAAGAAACGCAGATTCGTAAAATTATTGAAGATATGAAATGAGCAACCAGACATTTTCTCTACAACCCTTTCCTTCTAATGAATCACTGCCTAATTTGAAAATTTCAGGCAATATTACGCGAAATGGTAATCAACTTGCCATCCGCTATATGCTTGAAGGTGATTTAAAAGAAATTGCAATTTTTCTCCCATCAAACACACCATTACGCAAGCATAAATTATGGGAAGACACTTGCTTTGAGTTCTTTCTTGGCATCAAAGATTCTCAACGGTATTGGGAATTTAACCTCTCCCCCGCCGGACACTGGAATGTGTATCGCTTGGATGGATACCGTCAAGGAATGCAAGAAGAAACAGCTTTTGAAAACCTACCGTTTAGCGTTCATAATCAAGCCGATGGTTTTGCACTTGCGTTAGATGTCGATTTGGATAAAATTATCTCGGCAAACCAAGAAATTGAAATTGGCATTACTACTGTTGTTAAAGATAGAGGTGGTTCGGTGACTTACTGGGCGTTAACTCATCTAGGCGCAGAGGCTGATTTTCATTTGCGGGATAGTTTTATGATTAAGTTGTGAAAGATATTATTACTGTAGCTTGCAAAATTGGGAATACTAGCTGTAGAGGTTTGCCTTAGTAACTACAGAAGGTAAATATGAAAGCAGACGAACATATCTTACAGCTCCCTCATACAAATATAAAAAACAGAGAGCTACTTCCTGAACAATCAGGAATATATTACGTATTAGATGAACAATTTATTGTTTGGTACGTAGGGCAGGCTAAAAATTTACGTAATCGTTGGGCAGGTGATAGTCATCACAGACTGTATCAGCTACAAAAACAGCGAAAGAAGCAATTTGTTATATACTATGAATTGATTGCTGAATCACATCTTAATGCTATAGAACGACAGCGTATTAATGAGTATAATCCGCAACTGAACGGAACTAAAATTAAAATAAAGAAACTACATCCAACAGAAACACTATTACGAGAAACGCTAACTATCCTTGCACCATATAGTTTTGTACTAGGTGTGGAACCCCCACGAAAACAAGATCCTAAGCTGATTAACGATTCTATATATTGGCGAGATAATTGGAGAGTTCAGAAAGCTGTATTGCCCCTGAGTGTAATACACGTTTGTATAAATTTAAAAGAGTTGGAAGAATTTACTAAGGATTGGCGGTCTGTTAATCGTTTTTTAAAACAGGTATTCAAGCAACGCCCTAACTATTCAGATAACTGGGCTTGTAAAGGTCAAGCTAAAGATGAAAAGTTCGGTATTTTTTTTCTAAGAAGACTTTTAGTTAATGGCTTTGCTGTCGAAGTATACAAAGCTCATGAAGAAATATTTAAATATATTCAAGGTTATAAATTGGCTCAATTAGCTGGAGTGAATATTAGGGTGGTAAATGAAAGCTCTTTAGTTTTACTTAAGTCTCAGTGTCTATTAAGTGTTGTGGGAATATATGCTCCTTCAGAAAACCAAACTTATCCATACTATAAACTTTATCATCAGGCAATAGAACGATTATTCCCATATAAAAAAGATATTGTTAAATTGCTATTTAACGAAAATATCAATACACAAAAACTGCAAATTTTGCCACCAGTAAGTAAAACTATAAAAAATGACAATCTTTCAGAAGAGAGCTATATTGGTCTTTCTGCTAGATTAGCCAACCTTGCTGCAAAGAAAAAATACTTGATTGAATTGTTAACACAGCGTGATGTTGATTTAAATTGCTATAAAGTTAACAAATACCTAGAAACCATACCAAAAGATGAAAACTATGTTGACAGTAATTATGATAGAAGAATGACTGTCTATGTCAAATCTTTTATGTACGGGGATCTCCGTAAACCAGGTCATTCCTCCAGCTTAATACTAGGAGATAAAGGTCAGGTATACCAATTGCAAAATGTAGTAGACTGCCCTTATCAAGAAGTTTACCTCGCAGCTAAAGTAGACCGAGCATTTTGGTTATTGCTAGAACCCTACCTTTCAGATTTTACTAAAGTCAAGCTTCAGGAAAATGAAGGGTATGTAAATAAACACTATTTTTCTGCAAGAAGAGTGTTAGTACCTGCTATAATGACGATTACACTAAATGGAAAGTGGAAAAGCAATATTCCATTCGGTTGTAATAATGGTATTGCATATAAACAAGTTATAGATATTATTAAAAATCGTTTACAGGAAAGTGGAATACCTAAACTCAGATTTTCTTTTAAATCAGAGTCTGTGCGTAGTTAGCTAATAGCATATTGCACTTAAAAAGTGAGAAAAGCGAGTGCTATCCATTTACTCGTCTGTAGTTTAGTGTTTTAAAACTAGATTGCGATCGCATTGATTTGGAGTTATTAACTTGTTAGTGCATTACCCATAGCTAAAATAAGCATTTAGCTACGTTTAACTCGATAATGCTATACTACTTCACGGCAGCAGCTATTAAATTGTTTTAAACTTGAATTACCGCCGTAAATTCGTATCTAGCTCTTGATCATGACACAAAACACATTGAAGATTGATGCATTTTGGGATAAAGATGCAGAAGTTTGGGTTGCAACTAGTGAAAACGTGCCAGGATTGGTAACAGAAGCTTCTACGATTGAGTCTCTTACGCAAAAGCTCAGACAGATAATACCAGAACTCCTTGTCCTGAATCAAATTGTACCTTCTGATTATGTGGGTTCTATTAGCTTTGAATTAACCAGCCATCGACAAGAGTTAATAGAGGTGGCTTCATAAATGGGTGTGTCTTTAACTCCTGAGTTGAAAAAGATGCTTTCGGAAGCTGGTTGCTACTTTGAAAGGCAAGGAAAGGGAGATCATGAAATTTGGTATAGTCCAATTACAGACCGCCGTTTTGTGGTAGATAGCTCTATCAAGTCACGCCATACAGCTAACGCAGTTTTGAAACAAGCCGGACTGTCTAAAGCGTTCTAATTTTAATAATTTGTGTGTCGAGAGCCTGAATACTGTACAAGTTTTTGAGAGTAGCGATCGCTTGACACTTTTATTATTTTTAACCACAGATGCACATAGATAATTAATCAGTGTGAATCTGTTTCATAAAATTGACTTTTGTAAAAAGTTTACTGTTTCAATCAGCAGATGAAACACTTGGTATTGCAGAACGAATTGCACTAATAAAATTCTGGGCGTTGCTGATTCCATATATGAAAACGATTTTGCATAATACCAAAATCCTTGTATAGACGTAGCACTGCTACGTCTCTACATCTAGATTCATACTTCAATTCAGCAACGCCAAATTCTGAGCATAATTCTGCGTTGAAAAATCTAAGGCGCGTTGTCTGGCAGCTACTCCGACACTTCGGGCAAATTCTTGCTCGTCAAGATAGCGGAGAATTGCGATCGCTACATCTAAAACGTAACGATTTTACGCAAAGTTATACTTAGTGAGACAATTCAGCTTTCAGATGGTCAGCTAATCGAATTGCCAAGGCGATAATGGTAAGCGTCGGATTAGCATAGCCTCCTGTAGGAAAAACAGAGCTACCTGCCATAAATAAATTAGAGATGCCATGAACTTGACAATTTGCATCGACTACTCCTTGTTTTGGGTCGTGATGCATACGCGTTGTTCCCATATTATGATGGGTACTCAGCGAAGCAACTGGCCGATCTCCATCCAATTCAATCTGCAACTCACCCAGCCCTGCACTCGCAAACTCTTGTGCAAATACTAACTGCGATCGCTTCACACTGCAAATATCTATTTCGCTCCAATGATTAATTAATTTTGCTTGAGGACAACCAAGTTTATCTAGTTGATTACTGAGTGTTACCCGATTATCTGGATTTGGGGTTTGTTCAGTTTGGCTGAGAACTTCAAACTTTGTATATTTCTGTTCATTACCTTCATGCTCAGACCATCCTCCATGACTCAAATCCGGGAACAAATATTCTTTTTTGACATTATACTTATACCAATCAGTAACTAAATCATCAATATTCGTAATAACATTTTGCAAATGTTGAAGAACATTCTTAGGTAACTGTCTTTGTCGAACTGAAGAGAATATAATTTTTGCAGAAGCCTTTGCCGCCGATCTAAACCTTTCATCTCTGGGATATAACAACGCCGTCATATTTAGTAATTTTTCGCGGCGCATCACTTGTTCCGTCAGTGCAAATTTTCCCATCACGGTGACATTATTCACCCGACGTAAGTCATACAAAGCCATCGAATTAAAGATTTTGCGATTTTGCGGAACAAGCATACCACAACGGATAAAAGGATGATCCATAAAGAACCTACCCACTAAATCATGTTGATTGCCTAATCCATTCTTTTGAATTCGGTTTGATAGCAGCAATAAACGTGCGTTCTCAATACCACCTGCGGCGAAAATAAATACTTTTGCAGTCACCCAAAATTTATTACCAGATAAACACGCTACTTGCACACGTTTCACCGTCTTGGCTACCTCATCTGCCTCAATTTCTACCACATTGGCGTTAAGGAATGTAGTGATATTTGGAGATTGATTAATTTGGTGACGATATTCATTGGTGAAAATATCGCGTGGGCCAAACTGAAACATACTGGTAGTAACTCGGTCGCTTGTGAAATGTGTCCGAGGAGATTGAGCATTTTCCCAAGCTTCAGCTTCATAAGCAAAAGAACCGAGTTTACAGACTGCTTGAGCGCGCTCATAAAAGGGATTCAGATGAGATTTGCTAAAAGGCCAGCCACTATATGGAACCCAATCTCTTTTTTCAAAATCTATTTCGTCTAATGGTACATGCCTCAGACCAAGTTGATTTTTATTTATTTCAATATTCCAGACATTAGCCAGTCCACCAAATTGACGATGGCGCATATCTTGCAGTGGTGGAAAAGGATCTCCAACCGTTTCACCTTCACCAAGAGATGCAGTCTCTTGATTAAATTCAATATCACCACTTTCTAGTAAGCAAACTCGAAAATCTTGCCCAATTAGTTCTCGTGCAAGTGTAATTCCTGCTGGGCCAGCACCAACTATACAAACTTCAGTATTGATAATTTCATCTATTGGTAATTTGCGGCTATCAATCAACATTGATTTAATTCCTTTTGCATAAATATTTTTTGTCTCACGCAGACGTGCAGAGAGTTTTATAATGATTTCTCGCATTAATTATGAGGCGTAAATGCGTTTGTAGTAAGGACTTTAGTCCTGGATTTTTAAGCACTAAAGTGCTTACTACAAACCTATCAAAACTTTTGCGATAGAGGACTAGGCATTACAGAACGAATTGTATTAATAAAATTTTGGGCATAATTCTGCGTTGAAAAATCTAAGGCGCGTTGTCTGGCAGCTACTCCGGCACTGCGGGCAAATTCTTGCTCGTCAAGATAGCGGAGAATTGCGATCGCTAATTGCTCCGCATCGCCGTAAGGTGTTAATAGTCCATTCATGCCATCGGTAATAATCTCTGTCGGCCCGCCTGCATTACCAGCAATTACAGGTTTACCCAACGCCATCGCCTCAATAATCACAATCCCAAACGGCTCTTTATCTGATGCATGAACAAATACATCCATCGCCTGCACCCACTCCGGGATATTACGCTGTAGTCCAGCCATAATTACTTGCTCTTTCAAGCCCAAGTTTGTAATTTCTGCTTTTAAAAAGTCTTCATAGTCTGGTTCTAAATCGTGCTTACCGCCAACCACAACACAATGAGCATCGGGATACTTCTGTAAGATTTTGGGCATCGCTTGCACCAATACGTGCATTCCTTTCCATCGTTGCAATCGTCCCACAATTCCAATCAACGGCCCGTGTAAAGGTAAGCCGAGTTTGCGCCGTGCTTCTTCTGGAGTTGGTAAAGCATTAGGCTCAAATCGATCTAGTGCAACACCAGGATAAACCAAAGGTGTTGGTCTGTGGGGCCAAATTTCTGCCTGTGCTTGCTTGCCATCTTGGGAGAGAGTGATAATTGCCCGCGCAGGGATTAAAGTTGCGATTCGTACCAACCAAGTTTTATCGCTAGGTACTTCTAGTTGATACCATACAGCAGGCAAGCCCGCCAACAGTGCTGCCAAACCTCCAGATATATGCGTGATCCACATCCAATTGACAATTATATCTGCACGTTCGCGACGAGCGATCGCAGCTATCCGCAAAACAGCACCAATAAAACGGTGAATTTGGCGTAAACGTCCACTTTCCACAACTCGCGCATCAATACCAAGGGACTTTACTTGTTCGACCATCGGGCCGTCTTCTAAAAATATCACCAGCCATTCGACACCAGCATTACGTCCCTGCTGCACCAAATCCCAAAGCATCATTTCACCGCCGCCTCGTTGCTCGGCTAGTGGCATTACAATAATTACTTTCATAATTTATATCAGTCCTATTTAAGTTGTAAGATTTATCGAGGAAGGCAAGAGGCAGAAGGTAGTAGGTCACTGAATCTCGACTTCGCTCGATTTCCGCGTAGTCGAAGTGACCACCTGCCTCCTGCCTCTTTCAAAAGATTCTTGACTTCTTAGAGAAGTTAGGAATATTGGAGAGCATTTGAGGATTGCCATAGTACTTATGTCCTGCCATCGCCATAGCTAAAAATCCCCAGAGAATCATCCCGGCTACGCTCAACATACCGCTACCAATAACTAGCTGTGAAGCAGAACTGATTCCAATGGCACGAGCAGCACTGATAAAGCTATCGAAACGACCTTCACCATAGCTGCTAACACTAACAATTAACAAAATTAATCCACCCATATAAAAGATGGCTCCAAACCAACCAAGGGTGAAAAACATATCTAAGATGCCACTGTCAATTACTACTACTTCAATTTGACCAGTTTTTTCGTTGACCTTCCAAATATTTCCTAAGCCGTTACCGAGACCATTAGAAAGGGCTAAACCAAGATTTTTGTCATAACTTCCCGATCTATCTTTAAAGCTGCCATCTTCTTGAAGATTAGAAAAAGTTTCCAAGCGAGTTGCTACCACCCCAGCAATTGGCTCGATGGTTGTCAACGGCACAACGCAAATTGCCATGACTACAATTATGGTAATTAAGCGCATTTGAATTTTGGCTTTGACTGAACCCATAATCATAATTATTCCAAATAACCAGCCTCCCCAATTAGTCCGTGCTTGTGTCAATAAAAAAGATAAGTAACCAACAGCCGAAGCCGGAAAAATTAAGCTTCCTGAACTGGTAAATAATAACAGTAACCCAGCCTGCATAACGGAACCAAAGGGACCGACTGAGTGCAATGTACTCCAGACGCGCATCCCAAAAGGTACAGGATTTCCCGAACTCATGAATAGTTTTGATTGTATTAGCCAGTACCTATCCCACTCAGGAGCTACCACAAATTGATATACGCCATAAGTTCCTAAAATCAACACACACCAAAGGAATGTTCGCTGAATGTTTTGGCGATAACTAGGATAATCCCGCCAGTTGATAAATAGGTGAAAAGCAAAGATAACCGGACTGAGCCAATCCATTAAACCGCGTGCTACAGGGATAGGTGGGTTATAAACCAGACCGATGAGAAAGCCATAAAACACTCCGATAAAAGCCAAAACAAACGGCAAAGCCCCTTGACGAGAAGCGCGGGGAAAGTGTCGGAAGAATGTTGCTATGGTGACAAACACCACTAAGTAGGGTGCTATGAGCATTTGACGGGTAGGGTCCCAGCCCACTCGATAGTCAACTAAGCGGGTAGCTAAGGGTGTGAGAAACCAGATCCACCAGGTAAAACTGACGTAGAGAATGGGATGCCGCAAATATAAAAATACCGCTACTGCTAAAGCTGTCACCGGGTAAATTAGGCGCAATGCGGCAGTAGCACCAGCAAAATAGCAAACTACAGTCAGTAATATAAAGCCTGCGATCGCCATCCAACCCTGTAGCGATCGCTCTTCGGGAGAATAGTTTTTTAGAAGAAAACTATTGAAAAGTATCTGCTTAGAATTCATTCAATTTTGGATTTTGGATTTTAGATTTTGGATTGCTGGCTCTTTAGAGACAGCAGCCCACGCGTCTTAATTTCCAGTTAGAACCTAGTAACTAGAACTAAGAAGAAATTGAATTCATTTTGAATTTTGAATTTTGAATTTTGAATTCTTGATATCCCTGCCAACGTCCACGCCAAGATGCTAATAACTTTTTCCCTGCCAACTGCCCTTGACTAGGTAAAAATCTCAGCCATTGTACTAAGCCCAAACTATCGCATGTACCCACGAATACTGCCCAGAATAAAAATACAATCCGGTGCATAAATGGCAAATGCTCTAATAAAACTAAGGTTTCATTATGGACTAAATTAATAAAGGCAATTTCATTAAAATTATTTCGCTGATCTTCGTCAAAACGTTGTGCTGGATAATGATCTACAGCAACGTTAGGATCGTAAATTATTTTCCAACCAGCCCGCTTTAATGTTAGAGTAAACGCCATTTCAAAATGTACTTGCGCTCCAGTACCACGCATCCGCTCGTCAAAGCGCAGTTGTCCGATTGCTTGGGTACGAAAACTCATGTTTACGCCCTTGAGAATATCGACTTCGCGGGGTTCTCCCACTCCCAGATGATGGTTGCCAATGACTCGCCCAAACCATTGCAACTGTCCAACTACTAAACGAGATTCGTCTTCTAATTTGCTGCCGTGGTGTATCCAATCACGCCCTCCCAAACCGCCGAGGCGACTATCACAGGTAAAGTAGGCAGCGATGCGCTCTAACCAATCGGGGTGAGGTGCGGCATCATCATCAGTAATGGAAACAATATCGCCCTCCACTGCTGCTAGTCCGGCGTTCAGGGCTGCGACTACACCAGGTTGTGTCACTGTCACAGTATGCAGTGGTAAATTGTGCGCTGTGTATTGGGCAAGAAATTGCCAAGTTTCTGCATCGGTATCACGGACAACCACTATCACCTGAGCAACTGATTTAGTTTGCTCCTGTAGCGCCAAAAGGCAGCGTGAGAGGTCTTGTGGACGGCGATAAGTCGGTATCAGAACTGTGTTCCGCATTCTTGCTTAACTCCTCGAATAGATCCACATAAATTTGTGCCATAGTAGTCCAGCTATGTTGTTCTGCCACAGAACGAGCTGCTTGACTCATCTGTTGCATCAGAGCAGAATCGCTTACCAAGGACATCATCGCCACAGCCAAAGCATCGATATCATTTGAGTCGGGTAAGACAATGCCACATTCTGGTGTCACCAACTCTGCACCCCCGGTAGCTGTGGCAGTAATTACTGGTAGTCCTGAAGAAAGTGCTTCTAACAATACGAGGCTACAAGCTTCATATCGGGAAGGAAAAATAAATAAATCTACTGACCGCATAATTTCGGGGATATCACGGCGAAATCCAACAAAATGCACGCGATCGCTCAACCCCAAAGAAGCCGCTAGTTCTGGAAAGGGACTACCTTCGATATGACCTACCACCGCCAAATGTAAATCGGGAACTTTCACCAAGGCGTTTAGGACTGTATCTAAATTTTTTCTAGGTGTGCGGATGTCTCCGGCGAATAGGGCTAAGGTGACATTCTCCGGTAAACCTAATTTTTGGCGATTGCTTTCACCAGGGGTAAACTCTTCTAGATCAACGCCATTGACAATTACCTGAATCCGAGAACGCGGTACACCAATGTTAACTAATTCCTGGGCTACCTTTTCGGATACAGCCACCACAACCTGTGCTTTTTGGAAAGCCTGCTTTTCCCAACGGGCATTAAAAGCCGTAAACAGCCATTGGTAGAAACCATATAAATCGCGACGGTTGCGGGAAATATGAACAGGCGATCGCAACCATGAACTGTGGACAAAATGTACAGCATTCACCTCAGCCGCAGCCATATTAATTGCTCCATTGACTTTCACCAAATCAATTTCAGAGCGATGTTTATGTAACCAATCTGCACTTTTTTGGGCAAATATAAAATTACGTACAAATTCTGTAGGATAGCCTTTGACAGGAATTTTAATCCAATTAACTTGGTTATTATTTTCTAGTTCTGTTGCAACTTCACTAGCTAATAATGTCAAGTTATGACCACGACGAATTGCTTCATTAGCAACCTCATAGTTTACTCGCCCCTGACCATCACCTTTTTTGATTTTATGAGTAACAATACAAATTTTCATCCAATATCTTCCTTAGTAAAATAAACTCACATAAAACATGTAAACTTAAACTTGAAAATATTTTTATTCTCTCTGTGTCCTCTGTGTTTCTGCGGATAGTTTAAAAGATAAATTTTGTAATTTAAATGCAATTCCTCAATTATTTTGATATTTTCATTAACTTACTTGCTAAAAAACGCGGAGTAAAACTAAGTCCAAGTGCTGCCAGAGTTCGGGCATTAAATTTTTGTTGTTTCAATGTTTGCCAAAAATAAGGACGTGCTGCTGCTATCTGTTCACTTCGTAGCAAACCAATTCCCAAAGTTGTATTAGCTTCTAACCATTTCTGTTGAAAATAAGTTCTAAATTCTTCTAGACGAGTATCTTCCATAAAGGTTTGATAACAAAACATTTCGCTTTTAGCTTTACGGATTTTTGCTTGCACATCTCGACTACCACTGAGCATAGTATCAGTTTGCTCATGGGCACGATATTGCGTCAATCTTTCTGGATAGTAGTAAGCGCCACGACCAGATATACAACAAAGGTAAGTTAAATATAAATCCCACATCCCACCAGCTTCTAGGGGAATACTATCCCAATCCACAGAATTATTGCGAATCACACAAGATGCAGCAGTCGGTATGCTTTTATCTACCAACCCAATTTTATAAAAAGGTTGATGAATTCCTTTTGTTAATTTATCTCGCTTATAGCCGCGTGTGTTTTCTTCAGTTCCAGCATCATTAATTATGCCATTAGCATCTATAATATATTGGTCGCAAAAAGCGATAATTAACTCAGGATTTGCTTCTAGTATTGGTACAAGCTTTGCTAAAAAGTTTTCATTCCAGATATCATCATCATGGAGACTAGCAACATATTTACCTCGTGCCATCTTAAAGCCATGCTGCTGATTAGCTAACATACCCACATTTTGCTGATGTCGCCAAAATCTAATGCGTGAATCACCAAAAGATGCGACAAGCGCTTGGGGATTTTCTGAACTACAATTATCAGAAATAATAATTTCAATATTTTGATAAATTTGTTTTATAGCACTAGCGATCGCTTGCTTAAGATACTCTGGTCGATTATAGGTAGGGATAATAACGCTGACTAAAGGTTGTTGAGATTCTTGATGCAATGACATATTTTTTCCTTTTATATTTTATAAGAAGAATTCAGAATGGGCTAAACGCTCCGCTACCGTTAACAGCATGAATTCTGTACGAGTGGTTAATGAATATTGATTAAAACCGTACAACTCTTGGAGACGCTACGCGCTTTCGTCCCTGGTGGGCGAAAAAATTAAAATATTCAACAAGCTAAAACTTTATACCTTTAATGGGTAAAGTATTCTGAATTCTGAATTCTGGATTCTGAATTCTGGATTCTGACTCCTGCTTTATAGATAAAAGATGCACCATTTGGTGGTTTAATCAAACTAAGCTTATTTAGCTGGACAGATGCTATATATTTTTTTAGCTTTAGAAGGGAATTCAGCTATTGTTTTTGCATAAATTGTTCTGAGATTATTTACATGAGCAGCCATTGTAAATTCCTTCATCAATAAAGCATGACCTTGTTCACCCATGTATCGGCATTTTTGATAATCTACATACAACTCATTAATGGCATCAGCTAGCTTTTGGATATTATTACCGGGAACAAGAATACCCGTTTCTCCATCTCGTAAATGTTCTGGAATGCCACCGACTGCACTACCAATTACAGGTCGATAACGAGAGTATGCTTCTAGAGTTACCAGACCAGCAGGTTCAGGCCAAACACTGGGAAAGATAACTGCAAAACACTGTTGATAAAGTTGATTTAATTTATCGCGATCGCACCAACCATGCCAAGTGATCCGCTTATTCAATCCGAGGGTATTTGCTAACTTTTCTAAGCGTGGTCGTTCCCAACCTTCACCTGCAATATCAAGTTGAATTTTCGGGTTTGTATGTATTAAGGTTTTGAGTAACCATTCCAGACCTTTATCAGAAACAATCCGTCCAGCAAACAAAATTCTATGATTTTGATGTACTTCTAAGCTTAAGGGTGAAGTTGCTATTTGCGGTATAGAGATTCCACAGTGTATTGTTACAGCTTGTTCTGGAGGTACACCATTTTTAATTAACTCTTGGCGGACATATTCGCTATTAGCAATAAAAGTGATTTTTATCTTTTTTAATACATTTAAAAACCGATGAGTAGTTTGAAGTTCTTTAAGAGTTATTAACGGTTTCCGGCTACCACATTTATCTGCTAATTTACCCCAGGTACATCCTAAGTAAGAAAAGTTGCGATCGCAGATTGTCTGTTGGTCTGCTAAATACTTTGTGCCACTAGGACAGTAGAATGAGTGATTATGAACGCTGAAGATAGCAGGACATTCGCCTGTAAGCTGCAATAGCAAATCTGGACTATGAATGTGCAGCAATTTAAACTGGCTTTGATCGATATTTTTCAGTGATTTGATCACGCGATCGCTAACATCAGGTGGTCGATGTTCAAACAGAGAACCTAAATAAGTTTCAACACCTCCGCTTCCACCGATATGGAAATTGGAGCATTGATAAATCAGGTCTTTGTCAAATATTTTCTGATACATATTTTCTGCTATTGTTAAGAATAAACCCTTAATTTTAAATACTTATGTCTATAGGATTCATATTTGATTTTTGAAAAAAATTCGGTATACCTTAATCTTCTGAAATCCTCTTGCCTATTGCCTTTTGCCTATTGCCTACTAAGCCAAGCGATTTCAATAATCAAACCGGATTCCTATAGAAATAATAAGTATTTAAGATTCTCTTGTTTTATTATTTTGCAAAATTACTGATACCTAGTTAGGGATTTACGGCTGTAGGGATGTACAGCCGATAAATATGTTGCAATTATTTTGCTAATTGGATATGATTTCTAATCCGATTGCCTTACCTCATACTGCATTTGATGATATTTCCAAAGCTTACCTTTGAGTTCCAAGAGTTCTTGATATTTACCTTGCTCTACTATCCGTCCCTGTTCTAAAACTACAACTTTATCTGCCTTAGAAATAGTAGAAAGACGGTGAGCGATCGCAATTACTGTTTTACCTACAGATAGCTTTTCTAATGAATCTTGAATTAAGCGCTCAGATAGCGAATCTAAGGCACTGGTTGCTTCGTCTAAAATCAAAATTTCTGGGTTCCGCAGTAAAGCACGTGCGATAGCAATTCGCTGTCTTTGTCCTCCAGATAACCTAACACCTCTATCTCCTAATTGGGTATCAAAACCTTCGGGCATTTCCAAAATAAATTCTAATGCATTAGCTAGTTTAGCTGCTGCTTGAATTTCATCATTAGTCGCATCTGGAGTCCCGTAAGAAATATTCTGCCAAACGTTAGCATTGAAGATAAAAGTGTCCTGACTGACAACAGCTATTCTGCGACGTAAGGAGTTGATTTCAAACTGTCGTACATCAACTTCATCGATGTAAATATATCCATCGGTAGCATTATAAAATCGGGGAATTAAATCAGCAAGAGTTGTTTTCCCAGCACCAGATGCACCGACTAATGCTGTCATCTTTCCCTTTTCAATCGTTAAGGTAATATTATGCAGCACTAAATTTTCTTCATCATAGCCAAAATCTACAGATACTAAATCTATCGATCTTTTTAATCCCTTAAATTCAATTTTGCCATTTTGAAAATAATATTTTTCATCACTTGTCAACAGATTTTTAATATTGTCTGCTGAACCATGTAAAGTACTGAGGTATGCTCTAGTACCATTAATATCTTGAACAAAGGGTATAAAGCGAAATAACACAAAGAAAAAGGTTAGTAAAGAAGCAACTTGTAGTGTTCCATTGGTGACAAGGCTAGTGAAAGCCAAAATAATCATTCCAATCAATACCGTAGTCGCTACCCCTTCGGCAATTGGCTTCACAAGTGTCCAGGTAAACACAACTTTTGTTGTAGTACTTATTACCTTGTCACTAGCTTTATAGTAACGCTGACGCTCAAATTCTTGAGTACCACAAGTGTGAACTGTGCGAATGCCATTAATAAATTCTATGGCTGTTGATGTAAAATTAGCATTAGCAGTTGTCATGCCAAAACTTGATTCTCTGACTCTAGCATTCAGATTTGACAACCCCACACCTAAAAGTGTAAAGAGTAATGCTGATATTAATGTAAGTTGCCATGATATCAAGACCATTGATATTAAGTAAACAAAGGTTGTTAGTCCTCTAGTTACTAAAAATGCTCCGCCACTGAAACCCTGTCTGATTCTTTCAATTTCTGTAGTAATTGTGTTAATTAATTCACCAGAACGAGTTTTGGCAAAGTAACTTAGCGATAAAGATTGTAGCTGTTCAAAAATTTGCTTACGTAAGCGATCGGCTAGATGTAGTTGAGATAATTCCGTATAGACTTGAGAGAAATAATTGAAGGTAGCACGTAACCAAGTACTCAATAAAATTAGTAAAGATACACGATATAAGCGATTAATTGCCGATGTCTTAGCTCCCAAAATCCAAATATCAAACCAGCCTATTCCTGTTTGGACAGGTTGAGCATTTGGGCTAGTTAAGCTTTGCAAAAATGAAAGCAAAAATCCAATACTCACACCTTCAAAGGTTGCGGCAAAAATTGAGAATATTAGAGCTAAAATTGCAATTTTGCGAAAGTGTTTAAATTCTCGCAATATCAAATAGTTGTCCTGCCAGAAGCTGGTAGCTTTGAGCAGATTGCTGAGTGGTTCTGGAAGCTTGAAATTCATGGATTTTATAATAATAGTTTGGCAAGGTAGATAGACCGCTATAAATCAATACGGTTCAGTTAAGGATTAACTGTTTGTCCAAGTAATTGTATTTTTCTTAATGAACCGCAAAGGAAGAAATACTTAACTGATGCTATAGATTCTACGTGAGCAATTTTTGTTTGAGCCTAAGTGCGGTAAATGAAATCATCAATTACCGCACAAATGAATTACAGTGTTTGGCTATCGAGATGTAACAGGTGAGATTGTGGTTCTACTTCCCATGAAGTTGTAGTTTCTGGTAGTTTATTTAGCTGTGCTGCATCTTCCAAAGTCCAATAACCAGAACCGGTCAAACTTATGTCACCCCGCAGCACGTTAAATAACTGGGGCAGATTCTCAAGACCATATTTATGCATCCAACGCCCTAATGGTGTAATGTTGTGCTTTGTAGTTGTGCAAAACTTAATTGTCCGAAAGAATTTACCCCGTTCTCCAACACGCCACTCACGACAAAAAAGTGACTCTGGCGAGTAAACCTGCATTAATACAATTAATCCCAGCATGACTGGACTTACTAATAGTAGCAAGACAAAAGCAGCAATCCAATCAATTAGTCGCTGTAATTGTCTTGAGGGTTGGTTAGATAGTTTATTGCCAGCAGGTATGCTTAGAAATATTGGTTTTTGAGCTTCTTCACATGCATCAGCCCAAAATTTTAGCAAAGATTCGCCCAGTTTTGGATCTATACTTACTAAACTTACAGGGGAATGTTGTAAGCATTTTACTAGCGATCGCTTACTATTTAATGAAGGTAGATATGGTTGTTTAATTCGTCCAGGCTGCTTCACCAAAAGCTTACCTCGTCGCCACTGGAGTGTGCAATATCCACGATTATCTTGATGTGGCTGGGTTACATCATATAAATTTTGTAGAGTTGGAATTATTGAAGTTGTCATAATGTCTTTGGGTTAATACAGAAGTGAATTACTGAGGCGTTATCAAAGGCTATAAATGCCAAAGACCCAAATCCGAATCTTGTTGTAAGTCCAAAAATTTGGAGATAATTGAGGGCAAAAATATGTTATTGCTATTTGCCACTCAGCCAAGCATATATCGTGCAGAATACTGCTGGTGTAGAGATGTACGAATTAGATAGATACTAATTAGATATGTAGCAATCACCGCTACTATTAACATTCATGGGTAAATCATGATTTTCCGGGAACTACTGACAGTAGAAAAGTGTAGAGGGAAATTACCCATGAATCTATATTTACGTTTAATTACGCTGAAGTGTTCATTGTGTTGAGAGATTTAAAAACCAGTCCACTCTTGTCTTCTAGCCTTTGTGAAGGTGCTTTAATCTCTAGAATATAAGACTATATAGAAATAGCGATCGCTCAAATAAATTCTTTATTTATTCTTTAAAGAGCTAGTGATTTCTCTGAAAACCAATAAAGATAGCATAAATATACTGAAATCTTCCTGATTGCAACAAAATGAAATTTTGATTACAAATGCGAAACGCAAAATCCCCGACTTCTCTAAGAAATCGGGGATTTATCATCTAGCAGTACTAGCTACTTTTCTACAGCTTGACGTAGAGCTAATTGCTGTTGTTTGGTATAAGGTACGTAATTACTACTATTTGATACTCCATTAGCTACAACCCCAATCAGATTTAACTTACTTAGCATGGCTGTAGCTTGATTAAGCTGACTTCGGGTCACAATACCAATGCTTGCCACCATGACCACGCTACGACAAGATGATGCAGTAAGCATAGCATCCACCAAACCGAGAACTGGCGGAGCATCTATGAGTACCAAATCATAGTTTTCCTCAAACGCTGCCATTAATTGCATCATCCGAGGGGAACTCAATAGATTAGCTGGGTCGGCAGGTTTGGGGCCAGCAGTCAAAATATCGATGTAGGCGGAACCAGAGTATTGAAGACTAATTTGATTGGGTAGAGTTACATCACTCGCCAGTAAAGTTGAAAGCCCCTGTTCATTAGGGAGATTCAGTTGTTCGTGCAGACTGGGAGCGCGTAAATTGGCATCAATTAATAACACCCTTTTGTGTAAACGGGCAGCACTCATTGCCAAACCCAACGCTAGAGCTGATTTACCCTCATCGGCTAAAGCCGAAGTGATCATCAAAGATTTTAAATTAGTAACAGTATTTAAAAGTTCAATGTTTTTGTAAATCAGATCCAGCGATTCCCAACGCGGTGGAGATTGCAATACTTGAATCGTCCAGGGGGCGAGAACTTCTGGCTTACCAAAAGGCAACTTAATCATTGATTCTTTGGGCTTGGCTGGCGGTAACTTGGGGGTTGTTCCCAACAACGGCATGGCCATTTGTTTCTCTAACTCAGCAGTGGTGTGAACTGCATCGTCAGCCGATTCCCGAATAAAGGCAGCAATGCCTCCTAACATTAATCCAACCACAGCACCTAAGAGCAAATTCTGCTGGAGATTGGGGCCTAATTGTGCGCCTTTTTGGGGTTCTTCAACCACTTCCCAATTAAATCCACCCTTAGAAAGTTCTTGCCGCAATTGCTGTTCTGCTCTTAAAAGTTGCTCTAACCTTTCACGACTAAATTGCAACTGCGGTAGCATCCGATTGTAATAAGCCAACAGAGGCGGGAAGCGTTTGATTTCAAAACGCAGCTCGTTTTCTTTTTGAGCCAAACTTTGATCGCGAGCAGTTAAAGCAACTATAGTGGTCTGCGTTTCCACTAGCTGACCAGCAAGACTAAGATCAATTTCACCGAGTTGTCCTCGTTCAAGAAGAGAATCTCCCGAATTGACTCCACCAGCAGACTTTCCGCCTAAAGTTCTTCCTACCTCTTGTTGCAATAGTTCTTTTTGGCTCTGAAGCTGTTCTTTGAGCTTTTGCACACTCGGAGTTTGATCGGTAAAGCGTAAGCGTTCCTGTGCTAGTGCTAGTTCTGTTTTTTGGATTTCGTTCAGTAAGCCTTGATAGCGAGTAGATTGACTCAGACGAGAAGCAACTAGAGCATTTTGAGGAGAACGGTTAAGTTGTTCTTCCAAAGATTTTTGGCGTGCCAAAGCTTCGCCATATTGGGCACGAGTTGTCTGTCTTTCTTGGGCAATATTATTCAAAGCTGTCTCAATTGCTTTGGCCTGTGACTCTGGATCGATTAAGTTCTGATTTCGACGAAACCTTTGTAAATTTGTCTCAGCCGCGTTTACTTCTTCACTGGCTTTACTTAATTGTTCCCGAATAATTTGCAGACCTTTTTGCAACCGGGAATTCTGTTGTTGTTTGTTATATTCCACATAAACTTGTCGAATCGCACCCAAAACTTTTTGGGTCTTTTCTGGATCGCCAGCAGTATATTCAACTTGAAAGATTTTAGTAGCGACATTATCTTCTTTGCTCCTTAATTGAGTTAAGACCAAAGAAGCTTTAATTTCACCTGAAGTTATATCTGGATAATCAGATTGAAGTTTCTCGACTGCTTTTTGAATGAGTCCTGAACTTTGCATCAAGTTAAGCTGAGTGGCAGTATCGATGACCACATTAGAGTCAGTAAACTGATTGTCTACCCCAGCACCTTCTGTTTTACCTTGATAGTTAGGTTCTACTAGCAGTTGCATAGAACTTTTATAAGTAGGTTTTGTCTTTACAGTTACTATGCTGGCAATAGCGATACAACTAATTAATACTGCTAAGAACCACGGAAATCTCCGCACAAATACGGCAAACATTTGTCCGTAACTTGGTTCATTTTCAGAAGCGGGAGTTATCTGAGGATTTAGACTAGCTTGAACCACTTTTATTATCCTTGTCTTCGAAATTTACGCTAAGAGATTCTCCGAAGAATACCTATTTTTTCTACAAACCGCTAAGAGAGAGAAAATAAATAGGTAATCTTATAGTGGAAAGAGATTCAGAAATCAAATGAATAATTGATGCACACCGCAAGCTTGGTTAATAATTTGCTCAACCTTACCAAAGAAGGCATTCTCTGAGAAGTTTGCTACTGCATGATTACGGATGCGATCGTAATCCCAAGCAATGCCGTTGGCTTCTAGTAATGCAACTTGTAAGGATTCGGGTGTTTGTCTTTTGAAAAAGACTCCTGTTTCACCTGGGATTTGAGTATCTAATACTCCACCGGCTCCATAAGCGATGACTGGTGTGCCGCTAGCATTAGCCTCTACTGGTACTAATCCGTAGTCTTCTAGGGCTGCGACAATAATAGACTTGGCTTTGGAAAACAAGTCTTTGCGGGTTTTATCACTTACGTGTCCCAAGAACACAATATTTTGTAATGCTTTGGATTTTAAGCGTGTTTGTTCTGGGCCGTCACCAGATATTAATAACCGCCACCCTAACCAATTAAAAGCTTCAACTATTATATCAAGTCGCTTATAACTGATCATCCGGGCGGAGACCAGATAATATTCATCTTTTATATCTGAAAAAACAAATTTACTAGTATCAATTGGATAGTTCACCATCATTGCCTTTTTGCCATAAATATTTTCAATACGGCGGGCAACAACACTAGAATTAGCAATGTAAAGGTCAGGTTCCTGTGCATATTTCAGGTCTACCTTTCTCATTACTTGAAATATTTGTTCGATTAAAGGAGCAAAATATCTATAGTCTCCGTACTCTCTTAAATAGGTTGCTGTATCCCATAAGAAACGGGTGACATTATGGCAAAAACAAATGTGGCGGGCATTGGGATTTTTTCGCACTGCTTTGGCGAAGCTTGTGCTACTGCTAATAATTAAATCGTAGTCTTGCAGATCCAAGGCACGAAAAGCAGGAAAATATAGAGGAGCCATTGACCGGAAATATTTTACTGCACCAGGAATCTTTTGTAAGAAAGTTGTATTAACTATGCGATCGCCTAGATCGATAGTTTTTTGGGGATCGTACAAAGATGTGAAAATATCTGCTTCAGGATAGCGCTTACAAAGCAGTTCAAACACACGCTCTGCCCCACCTCGCTGGGTTAAATAATCATGGACGAGAGCAATTTTCATGAATTTGACCTAAAGTTTCGATCGGGTTTGTTTAAACGCTCCCCAGCAAGTTGTACCAATTCAAAATTCAAAATTAAGAAAGTTAGACAGAACAAAGGTATGTCCGTATTTATCTCAATACAGTTCAGATAAGCATTTTGAACTCAGAATAGGGTTTGAGGAAAAGGGTACTGACTTTGGGTTAAAGGTTTTTTATTCCCCTTTACCCTTTCCCCTTTAACCGAACCGTATTGGTATTTATCTGTCGCATTCTTTTTTAAAATTGGTATTACTATCAACAACTTTAGTGTCCCGCAGTATAGCTTTCTATCCTCTTGATGAAATTCTGGCGACAAACATATAGGGGCGTACAGCTGTACACCCCTACAGCCAATTGATTTGTGGTAAATGTTTTTGGAGCCGATATTATCCAACCGCTACTAAGATTTTTTCTGAAGCGAAATAGGTGTTTTGCTCGGCTCGTAGTTGGTCGCAGAGTCTGCCTTCTGGTAATTCTACATCCTCGTAGGTGAGGACTTGATCCTTAGAAATATCTCGTTTCAGGCGACATCCTTCAGCTAAACCGATTGGTAGAAGATTTTGCTGTTGGACAATATCGGAATTTTCACATTGTCCGTAGGTCATGTAGTAGCCGATGCCATCTAAGGTTTCTCCTGCTTTCAGGTCGATTTTGGCAGTGGTGACAACATCTACTAGCGGGCCTGCTAGTGGAGACATAACGGCATCACCGAATAAGACGGCACGCGCTACGGACAAGGGAACTTCAAAATGACAGAGGTGATAAGGAGTATAGAAGCTGTAAAGTGGGCCTTCGCCTAATTTATATAAGTTGAGATAGTGCTGTTGCTTGGGGTCGTCGTGAGTGGCGAATACATATACGCCAGGGCCTGGTTTTGCTCCAACTACATAATCGACAATGCCGCCCAGTTCTTTGAGTTGTTCAACATCATATATATGGGCCATTTCATCGACATAACCGTTGAAGTCATATCCTAGCATTCCCCGTTTGGCGACTTTCATGCCTGTGGCATTGGCAACGATCGCTTGCTCAAAGGAAATTTTGGTTCCGTCGGCGAAGCTAGCCACCATGTGGGGCTTTTGACCCCAACGTTTAGCAAATCCTTCCTGGGTGGTGGGATTGCGATAGGGGTCTTGGAGTCCTTTAATGTTACCGCACAATAAGGGAGTTAGACCAATGCTTTTGACAAAGCGGTAGAGGTTCATTTGTACCCCTGGTTGGTCGCCATCACAAGCACTGAGAATCACACCTGCTTTATCGGCATACACTTTCAGTATGGGGCCAATAGTGCCATCGAGTTCGGCATTCATCATAATCACATGTTTGCAATGGGCGATCGCTTCCATAACGATCTGAGCGCCAAATTCCACTGCACCTGTGACTTCGATTAATGCATCGATGCCTTCAGCCCGACACAGTAACTTTGCGTCTTCTGTGACTGCATACTTACCGTTAGCGATCGCATCTTCTAATTCGCTGACAGTTGCAACAACTTGAATATCTTCAATTCCTGCTTCCGAATAAGCTTGTTTAGCTGCACCAATCTGGCGATTGGAGATAGCAACTAACTCCATTCCTGGCACTGAATTGACAATTTGGTTGGCAATTCCTCGACCCATAAAACCAGCACCAATCATTCCCACCTTGATAGGATTTCCTGCTGCTGCACGGGCTTGTAAGGCGCGATCGATAATAATCATGAACTAAACTCCTTTTTGGAACTGTTTGTTGTGTTACAAATTCTCGATAATTTTGCACTTAATAATTTGTTACAGCTAAATATTAAGTACATTTTCATAGGGAATTAAGATTAGCAACATCTTCTGCCAAGTCCGATGGGGGTTTCCCCCATGAGCAACTGGCGTGTGATTTCTAATCGTCAGGGCTAAGTGTTAACTAGCTGTTTGCTAGATGTTATAGAAGCAGGCTGTTTTTTCTGGCTGTGATTTTCGATAATTTGCTCCACAGCATTTCTGTAGGCTTGGGCAAACTTTTCTTTAGTATGATTTGCTCTTGCATATTCCCATGCTTTCAGAGACATCAACTTTAGGTCTTCAACAGGCAAATTGGAAATACTTATAACCTTCGCTTTAATTTCTTCAAGAGAAAGATTATCAAAAATCACACCAAAATCATGAACATCCACACCAGATTCATAGCTTAAAATCGGGATTAATCCGGCTTGTAAGCTGGTGATTACTGCACCTGCTTGTCCCTCAGAAACGGAAGGATAAACAAGTCCCAAACAATTATTTGTAATCTTTAAAAAGTCAGGGCTGCTAACATCAATCCAACCATAGGTATGGATATTGGGTGTTTCATACAGTTCTTTATAGAAAGCTTGCTCAAATTCTTTGTCATTGCTTACCGGGCCACAAACTGTTAAATGGTATTCCGGCATTTGGGCAAAGGCATCTAAAACCAAGTCTAATCCTTTAAGAACTAAAGCACTACCACCAAACCAGATAAAATTCTTTCTTACCGCTTCAAAATCTTTATCTTTAGAAGAAGGATAAACGAATGACGAAGAAATCGGAATACGATACATTGGTTTGTTAGCATATTTGAATGTATCAACTGTGAAATTGTTGCCCAATACAGTAGCGTAATCGGCATATTCAATTCCCAAGTTGGGCGTTTCAAATCGCTGTGGACGTAAAGTGATTCCTCTACGCTGTTGAAGTTCTAGAAGTCTGTTGCATTCTGCTGCATTGCGAAAAATCATATTAGCAATGTCAACGTGAAAAATTTTAATGCAATCTTTATTCAGTTTTGGTGCAAGCGCTTCTAGACGATGACGGATATCAATGAAAAATGCGTAGTGTTTTTGAGGAACGAATTTATCATTGTGGAATTGGATAACATCAACGTTATAGCCCAAGTCTAAAAAAGTTTGGGCGATTAGTAAACATTCCCAGTTCCAACTCTGGTCATTGGGGACAGGCTGACCTGGTTTAATGAGAAATGGTTCAATCCGATAAGAAAGAAGTACATTTCCTTTGGAAGGCTGTTTAGGTTTTAGGGAAACAACCTGTAAGGTCTTAGCATAAGTGATACGAGCTTGGACTTTTTTGGAAATAAAAGAGATAGTATTTCCTACACGAGATAGAATATTATTGGACATTTATTTCTACCTTAATTAATTATCAAACAGAATTCAGAAGTCAGGAGCCAGAATTCAGTATGAATTCTGAATCGATTTAGCGGATGAATAAACGGGTCTAAAACCCCCTCCAAATCGGAGATTTGGAGGTCTTCAATTCCTGCGCCGGTCTGAATCCCCGACTGATTAATTCTGACTGCTGAATTCTGACTTCTGAATTCTTCTTCAATTTTTTACCTCATATAGAGAGCCAGTGTTAAGAGCGTTGTCGCAACTGGCATCGCGCAGAGGCTCAGAGAAAGAAATAGCCTAGAGTTATCTGGAAGCTGTACCGCCAACAGTCATCATTCTCAGCAAAGGCCAATTTAAATCTTTCTCGGAGATTTCAGTCACATCTAGAGGCCAATCAATGTTAAAGAATGGGTCGTCATAGCGTAAACCTCTTTCATACCCTGGGGTGTAAAATTCACCCACTTGATATACAACTTCAGTCTCATCTGTGAGTGCTTGATAGCCGTGAGCAAACATTTCTGGAACATACAAAGCGCGGCGGTTTTCTGGGGTTAGCTCTACACCAATGTGTGATAAAAAGCTGGGAGATTCTGGACGCATATCAATAATTACGTCATAAATTGCACCTTTAATACAACGAATTAATTTTGTTTCTGCTGCTGGCAAAATTTGATAGTGCATTCCTCGGATAGTGCCTTTTTTGTAGTTAAAAGATAGGTTACATTGAGCAACTGTTGGCTTTAATCCGTGTGCTTCAAATTCTTGAGCGCAGAAAGACCGAGCAAAAAAACCACGGTGGTCTGGCTTTTCTTCTAAGTCAATAATGAATGCGTCTTTAAGTGCGGTTTCGGTGAAAATCATGGTGATTCTTTTGAAATGAATGTTGAGTAAAGAAAATATTTGCTATCTGCTTAGTATTTGCGCCAGAAAATAACAGTAATGAAGTGGATTTAATAACCTACAACCTCGTAAAGTGCGTTACATTGTTCCTGCTTTCGGGCACTCTACGAAAGGCTACTAAGTCGAAACTTTAACTGCATCTGATGCAGAACGTAACTCTGCTCTGGGATAAGTATCATCCCAATATTGGGTGCAGAGGTCTGGTCTTTCGGGAGGGTTAGCGGTGTAACAAAAGAATAGTGCTGACCGTTCTTCTGTGCGAACTGTGCCGTGATGCAAAGCATTTTTCGTATCTACAAGAATGACTGTACCTGCTGGGCCTGGACAGGATTTCCAAGCTGATTTGGGGATAACTGGTTTTACTTCTTCATCATCAATGCCCATATAGCCTGACTTCCAAAGTTTGTAGGAAAGCTGAATATAATTCCAACTAAATAAGGAAGTTAAAGAACGGGGAATATATTCAAAAGGCCCAGTTTTTTCTGCTACATCATTCAAGTAAATAAAGATTTTGATAATGCGACGATCTTCGGCATCGCTATGCCATAGCAGTGTACCAAACTGATGTTTGCTAGGAAAATCCTTGCGTAAATGTACACCATGAAAAGCAATAGGAAGACCAATATAATTTTCGATTATATTGAGCAGCCTTTTCTCCATCCCCCAGGCATAAAATTCTGGTAAACCTGTAACTGTGGAAATTTGTGGTAACTTTTCATCTAGATGGCCGTTGTTAGGATTTTCCATCTGAGACAATTGATTGTAAGCAGCTTTGAGCAGTTCTGAGCTAGAGTTAAACCCTAAATCTGCCAGTGTTGTGACGTAAACGCCATCTTTTTTGAGAGCATTAAGGATGTTGCGATCGCGCCCTTCCAATGCTGGCAGATTTCTGCTATGCTTCCAACGTGCTATGTAATATTCAAGGTCAGAAGATAGTGTAGATATTTTGCGTTTAATTACACTAAACATGTTGTAAATCCCTTCTAGTTTCGATGTACATTTATCGATAAATTAGTAGCTTATGGCTTATAGCCCCGCATTTCTTGAGTAGAGATTTTACTTGATTCTGCTAAACTCAATTCTTTAGAAACCATGACATCAAAAGCACATAAACCAACTAAAGCCAAAAATGGAACTACTGTCTTAATCGCGGACATAGGCCATCTTTTTAAAGCACCCAAGAAAACTTTCAAGTTGACTTCTTTACCGTTCTGCAAAAGCATCCGCCGACAAAACTGCTTAGAATATCCACTTTGCTCCAATTTCAAAATCACTTCGGGTATATGTTTGTATTGCATTAATAGTGCAGATTTTGGTTCTTTCTGCCAATAACTCACGCCAACAATACATTCTAAATAAGTTTCTTTAGTGACAATTACACGACCATTAGCAGCACAATATCCGGCTAAATATGCTAAAGATATCCAGTTATTCTCAGCATCTTGCCATTGTTGGAGAGCGCGTTTTACTAAATCAGTACGATAGATTGTAGCAGTCAGAAAAATGACTGCACCAATACTTTTTGAAAAACAATGTTCAAATATAGTTTTACCATCGCCATCAGCATCTTCACTATCTATATCAAACCAGCGATTACCAACAATTGTTGGTGGATGAACTGGTTCACCAGTAATTTGGTTGCGTCCAGAAAAATTGAGGAACAATAATGATAAATCTTCATGTTGTCTGAGTTTGTTAAAGACATAAACAATAGCTCTATCTTGAATTGGGTCATCATCCCCAATTGTCCAAACATATTTTGTTGTTGTAGAATTTAGGCAATACATAATATTTTTGACAACGCCTAAATTCTGAGGATTTTTATTTGATTTAAAGGTGATGTTGCTAAGTATTAATTGCCATTTTTGGATTACTTCCTGAGTATTATCTGTTGAACAATTATCAGAAACTAAAATTTCACAATCGTTTTCAAAACCTTTGATAGCTTGAGCTAACCATGCTAACTGTTTATCAAGTAATTCAGCACGATTATAAGTGGGTATAGCAATGGTCAACAATTTATGCATGGTAAGAAATAAGAATTAATCAAATTGATATATGAGTAGTTATCGCCAAGAAATAGTGTTAACAGTAACTTGGCAATTAATACACTAAGTTACAGGCTAGTCTCTAGTTGTTTGGGTGGAAAAAGAATAGTCCAAGCTGATATACTTAACAAGCGTAGGTAAGGAATAAATATCTTAATTGTCAAGAAAGGCCAACGTTTTAAAGCACCTAGTAAAATTTTTAAGTCAGTTTTTTGGTGAAAATTCTGCCAAATCATTTTCTGACAAAATTTATGAGGATATCCTGCCTTTAGTAGTTTTATGTAAACTTCAGGTATGTACGCATATCGCATTCTAAAGTTCCATGTTGGGTCAAGATCCAAAAGACTAGCGCCCATAGTACATTCTAAATAAGTATCTTTAGTGATGATCACACTTCCATGAGCAGCACAAAATGCAGTCCAATATGCTTGAGATGCCCAATTACTAGTAGCAGATGGCCACTTTTGTAAAGCGCGTTGTACTAAATCTGTGCGATAAATTGCTGCTGATATAAAAAGTACACCACCAAAATTTTCGTTGAGATAACTTTGAAACACAGTTTTACCATCAACTCTTAACTCATCGTTATCGCTATTCAACCAGCGTTCTACAACAAGTTGACCTGTTCGTTTTTGACGACCGGAGAAGTTTAAAAACATTAATGCTAAATCTGAATGTTTTTTTAGTGTTGTTAACACATAATCTAAGCTTCTCTCCTGAATTGGATCGTCATCTCCAATTGTCCAAACATATTTGCTAGTTGGGGCTTTTAAACAACAAGCAATATTACCCATTACCCCGATATTTTCACTATTTTTGTTTGACGTAAATTTTACATTGCTGAGAATTATCTGCCACTTTTTAATTATTTCTTGGGTATTATCTGTGGAGCAATTATCAGAAATAAAAATTTCACAGTCAGACTCAAAGCCTTTAATAGATTTGGCTAACCAAGTAAGTTGTTTGTCTAAAAGCTGGGCACGATTGAATGTAGGAATGGCAATAGTAAGCAGTTTATTCATATTAAAACCAACGCTCTAGTTAACAAGAATCACGATTAACAGCAGCTTGGCAATTACAAAGCTGCTTTTAAGTTTAATTTTTGCGATTGAAGGACAAAGATTTTATCAGATGTACGCCTTTTAATTACTTGTTAAATATTGTCTAATCTCACAATAATTAACTAATTAGTAACAAAAGGCATCTTTTGCTTATATTTAGTAATTACGACGCTATTAAAAGTCTATCCGGAATAGGACAGGGATAAATTTTTACTTCAGGAATTGGCACTACAAACTGTCCGCCCCATTCACCAATAAATGCCATTTGCTCCATAACTTCCTCCTTAAGATTCCAAGGTAAAATTAGGATATAATCTGGTTTAGTTTCACGTATTTTATCTGGCTCAAAGATAGGAATATGAGTTCCAGGTAGAAATAAACCTTGTTTATAGGGATTGCAATCTACTGTGTAATCGATAAAATCTTTCCCAATTCCACAGTAATTAAGTAATGTATTGCCTTTAGCTGGTGCGCCATAACCAGCGATTGATTTACCTTCTGCTTTCGCGGTTAATAAGAAACTTAATAGCTTATGCTTTGTTTCTTTGACTTTTTCTCCAAATGTAATGTAAGTCTCTATGCGATGCAGTCCAGCAGCAATTTCTTTGGCTTTCAAATGGCTAACTCGGTCACTAACACTGAGATGATCGGCGTAGTCATGTTTGGCATAAATTCTTAGTGAACCGCCATGAGTTGATAATTCTTCTACATCAAAAAGCTGCAAGTTGTGCGCTGCAAAAATCTTTTCGATAGTCAGGAATGAGAAGTAAGAAAAATGCTCATGATAAATCGTATCAAACTGATTTTCTTGAATCAGTCTTAAAATGTGAGGAAACTCCATCGTCAAAATGCCATTAGGTTTGAGGATGAGTTTCATCCCAGCGATGAAATCGTTTAAATCCGGTACATGAGCTAAAACATTATTACCGATCAAAAGGTCAGCTAGTTTTCCTTGTATCACGAGTTCTTTGGCAGTTTCAACTCCAAAAAACTTGTTGATACTAGGAATTCCTCTGTCTTCAGCAACTTTGGCGATATTTGCGGCTGGTTCTATTCCTAAAACGGGGATTCCTTTTTCTAAAAAGTATTGCAGTAAGTAGCCGTCGTTACTAGCAATTTCAATAACTTGATTATGATGATTAAAGCCAAACTTTTCTACCATCATATCGGTGTAGGCTTTGGCATGTTTTAGCCAACTTACTGAATAGGAAGAAAAGTAAGCATAGTCACTAAAAATGTGATCTGGAGTTTCAAACTGTTCTAATTGAACTAAGAGAGTGTCTTCAGAGACATAAGCGTGGAGAGGATAAAATTTTTCGGCATTATTTAGCTGCTCTGCTCTAAGATAAGCATTGGCTAAAGGTGACATTCCTAGATCAATAAAGGTTTGATGCAGAGGTAGACCACTAAAACGACATTTTGCGATCGCCATAAACTTCAACTCACTGATTGCAAATAATTTGATGGAGAAAATAAGTCGAAAAAAACTTTTTTGGGCTGCTATTAGTATGTATATCTCTTTCATGGGTTCGGAGTTTGCACTTGATTGCTAAAGCATAAACTCCGAACAATCCAGATGATTAAATTCTTGATTTACATACTAATAGCCAATAGCTACTTTTTATTCCAGAAGAAATTTTTGTCAATTTGCTCGGTACGAATTAGATACTCTAATTGTTTTAAGCGAGTAAATCCTCTAAACAAGAAAGTATCTTCAGCCATGTGTATTTGACTAAATAAATCAAATAGCTGTTGAGCACCAAGTTGGGCATTCCAATCACATTTAAATCCAGGTAGGATTGTGTTGATTTTCTCGAAGGATACGCGATAGCTGCGGTTATCTGCGCCATTATCACCAAAGGACAATTTACAATCAGGGAAAATATCAGCAATAATTTCCGCGATTTCTTTGACGCGATAATTATTCGCTGTATCTCCGACATTGAAGATTTGGTTATGTACAATGTCCCGTGGTGCTTCTAAGGTGCAGACTATTGCTTTGCAAATATCCAATGCGTGGACTAATGGCCGCCAAGGTGTACCATCACTAATCATTTTGATTTGTTTGCTAGTCCATGCCAACCCTGCTAAGTTGTTTAAAACAATATCAAAGCGCATTCTGGGAGAAGCACCAAAGGCTGTAGCATTCCGCATAAAGGTGGGAGAGAAGTCATCGTCAGCAAGTGGTGCGACATCTCTTTCTACGAGAGTTTTGCATTCTGCGTAGGCTGTTTGGGGATTAACTGGGGATTCTTCTGTGACATCACCTGCGGTAGCAACACCGTAGACGCTGCACGAAGACATATATACGAAGCGACGCACACCCATAGCCTTAGCCAGACTAGCTAGACGAACTGAACCTACATGATTAATTTCATAGGTAATATTTGGTGCTAATTGTCCGGCTGGGTCGTTGGAGAGTTCCGCCATGTGAACTATTGCTTCAATACCTTCCAAATCATCAGGGGTGATGTTGCGGATATCTTTGTTGAGGGTTTTGGGTGTCACCCCATTAGCGTTGTATAGCCAACCAACTTTATAGAACCCGGTATCTAGACCAATAACTTCATGTCCCCGTTCAATTAACAGAGGTGGTAATAGTGAACCTAAATAGCCTTCTGTGCCAGTTACTAATATTTTCATTGTGGTTAATTCCTTTGTATTGATGAGTTAAATTAGGGGCGCACAGATGTTCGCCCTATTGGGTGTTGCATCCAAGAGGGAACCGCTATATTTTTCGTTTGTATGCAATCTTGACCTCTCTTCAAACCTCTCTCCGAAGCGGAGAGAGGCTTTGAATCTTGCTCCCCTTACCTTGTAGGGAAGAGGTTGGGGGTTAGGTCATTAGACTCAACCCAGAAGCGCTATCTATATATCGGCTAACACTCATTACACAGTTTGCCGACTAACCCATTGGGTAGCAGCGCTATATAGCGGTTCTTAATTGATGCACTACACTTTTATTCTTGTGGGATGGATATCTTACCCGTCCCTTGTATTTCCAAGTTGGCAAAGATGCCCACTATACAAGATTCATCCCTTAATTCAGTAGTCCCGGAAATAATAACTATGATATCTATGCAGTGACTACACTTTCTAGATGCGAAAGTTGGGGAATTTCTGCCACAAGCGCTTTGCCGATTTCTAGAGAAGATGTGGCCGCAGGAGAAGGAGCATTGCAAACATGAATCGAGTTTTGACCAGAAACAATCAAAAAGTCGTCTACAAGCTTGCCATCGTTCATTAAGGCTTGAGCGCGAACTCCTGCATGGGTGGGAACTAAGTCTTCTGCTTGGACTTCGGGAATTAGTTTTTGCAAACTTCTGGTGAAGGCTGCTTTGCTAAAGGAACGAATGATTTCTTGGATGCCTTCATCAGCGTGTTTGGCTGCTAACTTCCAAAAACCGGGATAGGTGATGACTTCCAGAAAATCCCGTAAATCAAAGTCGGTTTTTTTGTAACCTTCGCGTTTGAGCGATAGAACGGCGTTTGGCCCTGCATGGACGCTACCATCAATCATCCGGGTAAAGTGGACACCCAGGAAGGGAAAATCTGGATTGGGTACTGGATAAATTAGTGTTTTGACTAGATGGCGTTTTTCTGGGGTGAGTTCGTAATATTCTCCCCGGAATGGGACAATTTTGGCTTGGGGTTCAACTTGACCTAGTTTGGCGGTGCGATCGCTATGCAATCCAGTACAATTAATTACAAAGCGGGTTTCAAAGTTACCTTTGTTTGTTTCCAATACCTGATTTTTACCACTTGGAGAGATTTTCAGGACTTTTGTATTCAGGTGCAAATCCCCGCCCTGCTGTTGAATTAGCTGGGCATATTTCAAACAGACTTGCTTGTAATTAACAATGCCAGTTGAGAATACCCGAATTCCACCTACACATTTTACGTGAGGTTCAATTTCCTTGACTTCTTCGGGGCTGATTCTCTGGACTCCTATGCCATTGTCTAAGCCGCGTTGGTAGAGATTTTCTAAGCGTGGTAGTTCTTGTTTTTCAGTTGCAACAATTACCTTACCACAAACTTCATGGTCAATTCCATGCTCTTGGCAAAATTCTACCATTGAACGAGAACCATCACGACAAAATTTAGCTTTGAAACTCCCTGGCTTGTAGTAAATACCAGAATGAATCACCCCGCTATTATTGCCAGTTTGGTGAAATGCCCATTGGCTCTCTTTTTCTAGTACTAAAATACGCGCATTGGGATAGCGTTTTCCTAAAGCCAACGCTGTCGAGAGTCCAACTATTCCCCCACCGATAATCGCAAAATCATACATTAGTATTATCGCACTTCAAATTACAGTAAATCTATAAAGTTATTTGGGATTGGATACTGGGTACTGGGTACTGGGTAAGAAAATATGAGTAAGATTTGGTTTGGATATGAATCTTCATTCAAATCTTCCCAATCCCCAGTCCCCTTACCATACCTTCCAAGGAGCTTGGTTGTTTTTCCACAGTCCTTCGAGATAGTTTTTATCGCGTAAAGTATCCATTGGTTGCCAAAATCCATCATGCTTGAAAGCTGATAGCTGTTCCATATCAGCTAGCTTTTCTAATGGCTCTTGTTCCCATACCGTAGAGTCATCAGCAATTAAGTTGATTACTTCTGGTTCTAACACAAAATAACCGCCATTAATCCAAGCACCATCACCTTCTGGTTTTTCCCGAAAGCTGGTGATTTTGGTTTGCTCATGTCCTAAAGAAATAGCACCAAAACGTCCGGCTGGCTGAACGGCTGTAAGTGTTCCTAAGCTATTTTGTTGTTTGTGAAAGTTAACTAGCTCGGTGATATTAATATTACTGACACCATCGCCATAAGTAAAGCAAAAAGTTTCATTACCAAGATGTTCGCTGATTCGCTTTAAGCGTCCGCCTGTCATTGTATTATCACCCGTATTGACTAAGGTGACACGCCAGGGTTCAGCATAACCAGAATGCACGTTCATCTGGTTAAATCGCATATCAAAGGTAACATCTGACATGTGTAAAAAGTAGTTAGCAAAATACTCTTTAATTATGTAACCTTTGTAACCACAACAAATAATAAAGTCATTAATGCCGTGGGCTGAGTAAGTTTTCATTATGTGCCAGAGAATTGGCTTACCACCAATTTCAACCATCGGCTTGGGTCTAACACTGGTTTCTTCACTGAGGCGTGTACCAAGACCTCCAGCCAAAATCACCGCTTTCATGCAATTACCTCGGAGATTTGTAGGGATATGATTATTCGACTTTTTCGAGATGAAGAGGATGCACTTAAAGGGAGAAAAATGTATTTCTGATTTCTGTTTCTCCGTCAATAATCTAACTGTAATTTCCGGTGAAATTATAAAGGTAAGATAAATTAAAATCTTTTCTATATAAAAGCTCTATGAATATCTATAAATACAGAAAAAAATTACATCAATAAAAGCAAAATATCACCTATAAAATAACTAGGGCTAGCTGGCGCTAACCCTAGTCAGGCTTGATTTTTTTCGATTCAAACCAATAATATGCTAGTAACAAAACTTACTTGTTTCTAGTTAGTTTTTTCCCTATTACTTGAGCCTTGAAATAAAGGATCGCATTTGTTTTCGATGACTACACACATATTACTGAGTGCTTGTTGATAATTATCCATGTCATCTTGCTCAAGAAATATTTTGGCAGATGCCTGTATATCTTCGACAGCTTTCGCCTGGTTTTTGTTAGATTCCCTACCGCCATATTGCGCTAGTTCATAGCGAACCATACCTCGTTTGAGATATGCTTTTGCTAGTCTGGGGCTTAGGGTTAATGCTTGGTTAAAGTCAGCGATCGCTTGGTTATATTCTTGCTCATAATTGCTGCTATATTGAGCAATTTGATAATAGACAACACCTCGCTGAAAGTAAGCTTCAGCTTTGGATAGATTAAGTTTTATGGCGTGAGTAAAATCTGCGATCGCTTTTTTGTAAGCTTGTTGAGATTCTCCACTGTATTTGGCCATTTGGGCGCGGACAATCCCTCGTCTGATATAAGCTTCGATTTCATTATTATCCAGACCGATGGCTCGATTATAATCTGCGATCGCTTGGTTATATTCTTTATCAGGATCATTGCTATATTCAGCAAGCATATAGCGGGCATTGCCCCGATTTACCAGAGCTTTGATTTGATTAGGATTGATTTTCAGAGCTTGGCTATAATCTACTACTGCTCCTTCGTAGTCTTTCAGGTTATAGCGGGCATTGCCCCGATTTACAATTGCTCTGGCATGTGTGGGTTCTTGTTCAATTGCTTCGCTAAAGTTGACAATTGCTTTGTCATAGTCTCGATCTTTATAAGCAATATAACCTTGCTCATAAGAATCAGCGAAGCTGAGTTTGTTATTTGTCTTGGGAGATTTGATTGTTTGCTGGGTGTAAGCGTTTTGGGAAACCAACGGCTGAGTAAATTTAATCATTAAGTCCGCATATCCCAATAAACCAAAACCTAGTAAGCAACAAATAATTGGGTACAACTTTGATTTTTTGGAAGGTTTATAAGATGTACCATTGGGGGTAATTATTGGTTGCCAATAATTAGCTAGCTGCGGTGACATCCCTCGCTGTGGAAAATGCGGGGTCTGAGTGTAGCGCTTTCTCGGTTTGATTCGCGGTTGTAAATGTTCTCTAGCTTCTATAGCCCGATGTGATGGAAAGGGGTCGCGTCCACCTAATCGCACGGTACGTTCACACCACGGACAGCTACGCATGTGGTTGTTGTAGCGATGCTGGGGATTTGTCGTGCAGGTAATCAGGGAATCTTCGGCTTCAGCGATGGCTGAGAGCCAAGTTTGGGCACTGGGACGCAGTTGGGGGTTGCTGTGACCCTCTTCAAAACAACGAATGAATAGTTCTTGTAGGCTGGGATGAAGAATTTCCCAAGGGGGTGCAATAGGTGTTGGCAGGTAGGGTACGTAGCGCTTTTGGCTGTAAGTGAAATGACCCGATGCAATGCGAGCTTCGTAGGGTGGTGGTTCAATCGCACCTTGAAAAATCCCCGAAAATGGGTGCGTGCCTTCCATTAAGAGTTGAAATACCAGCACCGCTAACCCAAATAAATCGTGAGAGATTTCGCGATCGTGCTGGGCAAAAGTTTTATTCTGTAGTTCTGGTGGCGTAAACTCTGGTTTTCCTACTAGGCAACGATGGACAAGATTATTATTTAAGTCGGGTACTTGGAAAGAATCTGTGTCTATCAAAGTCACCAGTGCGGTGTCACTGACGAGGATATTGGACTCGTTCACATCACCAATACAATATCCACTGGCGTGCAAAGCTGCAAAAGCCGCCGCCAGGTTACGAGCCGTGCGGAGCAGGTACTGATAGTTGAATAGGGGGCAGTGTTGGCGACGGGTTCTGGGGTTGTAAAAGTCGATGATTGGACGCATCCCCTGAATACGGGGCATCAAAAACCCTAGAACGCTATTTTTGCCATCTGCCGCCCGTAATAAATCCTCTGGCCAAGCGATAGAGATATGCCCTAAACTTGCTGTAGGGTTTTCTGGCGGGTTGGCAAGCATCGCCTGGAGTTTATCAGCATGGGCAGTGGTTGGTTTGTGATAAATCTTCGCCACTAAGTCGTTATCGGATGGCACTGCATAAACGCAAGCTTCACCGCCACGTCCCAAACTGACATTGAGACTGAGGATTTCTTTTCTAGGGGAACAACGTAGTACCTGCATAATGAAATTACCGCTAACGGGAGTTATTTTAAGATGTGAAACCTGTAGATTTATTGCTTACGAGTCGTTGAATGCGGCTATAATAAGTGTTAAATCATCATCGGTGCGTTGCGTAATCCGCTCTGAGCGTAAAAATTTTACTAACTGCTCCTTGGCTACTGTCTTATCCTCGGTATTGGCTACAAATTCAAACAGGGGAAAAAAGAACGGTTTGTGAGGTTCGCCAACAACCATATTTAAGGCCAGCATTTGTAGTCCGTCGGTGATGATACCAACATTTACTATGTCTGTGCGCCATAATCTCATCTGCGCTGTTTCTAAAGCGCTGGGCGAAGTTAAAAAAGTGGTTTGGTTGATGTATTCACCGCTATCAGGCATAGTTAATGCCAGTAGGTTGCCCAGATGATCTTTTGCTACTGCCAAACCATCACCTATCTGTACCACAGCGACAACTTCTGGTGTGGCTACCAGCATAATTAAGGTAGTTGCTAAATCTTGAGGCTGTTTGTCAGAAGTAGCTGCCTCAGCTTCCACAGCGTTTTTGGCGGCTAATATGGCATCATTTAAAAGCGATCGCACATAAGCATCATCACTCAAACTTTTTCGAGTCAGCCCTTTAGTGGAAATGTTTTCTATTGCTGTCTCCACAGCAACCATCGCTCCCACCTTCCCAAGACTTGCAGAACCTGCGCCATCTGCCGCCGCCGCCACTAAAACATTATCTGACAATATCTGCCAATGATGAGCATCCTGACATAATTGATTGTTTTTTAAGTGACTTGTACCACATACAGACGCAGCCACAATCCGCCATTGAGCAATCTGTTTTGATATGTTCATATATTTTTGCTAGCAGCCAGCTGTGTAAACATCAAGCTGCAATTTTAATTAAACAGTCCCCCAACCAATCGGCGGTAGTGCTACCTGTTCGTCCACTTGGGAATGAGAAACAGCTGACATACTTGTTGAGAGCCAAACAAACATCTCAATAAAATTTAATCCTTTGAGCTTTAGAGGAGTACGTACAGTTATTTGATTTAAACGCGTCATATTCGCATTTTCTACACCCACTGTAAAAAATGCTACACGCTTGTTTGCTTCATCTCCCTGTAGGCGCTGTGATGCTTGCTCTACCACATGCTCTAACTCGCCTTGTGGTTCTCCATCCGTAATCATAAATACCCAAGGACGATAGTAAGCAATCCCATTGGCACGATACTGAGATTTCCGCTCTTGAATTATGTCCAAAGCTTTATGAATTCCCGCACCCATCGTAGTCAAGCCCTGTGCTGTCAAAATCGGCGGATTGAATTGATCGGCAGTCACAAAGTCTTGTACTACATTAATATTACTATCAAAAGTGACGATCGCCACTTCCACCCGTCTTGCAGCTAAGGAGTTTTTGACTAATTCATCCTTTAAGCTTAGTAAACCTTGATTTAAAGCTTCAATCGGATCTCCTTGCATCGACCCAGATGTGTCTAGTAAAAGTACACAAGGACAACGTGGTTCTGGGTTCTCAGCAAATTCTACTACTTCATCAAGTCTTAATGTATCATGCATAACTTTTTGTGTTATGTTAAAATTCAAAGCTTTATTTCCCTTTGCTCAGAGTATATAATTCCAGCCGCTTCGGCGACTTATAGAATATAGTGTCTAGTGGTAGATGCTCTAATCTTTATTAAACAAATTATTTTCATGAAGTTCTCTATATATTTAAGATGAACTTGAGTACAGTTTAGTTTAGCAAAAAAGAGTTTATCAAAACCCAGCGTTACCTGTTGTAATGGATCTACCAAAAATTTATATCCCTTAAACCTACAGTACAATAAATACGTAAACTTTCCTAGATAAGTTTTTAAAGATTTTATGTAGAAGAATCGTTCCTTTAAAGAAAAGTTATTCACCATAATTAAGCTCATTAACTTTAGAAGTATAGCAGTGTAACTACGCGAACATAGAATCAAATTTACCTCTAGAAGTAAGTGGGCATAAATAAACTTCATTATTAAGGTCTTCATCCAAGAGTTGTCAGTGGTGAGTAAAGCCTAGAAGCAACTAACATCTACTGTTAATCTAGCCATGATAATGGTTTGCTTTTATTCCTACTCACTCCTTGTTTTTTAAGATAAATTAAGTAGGACGTGCCCAATGTAACAAATTGGTGATAAAACTTATAGTTTTTAATATATGTACATATTTTTAAAGAAATAATTTGTGCTTAGAGAAATATTACAAAGAAGAAAATAATTCATAGCTGATATTTTCATCTACAAATGTTCGGTTGTTGATTCCGCAAAAAACTTGAAAAATATGAATAACTCAGGTACATTCACCAAACTACGTCCTCTAAGTTTATTAAGACAATTATCCAATTGCTCCGACAGTACTTATTTACAAGTATTGAGTAATTCAGTTTCTTGGGCGATTTACTTAGAACAGGGAAAAATAACTTACGCTACCCATTCAGTGGAACCTTTTGATCGACTAGAACGCCATTTGCGTCGTCTTAGCCACCAAATTCCGCTCCTTAGCAATGAGGTTCGTGTTCAAGTAAGGCTGATGTTTGAACCTGATTCACACAGTCAGTTAATCGAAGATGAAAATAATTCCAGAAGCCATCCTCCTGAATATCAGGCTATATCCTGGCTGGTTAGTCAACAACATCTACATTCTACACAAGCAGCAGTGCTGGTTCAAGAATTAGTTAAAGATGTGATTGAATCATTTTTACTCATTCAAGAAGGTACTTATGAATTAGTAGAGCCACTTAATAGAATGCCTAAAATTTGCCGCCTAGATGTAGAAAAAATTTTAGAACGTTGCCAAGCAAGATTACAGAGTTGGCAGGCTTTTGTTCCTCAAATTTCTTCTCCATATCAACGTCCATACCTGTTGATGAACAGCAAAATTGAGAACCAAGATTTACCAAAACTTCAGCCAGATTTAACTAATTGGATGAAGGGTTTTAGCCTGTGTCATCTAGCTGCAATTTTGAATCAAGATGAGATCCAATTGGCTCGCAATTTATACCCTTACATCCTTAAGGGTACGATTATCTTGCATGAACCCGATCCACCATTTGATAAATTACCAAGGATTTTTGAAGAGCGAGTTCTACGACCGGCTACGCCTACGCTTTTCTCAAAATTAATTCCAGAGTTAGTTGACACGAAAGAAAAACCAACTATTAGTGTTAACTCTTACCCAAGTATTTCTGAAGAAAATATAGCCCCTGTTCAGCAATTACCACAGATTTCTAGCCCTTTAGAAGAAAACATTCAGGAACCAACAATATCAAATAACATAAATTCTGCCTCCCAAAGAGTAACGGCTGCTACTGTAACGGCACAAAAAGTCCACAAAATTGTTTCTGTAGATGATAGCCCGACAATTCTTAAAGAAATCAGTTATTTCTTAGAAAATGAAAATTTTTCTGTAGTGACTATCAATGATCCACTAAAAGCTGTTTTGTCAATTATAAGGCACAAACCAGACTTAATTTTGCTAGATTTAAATATGCTAGGAATTGATGGTTATGAGTTGTGTCGGATTATACGAAATAATTCCATATTTAAAAAGACTCCGATCATCTTTGTCACTGGGAGTAAAGGAATTGTAGACAAAGTAAAAGCGAAATTGGTCGGGGCATCTGGATATCTGACTAAACCGTTTACCCGCGCCGAATTACTGAAAATAGTTTTCATGCATTTGGCTTAAATTAACGATAAATCTAACGACTTTGAGGTAGTGAGGATAAATCAATATGGCAATATTTTGAGTTGTCGAAGATGCTCCTTCTCAGTTGGAGTTAATCAATAGTTTTTTAAGAGACAGTGGACACAGGGTAATTAAAGCTTAGTTAGCACAAGAGGTACTAACACCAATTAATGCACTGTGTCACCGCCAACAGATCCGATCAGTTGATTTAACAGGATTATTGGTATCAGTTAAAGTTCGTTTATCGAGTCGTTGTTTGTAATCGTAATAAAATAAGATTTACATTGCAAATGAACAAAATTTAGATTAGATTGGCCATTCTTTTGATATTGTGCAGGCAGATTTCAGCAAAATTGCCCGATAATTTTTGTGGTGAATGCTTTCGAGGCAGTTTTAGCAATATTTTTCGGCTTAAACAGGGCAAATTTACCTCTATTGAGTACTACAATACAATGCAATTACACTACAAAAAGAGTGAAGCAGAATTTTTGTAGTGTATTTAAGAAAATATTATTTATCAGGTTTGATCGAGTTTTGAAGATTCAAGCTCTGCGATCGCTAATGCTGTTAACTTCTTTGCAGGATTAAAAAACTCGTGGCAATAAGCAGGCTAGTGTATCTAGTTGCCTCAAACATATCTCCCACATTCACAGAAGCTAAGACACCAAGAAAAGATTAGCAACAAAGGTTGTTCTGTCAGTCTAACGTAGTAGGATTGTTCAAGTGAAAGGGTACGCCTTGCGGGATGAGTAGCCATCGATCGCTAGTAGACACCCTAAAATAAGAGCAAAAGACGATTCCTAAAACAAGCACACTCCATGCGTATTTCTCTAAATTGGCTGCGCGAACTAGTAGAGATAAAACTTAGTCCAGAAGAATTAGCCGAAACCCTGACAATGGCGGGGTTTGAGGTTGAAGAGATTGAAGACCGCCGCACTTGGGCAAATGGCGTGGTGATCGGCAAAGTGCTTGAGCGTCAACCCCATCCCAATGCCGATAAATTGAGTGTTTGCCAAGTGGATATCGGTACAGGTGAAACTTTAAATATTGTCTGTGGCGCTGCCAATGTGAAGGCAGATATCTATGTGCCTGTGGCAACTACGGGTACTTACTTACCTAAAATTGATTTAAAAATTAAACCTGCAAAACTCCGTGGTGTCCCATCTCAGGGGATGATTTGTTCTTTAAAGGAACTCGGTTTGCCCACCGATGTAGACGGAATCCATATTTTTACCCAGGAAAATTTACCGTTGGGTAGTGATGTGCGTCCATTGTTGGGTTTAGATGATGTAATTTTAGACTTAACTGCAACTGCCAATCGCGCTGATGCCCTAAGTATGGTAGGTGTAGCCAGAGAAGTAGCAGCTTTAACTGGTGGAAAGTTGAGCATTCCTGAACCTGCTGAAGTATCTATTCCCAAAAATGCCGGAAATTTAGCTTTAAAAATTGCCGATACCCAAGCTTGTCCTGCATATATCGGTACGGTAATTGAACAGGTGAAAATTGCTCCATCTCCCGAATGGTTGCAACAGCGTTTGCGGGCGGCTGGGGTACGTCCTATTAGTAATGTGGTGGATATTACTAACTACGTTTTGTTGGAATGGGGACAACCACTGCACGCCTTTGATGGCGATCGCCTAAAATCTGTTGCAAATAGCGAAAATTTAACAATTGGTGTTCGCTTCGTCAATAATGGAGAATCGCTCAAAACCCTGGATGGACAAACTCGCACCCTATCAACCCAAAATTTGTTAATCACCGCTAACGAAAAACCCGTTGCCCTGGCGGGAGTCATGGGTGGAGAAGAAACAGAAGTCCATCAAGGTACTCAAAGTCTAGTTTTAGAAGCAGCTTTATTTGATTCCGTGGCAATTCGCCGTTCTTCCCGCAGTGTTGGGTTAAGAAGTGAGGCTTCTGGCAGATACGAACGGGGAATTAACCGAGCTGAGTTGGAAATAGCCAATCGCCGCGCCTTATCCTTAATTAGCGAATTAGCGAGTGGAATTATAGTCCAGCAAGAAATTGCCGACACCCGCCCCGACCCGTCTACCTGGAGTCGTTCTATCACCCTGCGTTTAGAACGAGTTAATCAGATATTGGGGCCGATAGATTTAGGAGAAGACACAGGTGAACTGCAAAAACAAGACGTTGAGCGCATCCTAACTGCATTAGGATGTCAGTTAACTTCTTCAAGAGAAGATAGCAGCCATCAACCTACGTGGTCAGTTTCCGTACCGCCTTATCGTTACCGCGACTTAGAGCGCGAAATTGATTTAATTGAAGAAATCGCCCGTCTTTATGGTTACAACAAATTCTGCGATACCTTACCAGAAAAAGCGGAAGCTGGCTATCTGCCTTTAGATGAGGAAGTGATTCGCAAATTACGAGCTTTCCTCCGGGCTGAAGGATTGACAGAATTAATTCACTATTCTTTAGTCAAACCAGGAGAAGACAGAAATATAGTCCTGTCCAATCCCTTATTTGTCGAATATTCAGCGCTGCGAACCGATTTGATATCTGGATTAATTGATGCTTTTCAATATAATTTAGAGCAGGGTAATGGTGCGCTCAACGGCTTTGAAATCGGGCAGATTTTCTGGCGAGAAGAAGAAGGTTTGCAAGAAACAGAAGCCCTGGCGGGAATTATCGGAGGCGATCGCACCCTTGGTAAATGGTCAAAAAGTGGACGCGAAGAACCCATCACCTGGTTTGAAGCCAAAGGTATTTTAGAAAGTGTATTTCGGCAACTGAGTTTGCAAATCGAATTTCAACCTGATCGCCGCGACGATCGCTTACATCCAGGACGCACCGCTTCCCTGTGGATTCGGGGTAACAGACTGGGCATTTTTGGGCAACTCCATCCCCAACTGCGGCGAGAAAAAGGTTTACCAGATTCCGTTTATGTTTTTCAGTTGGATCTAGATGTGCTTTTAGATTCTCTGGGAGAAGATGAAGTTCTCATTCCCACATTCCAGCCTTATTCTACCTATCCAGCTAGCGATCGCGACATCGCCTTTTTCGCACCCGTGAAAATCTCAGTTTCCGAAATTGAAAAAGTAATTACCAAAGCGGGTAAAGATTTGCTCGAATCTGTGGAATTATTTGATGAATATCGGGGTGAAAATGTCCCCGAAGGACAACGGAGTTTAGCATTCCGGTTAATTTATCGGGCTAGCGATCGTACTTTGACTGAGGCTGAAGTTGAACCAGTACACAATAAAGTCCGCGAAGCCTTGGTGGAAAAATTCGGCGTGAACTTGAGAAGTTAGAAGTTATATAAAGTTGGTGCTCAGATCCCCGACTTTTTGAAGAAGTCGGGGATCTAAATCCCGCTTAGGAACTTCCAAATAAAAAAATATCTAATTAATTCTTGTGGGGTGGGCGTCTCGCCCGCCCAGTCCATAGGGCGGGCAAAATGCCCACCCCACAATATTGGATAATTTATTTCTTGGAGTTCCCTTAAGTAAGTGCCATTCGCCAGTAGGGTGCGTTATGGGCACGCCGAAATAACAAATGAGTACGCCGAAATAGCAAATGAGTACTCCGAAATAGCAAATGAGTACGCCGAAATAACAAATGAGTACGCCGAAATAACAAATGGGTACGCCGAAATAGCAAATGCGTAGGCGTAGCCCATCGGTGAGATTTTAAGATAAATTGCCTTTTGTCAATCAGTTAAAATACTCAAAATCTCCTTAATAATAATTGTGTATGGGTAGACGGGGAGGAGGCGATCGCATCTAATAACACTAATCCCAGTTACTTAAATAAGTAATATTACATCCATACTACTAATCAACAGTATTAACTGTATAGTTAGCTCCGATGCGACTAGTAAAAAAATAATTTTTCGGTAATAAATTATGATAGATTTTATCGCTATTACTTCAGTGATTGCTCCCATAATTAAAAAACATGCTCCTCAAATTCAAAAATCTGCTTTACAAGCTGGTCAACTAATCATCAAACAAGCTCAAAAAAACGAAGCTGTTATCAAAATTTTACAAGAATTAAAACTCAATCCTACGCAAATTCCTGATGATGTTGATACTGTTTATGTTCACGCTCTAGTAAAATATGGAGTATTTAAGCCAGAAGCAATTTTAAACCTGTTTAAAGAGAAAGTAATTAAAGATTATTTTTGGGATGCTTACAGTAATAATGATCCTGTTAAATTTAAAGATAAAACAAAAGAATTTATTCATCAAAATAACGAACTAAAAACCCAGATAATCGATGCTAAAATTAACTTTTTGGGTGAATTAGAAGAATTTGGTGAAGTTTTTATTACAATCGCTAAACAAACGAGAGCATCACGATATCAGCCTTATCCAGATTGGAATTTAGATGTTTATCCCAAAGAGTTTAAAGCCTTAATGTTTGAAAAAACTCGCTTATTTTGCGGTCGTGATTTTGTGTTCAAGGCTATTCAAAAATTCTTTACCACTCAACCCAAAGGTTATTTTACTGTGGTTGGGGATGCAGGGATGGGTAAAAGTGCGATCGCTGCTAAATATGTTTTAGCTACTAAGGTTCCTTGTTATTTTAATGTTTTCGCAGAAGGACGCAACAAACCAGAAAAATTTTTAGCAAGTATTCGTCAACAGTTAATTAAGCGTTATTCCCTCCAAAATGCTGAAAATGCCGATTTAAGGACTTTATTGCAAAAAGCCAGTGAAGAACTAAAAGGACAAAAACTTGTCATTGTTGTTGATGCACTAGATGAAGTAGAACAAGAAGGAAATAGTAATCTTTTAGATTTACCACAAAATCTTCCCGATGGAGTCTATTTTTTACTGACTAGAAGACCTTATAACCAAAAAACAAAACGTTTAAATTTGTCTCCAGATACTCCTGTAGATGAATTAGATTTGACAAAAAGTGATTTTACAGTTTTGAATCGAGAAGATGTCAAAGAGTATATTTACTTGTTTTTGCAGAACGATCATAAATTAAGAATTTGGATTAATGAGCGCAATATTTCAGAGGATAATTTTACTCAGGAAATAGCTGTAAAGAGTGAAAATAATTTTATATATTTGCGCTATCTGTTACCCGGAATCTCTGAAGGTAAATATAATGATTTAACTTTAAAAGGATTACCACAAGGTCTTCATGATTATTATACGAGTTATTGGAATCGGATAGGGATGGATAATGAATCCAATGAAAAGAAGGTAAAAATACTGTACATATTGGTAGAAAGAGGTGAGCCAATATCTCTAAATATGATTGCAGAAATTCTTGATGAGGATGAATATGATGTGAAATCGGTGTTAAATGATTGGATTGAGTATGTAACACCGAAAGTACATGAAGAAGAACGAAAAACTTACTATAGTATTTATCATCGTAGTTTTCTGGAATTTCTCAAAGGACAAGATAAATTCGATAACAATCGAAAACTGTTTAGAGAGGTTAATAAGAGTATGGCTAATTATATGGCAAAGGAGATAGCATAAAATGGGCGGACTTGCCAATAAATTAGCCTTAAAAACTGATGAATTTAAAAGTTTATTTCTAGGCCAGTATCCTGAAAAACAATTAAAGGCGGGGAACTCAGTAATTTATTATCAAACTCTCACTGATTTTGATTTTATTTCTTTAAAAAATCAATATTCCAAATTTGGAATAGAAGCCCTAGTTAGGGATTATGCCTTAATTGAAGAACCGGAAATATTAGAGAAGTTAGAAGAAGACGAAAAACTAGAAACCGAACAAGTCAAAACCCTGAAATTCATTCAACGTGCGCTACAGTTATCAGCCCATGTTTTGAATAAAGACCAAACCCAATTAGTAGGACAATTATGGGGAAGGTTGCAGAGTTTTCCCCAACCAGAAATTCAGCAAATTTTGGCAGATGCAGCACAAAGTAAAAGTGAAATTCCTAGATTTCGCCCCATTACAGCCAGCTTAACCACTCCAGGCGGCAGCTTACTACGTACCCTGACTGGTCATAACGGCTCGGTAAGTGCAGTAGCCATCGCCCCAGATGGAAAAACAGCCGTTTCTGCTTCACATGACAACACCCTCAAACAGTGGGATCTACAGACAGGAAAGGAAATCTCTACCCTAACTGGTCATAACGACTCGGTAAGTGCAGTAGCCATCGCCCCAGATGGAAAAACAGCCGTTTCTGCTTCACATGACAACACCCTCAAACAGAGATCGGAAGAGACTCGTGTAGAGA